>DATGLW010000074.1:0-48232 GCA_035293965.1 Acidimicrobiales bacterium
GTGAGCCCGCCGACGTGAGCCCGCCAACGTGAGCCCGCCAACGTGAGCCCACCGACGTGAGCCCGCCGACGTGAGCCCTCCCGCCGGTGCGTCCGGCCTGCCTACTCGGGCAGTAGGGTCGGCGAGGTGCGCACCCTCATCACCGACGAGATGCGCGCCATCGTCGGCGTGGTCATGGACGAGGCGACCTCCTACCCCATCGCCGCATCCGACATCCGCCGCTGGGCGCTCGCCGTGTACCACCCCGAGGTCCCCCCTCCCGAATTCTGGGACGAGGACGATCCGGCGACCGTCGCGATGGGTGGCATCGTGGCCCCCGACGAGTTCAACCCGCTGGCGTGGATCACCAAGGAACCTGGCCCGGCCCGCCGCTCGCCGCCGGAGGGCACGCACCGGGTCGGGGCCTTCGAGGCGGCACTCGGTGTGGAGCCTCCCCCGTTCCGGGCAGTCCTCCAGGGTGAGATCCGCGCCCGCTACGGCGAGGTGCGGATGCGACCGGGCGACGTCATCCGCGCCACCACCCGCATCACCGAGTACGCCGAGCGGGAGGGCCGCATGGGCCTCCAGCTCTACACGACCGTGTCCGAGGAGCTGACCAACCAGGATGGCGCCTGGGTGAAGACGGTCGACACCGTCTTCGTGCGGTACTGACCGTGCCGGTCGACGTCGGAGCGATCGTCCCGGGCATGGAGCTCCCCGTCTTCGAGCGGGAGGGTTCGCTGCTGCACTGGGTGCGCTATGCGGCCGTAAACCCGGCCCACATCGTCGGCCACCACTTCGACGACGACGTCGCCCGCTCCGAAGGGTTCGACGCCGCGTTCATCATGGCCCCACTCGAGCACGCCTACCTCCACGTTCTGCTGCGCAACTGGATGGGCAGGCAGGGGCGGGTCCGCCGCCTCGACATCCGGCTCCGCCGGCCCCTGCTGCGTGGCAGGACGCTCAGGGCCGGCGGCAAGGTCGTCGCGGTCCACCGCGAGGGTCGCTCGGTGCTCGTGACGCTCGACGTGTGGGAGACTGACGACCTCGGCGAGCTGCTGGCGCCCGGCACGGCCGAGGTGGAGCTCGTCGCCGACCGGACCTGACGCCGGGGTCCGCTGGCGCAGCACCAGGACAGCGGGCGACGGCGCGGGCGCCCTGAGCGCCCCCGGACCGAGGAGTCCCATGGCGCGAGTGGCCACGTACCTCAATTTCCAGGGCCAGGCGGAGGAAGCCTTGTCGTTCTATGCGGGCGTCTTCGGGACCGAGGTCACGGGCCTCACCCGATACGGCGACCTGCCCGACGCTGGCCCGGCGGACCTCCCGGCGGGCGAACAGGGGCTCGTCATGCACGCCGAACTGCCGATCCTCGGCGGCCACGTGCTCATGGCGACCGACATGCTGCGGTCGATGGGCCAGGAGACCCGGATCGGCAACAACACCACCTTGTGCCTCGACGTGGACAACAGGCACGAGGCCGACCGCCTGTACGGGGCGCTCGCAGAAGGCGGTTCGGAAGGCTCCCCGATGGCCGACATGCCCTGGGGCTACTGGGGTGTCGTCCTCGACCGCTACGGCATCCGGTGGATGGTCAACCACACCCCGACGCCCTGACCCTACGTCAGGGCGCGGCCGACCGCTCGGGGTCCGAGCTGGCCGGCGGACTCCCGTGCCAGCTCACGAGGAGCAGCGAGGCGTCGTCGCGGAGCTTGCGGGCGTTGTAGTCCATCACGTCGTCGAGGAGGCGGCGCAGCATCTCGTCGGGCGCCGCGCCCGAGGCAGCATGGTGCTCGACGCGCTCGACGAGACGCTCGACCCCGAACTCGCCCCCGGTCGCAGCCCGGCCCTCGACGACCCCGTCGGTGAAGAACAGCACGCAGTCGGCGGGCTCGAGCTGCTCGGCGGCGACCTCGCGGCACTCGCCGCCGAGCCCGAGGGGAAGCGACGGGGCGCACACGAGCTGGCGGACGACCCGGCGCTCCCGGAGCAGGAGCGGACCCGGATGCCCCGCGTTCGACCACTCGAGGAGGCCATCGTCCATGCGCAGGCGCGCCAGGGCGGCCGTCACGAACGCCTCCCCGCCGTATTGGCCGGCCATGGCCTCGTCGATGGCGCCGTGCAGGGAGGCGAGCGGGTGGCCCGCCCGCCGGGCATGGCGGTACGCGCCGACAGCCAGGCCGGTCATCAGGGTCGAGTGGACACCGTGGCCCATGCCGTCGAAGACTCCCGCGTGGAGGTGCTCCCCGTTCAGGGCGTAGTCGAAGGCGTCGCCGGCGATCTCGTAGGCCGGCTCCAGGCGCCCGCATGCGAGCGCCCGGGCGCAGCGCACCGTGAGCGGCGGGAGGAGGTCCCACTGCATCCCGGCGGCGAGGGTCATAGACTGCCGCCGGCGGCGGAGATGAAAGAGGTCGGTGGTGCGGGCGAAGCTGCGCACCAACAGGCCGGCGAAGCGCCCTAGGCGGACGCACTCGGCGAGGATCTCGTCACTCCCCTCCGGCACCGTGAACGTGACGACCCCGGTTCGCTCCGCTCGCTCGAGGAGCGGCACCCAGACCTGCACCCCCTCGTCGCGCTCGGCCACCGCCACCTCGCCCGTGCGGAACACGCGGCCCGCCAGCGAGCCCGCCACGTCGGCCGACGCGACCTCTTCCTGGTCGGCTTCGCCGTCGGGCAGGACCAGCTGGAGCGTCGAACCCTCGAAGTCGGAGAGGTAGACGCGCAGGTCACGTGCTGCCAACGGCCGAGCGGCCGTCGCCAGGACGTCCACGAGCTCGGCGGGAGAGCGGTCGGGGAGGGTGTCGAGGACCGCCTCGTAGTCGGGCACGGGCACCGAGACAGTGTGCTCCGCTTGGTGCGCCCCCTGCCAGCCCGAGCGCGCGCAGTGAGTGACGAACAGGCGTTGAGCAGGTCGGTCGGAACAGGCAGCTCCGGGGGAGAGACTCGAACTCTCAACCTAGCGGTTAACAGCCGCTTGCTCTGCCATTGAGCTACCCCGGACCGGCATCCCGAGCCGCACGACCATAGCAGCGGCCCGGCCGGCCATGGCTCCGCTCCGCCGGCAGCTCGAAGCGGGCTGTGGCGCCTCCGGGGCCGGCGCCTTCCGGGGCGGCACCATGCAGGCGCGCAAGAGCCGGGCGGTTCAGGCCTCCTCGAGGTAGTCGCGCAGCAGGTAGGCGGCATCCGGCCGCCGGAGCTTCGCCAGGGTCTTCGACTCGATCTGGCGCACCCGCTCTCGGGTGACGCCGAACTCCTTGCCGACCTCCTCGAGAGTACGGATCTTGCCGTCGTCGAGCCCGAACCGGAGCCGGACGATCCCCTTCTCGCGATCGGAGAGCTGGTCGAGGGCGTCCTTGACCGCCCGGTCGAGCATGGCCCGGGCGGCGGCGTCGTCGGGGACCACCGCGCCGCGGTCCTCGATGAGGTCGGACAGGCTGAAGTCGTCTTCCTCCCCCACGGGCTGCTCGAGGGACACCGTGTCCTGGTTGATGCGCTGGATCTCCCTGACCCGCTCGATCGGGAACTCGACCCGCTGGGCGATCTCCTCTGTGGTCGGCTCCCGCCCCAGCTCCTGGAGGAGCTGCCGCTGGGCCCAGACGACCTTGTTGATCGTCTCGACCATGTGGACGGGGATGCGGATCGTGCGCCCCTGGTCGGCGATGGCGCGGGTGATCGCCTGGCGGATCCACCACGTCGCGTACGTGGAGAACTTGAAACCCTTCGTGTAGTCGAACTTGTCCACGGCCCGCATGAGGCCGACGTTGCCCTCCTGGATGAGGTCGAGGAAGGCGAGGCCGCGGTTGCGATAGCGCTTGGCGATGGAGACCACCAGTCGCAGGTTGGCCTCGATGAGCGCCTCCTTGGCCTGCTGGCCGCGCCGCACGAGGCGGCGGTCGTGGAAGTCGAGATCCGTGTCGGCGCACTGGGCTCGGTCATCGGTGGCGCCGGCCTGCGGGCCGCGCCCGTCCGCACCACGAGCGTCGGGACCGGCGCTGCCTGCGGGTTCGGCCGCCAGCCTGCGACGCTCCAAGCGCAGCGCCGCCTCGTTCCCCTCCTCGATGCGCCGGGCCATCTCGACTTCGAGCTCGGCGGTGAGGAGGGGGACCTTGCCGATCTCCTTCAGGTAGGTGTGGACCGGATCCTCGGAGGCGCCGCCGAAGTAGTCGGAGCTCGGTGCGCGGCTTCGCGCCCGCCCGGCGCCCCTGTCGTCCTCCGCTTTCTTCCCGACACCCCGACCCGAGGCCGGTGCCGACGCCCTGCGCCCACCGACGGCTCGGTCCGGGCTGGGCTGGAGTGGCCCGGCAGGGGCCCCCGAGGGGCTCACGATGCCGGTGGCGCCCTCGTCGTCGACCGCGCTCTCGGTGACCGCCTCGGCGAGGCGCTCCTCCCCGAGATCGTCGACCAGCTCGATGCCCTCGGCCTCGACCCGCGCCACGAGGGTCGCGATGGTGTCGGGGGTGAGCTCGACCTGGGGCACGGCCTCTACGATCTCGCCGGGCGTGAGGCGGCCCCGCTCGCGACCCGCCGCGAGCAGGGCGTCGAACTCCTCGGTGGCGACGCCGCCGGGCAAGCCCGGAGGACGCCCCGCTGCCGGGGACCTTCCCGGCCAGATCATGTTCGGTTGGTCGCCGTTGGCTCCCCGCCGGTCGCGCGCGCTGATCAACCTGACTCCCCTCTCGCGATCAGCCACGCTAGCAACCGCTCCCCGGCAAGGTGGCACGTCTGGGGATCGTCGAGCTCCTCGACCCACAGGCGCAGGCGGGCGGTCTCGGCGGCCGCCGAGCTGAGCTCGGCACCCCGTACCCGGGCCTCGGCCTGCAGGCGCGCCAGCTCGCGCCGGGTCGCCTCGCGCACCAGCTGGTGCACCACGGCGTCGACCGGATCGCCGAGGAAGCCGTCGTTCGCGAGCGGCTCCTCCACCGCCACGCGCCGCAACAGCTCCGCCGCCTCCTCCCCCGCGGACTCGATCGCCTCGTGCAGGTTCTCGGCCGCCGCCAGCGCCTCGAAGGCCTGCCGCTGCACCTCGTCGGTGAACAGGCACGCCTCGAGGCGGTGGGCAACCGCCTCCGGCCGGTGCACGGCCAGCCGGAGCGCCTCGAGACCAGGCCGGCTGCCGGCTTTCGCCGGGCGGCGAGCCGGCCGGGTACGGCCTGAACCGCTGGCGTCGCGGCGAGACCCCTCCGGGGCGCTCTGCCGGGAGCCCCGTCCGACGGGCCTGTCGCGCGGTCCGGCGGGCTGGTCGTCCGGTCCGGACATGCCGGCGCGCAGGCGATGCCGGGGCATGCGGTCGCGGCTCGGCGGGGGCACAGGCCGGCGCCGGGCGTGCTCCAGACGCTGGCGGACGAGCGTCGGGTCCAGCCGGCACCGGTCGGCAACCTGCATGACGTACTGGTCGCGCACGAGGTCGTCGGGATGCTCGGCCACCGCGGCCAGGGCCGCGTCGGCCGCCCGCGCCCTGCCCTCGGCCGTGGAGAGGTCGGCGCCTTCCCACACCCGCTCCACCCGGAACTGGAGGAACGGTCGGGCATGGGCGATCGCCCGCCGCAGGGCTTCCGGGTCGCTTCGAGCGAGGTCAGCGGGATCGGCATCGGCTGGCAGGGCGGCCACCGCCACGTCGACCTCGTGGCGGCGCTCCCACTCGTAGACCCTCGAGACCGCCGACTGCCCGGCCCGGTCGGCGTCGTAGGCGAGGACCACCCGGCGCGCGAAGTTCCGCAGCAGCGTGAAGTGCTCCTCGGCAAGGGAGGTGCCGCACGTGGCGACGGCCCGGGGCACCCCTGCCTGGAAGCAGCCGATGACGTCGGTGTAGCCCTCGCAGACCACGACCTCGCCGCTCGCCACGACGTCGTGCTTGGCCCAGTTCAACCCGTACAGGGTGCGCCGCTTGGCGTAGATCGCGGTCTCTGGCGAATTCTTGTACTTGGGCTCTGCGGCTCCCCCACGGCCCTCGGCACCGGGCAGGACCCGCCCGCCCAGGGCCACCGGTCGACCGGAGGGGTCGCAGATGGGAAAGAGCACGCGCCCCCGGAACGAGTCCTGCAGCCTGCCGCGCCGGTTGACGAAGGCGAGGCCGGCGTCCGCGAGCACCCGGTCCGGCAGGCCCGACGCGCGGCTGAAGGCATCCCAGTCGTCAGGGGCCCAGCCCAGGCGGAACTGGCGGACCGTCTGCCCGTCGTAGCCACGCGAGCGCAGGTAGTCCCGGGCCCGGCCGGCGTCGGGCGCGGCGAGCAGGCGCTCGTGGTACCAGGTCACGGCGCGTTCGAGGGCGTCGAAGAGGGCTGCCCTGCGGCGCCGATCGCGCCCCGACTCGGGGTCCTCGTGGATGGCGATGCCCGCCCGGTCGGCCAGCAGTCGGACGGCGTCGACGAAGTCGAGGTGCTCGACCGCCCGCACGAAGGTGATCGCGTCACCCGAAGCCTGGCAGCCGAAGCAGTAGTAGAGACCTGCCTCGGGGTTGACACTGAACGACGGGGTCTTCTCGGGATGGAAGGGGCACAGCCCCACCCAGCGCCGCCCCTGCTGGCGGAGCGCGGCGTGCTCGCCCACGAGCGCCACGAGATCGGTCGCCGCCCGCACCCGGGCAACGTCGTCGTCGGCGACAGCCACGTGGTGACGGTAGCGGGGACGGGTGCCGGCGACCGCCTCGGCGCTCAGCCCGCTGCCGCGGCCTGCCCGGCGCGGGTGCCCGGGGCCCCGGCACCCCGACCGTCGCCGTCCGCGGCGGCCCCGGTCTCGTCGTCGGCGGCGGCCGGGCCCCCGCCGGTCCCCGATCCGAGGACCGCCTGGGCGGCGGCCAGCCGGGCGACGGGAACCCGGAACGGGGAGCAGCTCACGTAGTCGAGCCCGGCCTGGTAGAAGGTGGCGATGGACGCCGGGTCGCCACCGTGCTCGCCGCACACGCCCACCTTGAGGTCCGGGCGGGTGGCGCGCCCGCGGGCCACCGCCAGGCGCACCAGCTCCCCCACCCCCTCCGCGTCGACCACCTCGAACGGGTTGTTCGGCAAGAGACCGAGCTCGAGGTAGGTGGACATCATCCGGCCCTCGACGTCGTCGCGACTGAAGCCGAAGGTCATCTGGGTGAGGTCGTTGGTGCCGAACGAGAAGAACTCGGCCACCTCGGCGATCTCGCCGGCCCTCAGGGCCGCCCGAGGCGTCTCGATCATGGTGCCGATGCTGACCTCGAGGGCCTCCTTGCTCCTGGCTCCGGCTCGTCTCCTCCCTCCGGGCAGCGCCCCGGCCGCCTCGACGGCCTCGACCACCCATCGGCGAGCCAGGGCCAGCTCCTCGCGGCTGACGGTGAGGGGGATCATGATCTCGATGACCGGGTGGCCGCCCTCGGCGACCCGCCGGCGCGCCGCCTCCATGAGAGCGCGGACCTGCATGGCGTACAGGCCCGGCTTCAACACCCCCAGCCGGACACCGCGCGTGCCGAGCATCGGGTTCGCCTCCTGCCAGGCCCGCGCCGCGTCGTACAGGCGCCGCTCCTCGGCGCTGAGGCCGACCGTCGCCTCCTTCACGGCGAGCTCGTGGGTCGAGGGCAGGAACTCGTGCAGCGGGGGGTCGAGGAGCCGGACGGTCACGGGCAGCCCGTCCATGGCCGCGAGGATCGAGGCGAAGTCCTCGCGCTGGACCTCCAGCAGCGCGTCGAGGGCCTTCGCCTCCTCCTCGGGCGTGTCGGCGAGGATCATCCGGCGGACGACCGGCAGGCGGTCCTCGCCGAGGAACATGTGCTCGGTCCGGCACAGGCCGATCCCTTCCGCCCCGAGGCGGCGGGCATTGGCGGCGTCCTCGCCGGTGTCGGCGTTCGCGCGGACCTCGAGGTGGCCGGCGCGGATGTCGTCGGCCCATTCGAGGATGATCCCGAACTCCGGCGGCGGCTCGGCAGCCGTCAGGGGCACCTGGCCCGCCACCACGGTGCCGGTCGTGCCGTCGACGGAGAGCCACTCGCCCTCGGCCACCGTGACGTCGCCCACCGTGACGTTGTGCTCGCCGATCCGCAGCGACTCCGCGCCCACGACCGCCGGCTTGCCCCAGCCGCGCGCGACGACTGCTGCGTGGCTCACCAGCCCACCCCTCGCCGTGAGGATGCCGTCGGCCGCCAGCATGCCGTGCACGTCCTCGGGGGAGGTCTCGCTGCGCACGAGGATGACGTGCTCCCCGCGGGCTGCGGCTGCCGCTGCGTCGTCGGCCGTGAAGTAGGCCCGCCCCACCGCCGCGCCCGGCGAGGCGCCCAGGCCCTTGGCGAACACCGGATGGTCGCCGGAGGCGAACTGCGGGTGCAGCACTGCGTCGAGGTGCTCTTCGGTGATCCGCTGCACCGCCTCGGCCTTGGTCAGGCGGATGGCCTCGTCGGCGGTCATGTCGACTGCCATCCGCAACGCCGCCCGCCCTGTCCGCTTGCCGACGCGGGTCTGGAGCATCCACAGCCGCCCCTGCTCGATGGTGAACTCCGTGTCGCACATGTCGCGGTAGTGGCGCTCGAGGCGCCCGAAGATGTCGAGCAGCTGGTCGTAGACCTCGGGGAACGTGTCCGCGAGGGCCGAGATCGGCTCCGTGTTGCGGATGCCCGCCACGACGTCCTCGCCCTGGGCGTTCACGAGGAAGTCGCCATAGGCGCCCGGTGCCCCGGTTGCCGGGTCGCGGGTGAAGCCCACGCCCGTACCGGACTTGTCGTCGCGGTTGCCGAACACCATCGCCTGCACGTTGACGGCCGTGCCGAGCGTGTGGGGGATGCGCTCTCGCTCGCGGTAGGCGACCGCCCGCGGGCCGTTCCAGCTGCGGAACACCGCCTCGATGGCGCCGCGCAGCTGCTCGTCAGGCTCCTGGGGGAAGGGGCGCCCCGTGTGGCGCTCCACCAGCTGCTTGTAGGACCCGACGAGGTAGCGGAGCAGCTCGACGGGCACCCGGGCGTCCGAGGTGGTGCCCGCCAGCTCCTTGGCGGCCTCGAAGAGGGTGTCGAAGGCTTCGGCGGGGATGTCGAGGACGATGCGCCCGTACATCGACACGAACCGCCGGTAGGAGTCGAACGCGAAGCGCTCGTCGCCGGTCTGGGCTGCCAGGCCCTCGACCGAGCGGTCGTTCAGGCCCAGGTTCAAGACGGTGTCCATCATGCCGGGCATGGAGAACTTGGCTCCGGAGCGGACGGACACGAGCAGCGGGTCGGAGGGGTCGCCGATCGACTTGCCCATGGCAGCCTCCAGCCGGGACCGCGCTGCGCCCACCTCGTCGCTCAGGCCGTCCGGCCAGCCGCCTTCCATGTAGGCCCGACAGGCCTCCGTCGAGATGGTGAAGCCCGGGGGCACCGGCAGCTCGAGCACCGACGTCATCTCGGCGAGGTTGGCGCCCTTGCCACCGAGGAGGTCTTTCATCTCCATGGGGGGCTTGGGGTGCGGGTGGTCGAAGTCGAAGACGTAGGGCATCAGGCCTCCTGCCGGAGGGTTCGGGGGCGATCCCACACTACCGGGCGTGCCGGAGCAGCCCGGGGCGCCGGCTGCACTCGGCGGCGCGACCGCTCCGGCCCTGACTAGGTTGGGTCGGATGGCGGACGGCACGGCGATCCTCGCCGAAGGGCTCGTCAAGCAGTTCGGCCGACGATCCAAGGGAGCGGTGCGCGCGCTCGACGGGGTGTCGCTTCGCGTGGCCGAGGGCACCATCCTGGGGCTCCTCGGGCCCAACGGGGCCGGCAAGACGACCGCCGTCAGGATCCTGTCGACCATCCTGGCACCGGACGGCGGGCACGCCTCCATCCTCGGCCACGACGTGGTGGCCGAGGCCGACGTGGTCCGGCAGCTCATCGGGCTCGCCGGCCAGTTCGCCACCGTCGACGAGAACCTGACCGGCCACGAGAACCTCCGGATGGTGGGCCGGCTCAGCCACCTGCCTGCCTCGGTGGCCAGGGCCCGCGCGGACGAGCTGCTCGGCCAGTTCGGCCTCGCCGACGCCGCCGCGCGGCCCCTCAAGACGTACTCGGGCGGGATGCGCCGTCGCCTCGACGTGGCCGCCGCCCTGGTCGGCCGGCCGCCGGTGCTGTTCCTCGACGAGCCGACGACCGGCCTCGACCCCCAGAGCCGCCAGGACCTGTGGCAGGTGATCGAAACGCTGGTGGCCACCGGGTCGACGGTGCTGCTCACGACCCAGTACCTCGAGGAGGCCGACCGACTGGCCGACCGGGTGGCGGTGGTCGACCAGGGGCACGTCATCGCGGAGGGAACGCCCGCCGAGCTGAAGGCTGGGCTCGGCCGGACCGTGGTCGAGGTGACCCTGCCCGACGCCGAGGCCGCCCGCCGTGCCGCCGGCGTGCTCGGCGAGGCCGTGGGCCGCACCCCGGTCACCGACGGGGCCGTGGTCGAGCTCACGACCGAGGACGGCCCCCGCCTGGGGGCCGAGGTCCTGCGCGCGCTCGACCACCACCAGATCACGGTGGCCGGCATGGCCCTGCGCGAGCCCAGCCTCGACGACGTCTTCCTCAGCCTGACCGGCCATCGCACCGGTGCCGACGAGGCGGAGCCCGCTCCATGACGGCAACCGCGTCGGTGCTGGCCCCCGATCGCGGCGGTGCGCTACGCCCGAGGGGGTCGCGTGTGCGATGGACGTTCACCGACGCCCTCACGATGACCTGGCGAAACCTCGTCGGCTACACGCGCGTGCCCGAGGCCATCTTCTTCTCGAGCGTCCAGCCGATCATGTTCGTGCTGCTGTTCCGCTACGTCTTCGCCGGCGCGATCCAGGTCCCCGGGCCCGGCGGCTACGTGGACTACATGATGCCGGGCATCTTCGTCCAGACGGTGGCCTTCGGCTCGGTGGCCACCGCCATCGGGCTCTCCGAGGACCTCCAGAAGGGGCTCATCGAGCGCTTCCGTGCCCTGCCGATGGCCCGGTCGGCGGTCCTGGCCGGCCGCACGACTGCCGACTTGGTGCGCAACGTGCTCGTCGTCTGCCTCATGACCGGCGTCGGGTACCTCGTGGGGTTCCGCGTGACCACTGACGTCTTCTCGTTCCTCGCCGGGGCCCTGGTCCTGCTGCTCTTCGGCTACGCGCTCAGCTGGGGGTTCGCCACCATCGGGCTCTCGGCACCCACAAGCGAGACGGCCCAGCTCATGAGCTTCCCGCTGCTCTTCCCCCTCACCTTCGCCTCGTCGGCATTCGTGCCGGTCGCCTCGATGCCGGGCTGGCTGCAGGCGTTCGCGCTCCACCAGCCCCTCAGCCTCGCGGTCAATGCCGCCCGCTCCCTCATGGTCGGCGGCCCCTACCACAACCCGGGCTCGGTGTGGCAATCGGTGGCGTGGAGTGTGGGGATCTTCGCGGTCCTGTCACCCCTTGCCGTGTGGCGGTACCGCCGGACCGCCTGAGCGGACCGCCTGAGCGGACCGGCTGGGCGGACCGCCTGAGCGACCGGCTGGGCTACACTCGGGGCTGCCGCCGGCTGCGCTCCGTCGGCACGTGGCGCACCGCCGCCGATCCGGCCCACGAGACACCATCGAGTCGGCCACCCCCCTTTGGACCGACTGGAGCCTCGTGACCGTGCCCCCTGCCTCTGACGTACCTGCGCCGTCCCGCGACCCCGGGTCGTCCCGCGACCCTGGGTCGTTCCGCGGCCTGGGCGTGCCCCCGGCGCTCGTCTCGGCCCTGGTCCAGCGGGGCATCACGGCACCCTTCCCCATCCAGTCCGCCACCCTCCCCGATGCCCTGGCTGGGCGCGACGTCTGCGGCAGGGCGCCGACCGGGGCGGGCAAGACGCTGGCATTCGGGTTGGCGGTCCTGTCTCGCCTCGGAGCCGAGCCGCACGCGCCACGGCGCGCTCGGCGCCTTCCCTCGGCCCTGGTGCTGGTCCCCACCCGGGAGCTCGCTGCCCAGATCGAGGCGGACCTCGCCCCCCTCGCCGCGTCGCTCGGTGCACGCGCGGCGTCGTTCTACGGCGGCGTCGGGTACGGCATGCAGCTGGCCGCATTGCGGCGTGGCGTCGACGTCCTGATCGCCTGTCCGGGCAGGCTCACCGATCTGGTCGAGCGCGCGTCCGTCGACCTCTCGTCGGTCGCGATCGTGGTGGTCGACGAGGCCGATCGCATGGCCGACATGGGGTTCCTGCCGGCCGTCCGCCGCCTGATCGACCGGACGCGCAGCCGGCGCCAGGTGCTGCTCTTCTCGGCGACCCTCGACGGGCCCGTCGACAGGCTGATCCGCGACTACCAGCACGACCCGGTGCGCCACGAGGTGCGGCCGACCCCGGTCGATCGGGGAGCCGTGCACCACCACTTCTGGCGTGTCGAGCGCGAGCACCGGGTGGCCGTCACTGCACAGACGATCGCCGCGCGTGGGCCCGCCCTGGTGTTCTGCCGGACCAAGCGAGGCGCGGACCGGCTCTCGCAGCGCCTCAGCCGAGCCGGCCTCCAGGCCGCAGCCATCCACGGCGACCGCAGCCAGGGCCAGCGTGAACGGGCGCTCGCCTCCTTCCGATCCGGCCGGCTCGACGCGCTCGTCGCGACCGACGTCGCGGCTCGAGGCATTCACGTCGCCGGGGTTCCCCTCGTCGTCCACTTCGACCCGCCGGCCGACGCCACCGACTACGTGCACCGTGCCGGCCGGACGGGACGGGCCGGCGCGAACGGGATCGTCGTGACCCTGGTGGGCGAGGAGCACGCCGCCGGGGCCGAGCAGCTGCAGAAGGCGCTCGGGCTCTCGAGCCGGATCTCCTCGCCAGACGTGCTGGCGCTGCCTGCCTTCGAGCTCGCCTGCCGCCTCCGGGCCGAGCAGGCCTCCTTGCAACGGGCGCCTCGCCGAAGGCCGAGGGCATCCCGGTCGCGCCGGGCGGGCTCCCCGCCCGCCGCTAGCAGCCGGCCCGCACCCTGAGCTCCTCGAGGAGGCTCTCGACGGGCACTCGAACCTGGGCCGTGGTGTCGCGATCGCGCACGGTCACGGCCTGGTCGTCGAGCGAGTCGAAGTCGACCGTCACGCACCAGGGAGTGCCGACCTCGTCCTGGCGTCGGTACCGGCGGCCGATGCTCTGGGTCACGTCGTAGTCGCACATGAAGTGAGGCTGCAGGCGGGCCAGCACCTCCCGTGCCATCGTCTCCAGCACCTCCTTGCGCGACAGGGGCAGGACGGCTACCTGGTACGGGGCCAGGCGGTGGTCCAGCCGCAGGACGGTGCGCGCCTCGCCCGCCACGACGTCCTCGTCGTAGGCAGCGAGGAGGAAGGCCATCATCGCCCGGGTTGCCCCGGCGGCGGGCTCGATCACGTAGGGGACGTAGCGCTGGTTGGTCGCCGGGTCGAAGAAGTCGAGCTGCTCGCCCGAGCGGGCCGCATGCGCCTTGAGGTCGTAGTCGGTCCGGTTGGCCACCCCCTCGAGCTCGTCCCACCCCCAGGGGAACAGGAACTCGATGTCGGCCGTGCCCGCCGAGTAGTGGGACAGCTCGTCAGGGGTGTGGTGGCGGACCCGCAGCAGGCGCTCGGGGATGCCGAGCTCCACGTACCAGCGATAGCGGGCATCCAGCCAGTACTCGAACCACGTGCCGGCCTCCGCCGGCGGCACGAAGTACTCGAGCTCCATCTGCTCGAACTCGCGGGTGCGAAAGACGAAGTTCTGGGGCGTGATCTCGTTGCGGAACGACTTGCCGACCTGGGCGATGCCGAACGGGGGCCGTTTGCGGGTCGTCTGGAGCACGTTGAGGAAGTTGACGAACATGCCCTGGGCCGTTTCGGGCCTGAGGTAGGCGACCGCCCCCTCGTCCTCGATCGGGCCCGCGTGGGTCTTGAAGAGCAGGTTGAAGGGCCGGGCCTCGGTGAAGTCGGTGCCGCCGCAGTTCGGGCACACCCCGTCGATCTTGTCCGCGCGCCAGCGGCTCTGGCAGCTCCGGCAGTCCACCAACGGATCGGTGAAGCTCTCGAGGTGGCCGGAGGCCTCCCACACGGCGGGCGGCGACAGGATGGCGGCGTCGATGCCGACGACGTCGTCGCGCAACTGCACCATGGAGCGCCACCACGCGTTCTTGACGTTGCGGAGCACGTTGACGCCCAGGGGCCCGTAGTCGTAGGTCGAGCGGAACCCGCCGTAGATCTCGGCCGACTGGAAGATGAAGCCCCGGCGCTTGCACAGGCCGACGATCTTGTCCATCAGGTCGGCGTCGCCGCGGCCGGCCTCGGACATGGTGGGGGGCGCCTCGGTCATTGGCGCAGGATACCGGCGGCGCCGGCACCTGCCGCCGGCGCGGGCAAGGGCGCCGGCAC
Source organism: Acidimicrobiales bacterium (assembly GCA_035293965.1). Lineage (GTDB taxonomy): Bacteria > Actinomycetota > Acidimicrobiia > Acidimicrobiales > RAAP-2 > DATGLW01. The sequence goes on from DATGLW010000074.1 coordinate 14,200, forward strand.
GACGAGCGAGGCGGTGAGGGCATTGGCGAGCAGACGGCCCCGGACGGTCAAGACGGCCCGGCCCCCGCTGCGCACGACCAACCCGGCGAGCTCGGGTGCGTCCGGCAACGCCTCCTCGGGAACGCCGGCGGGCGTCCGCAGGGCGAGAGCGAGGGCCTCGAAGCTGCGCTGTGCCGGGGTCAGGCGCTCCTCGCCGGCGACCGGCGAGGCGCCGGCCTCCACCGCTGCCAGGTAGCGCTCCGGGGTCCGGACGTTCCACCACCGGTGCCCCTGGCGGTGGGAATGGGCGGCCGCCCCGATCCCGAGGTAGTCACCCTGCTGCCAGTAGAGGCGGTTGTGCCGGCAACCGTGCCCGGGCCGCGCCCAGTTCGACACCTCCTCCCAGCGGTACCCGGCGCCGGTGAGCAGGGAGTCGACACGCTCGTACCGGGCCGCCTGCACGTCGTCGTCGGGGTGGCGCGACCGGTCGGCGGCGAGGGGGGTGCCGGGCTCGACGGTCAGCGCGTAGGCGCTGACGTGCGGCGGCGGGTAGTCGAGGGACAGCACGTCGTGCACCGTCCGCTCCCAGTCGGCATCCGACTCGCCGGCGGCACCGAAGATGAGGTCCACGTTCCACGTGTCGAAGCCGGCGGCGCGTGCCCCGGCCGCCACGCGCGCCAGCGCACCGGGGGTGTGGTGGCGCCCGAGCGAGGCGAGCACGTGGGGTGAGGTCGACTGGACGCCCACGGACAGCCGGGTGACGCCCACCTCGCGGTAGGCAGCCAACCGGGCCGGCTCGGCGTCCTCCGGATTGCACTCGAGGGTCACCTCGGCCCCCGGCACCCGCGGCAGCGCGCCGAGCAGCCGGCCGACATCGGCCGGCGCCAGGCGAGAGGGCGTGCCCCCGCCGAAGAACACGCTGGTGGCCTGCCCGAGCGCGCCGCTGCAGACGGCGCGGCCCAGCTCGGCCACGCACCCGTCGACGTAGCGCCCCATCAGGTGGTCGCGGTCGGTGAAGGTGGCAAAGGCGCAGTAGTCACAGCGCGAGCGGCAGAAGGGGACGTGGACGTACACCCCGAACGGCGGGGAGACCTCGGGGGGCGTGTGGCTGACGGAGACCGGGACCGGCCCCCCGCCGCCCCTCACAGCCCGGCGACCGACCGCACGGTGCGGAGCCGACGGTCGAGGTGGGCCTCCATGGCCTCGGTGGCCAGCACGGCGACCTCCTGGGCCGCAGGCGGCGGCGGGGCCTCGAGGAGCGAGGCGAGCCCGCCGCCGAGGATGCGCCGCAGGAGCACCAGGGCCTCGGGGCTCATCGGCCTGCCGCGCCGGCACTCGCGGCAGAGCGCGCCGCCCTGGAGGAGGTCGAACGCCACCAGCTCGACGTCGGCGTCGGCGCCCCCGCAGGAGGCGCACGAGTCGAGCACGGGCCCCGCCCCGTCGAGGACCAGCGCCTTCAGGTAGAACGCAGGCGCCACGAGGAAGGGGTCGCGCCTGAGGTCGGCGAGAACCCCGAGCGCGCCCACGAGCATCGCGTACAGCCCCGGGTCGGCGTGGCGCTCCTGGGCCAGCTGGTCGGCCACCTCCAGCAGGCACAGACCCTTCGTCACCCGGTCGAGGTCCTCGCGCACGCGGCGGAAGCCGTCGACCGCCTCGGCCTGGCTCACCACGTCCAGCTCGCCCCGGCCCTGCCACAGCAGCAGCGCCACATGGCTCAGGGGCTCGAGGCGGGCGCCGAACTTGCTTGCGGTCCGGCGGACTCCCTTGGCCACCGCCCGCACTTTGCCGTGGTGCTCGGTGAGCAGCACGACGATCCGGTCGGCCTCGCCGAGGCGGTAGGTCCGCAGCACCACGCCGCGGTCGCGGTAGAGGCTCATGGCCGGCGCTCGTGCTCGTCTTGCTCGCCGCCTTCCCCCCCGATGCCGGAGGCAATCGGCGCCCGGCGGTGGGGCGGGTGCGGGCTGAGCAGGTTGCCTGCGCCGATGAGGACGACGAGCACGACCGCGGTCACCAGGATGCCCGCCACCGCCGTCGACCCGATCGCGGCCAGCCAGCAGAGCAGGCCGACCACCACGACGCCACCGCCAACGGCAAGGCGCCGGGCGGTCACTGGTCGATGCCGCCGTAGCGCCGGTGGCGGTGCTGGTACTCGAGCACCGCTTCGAAGAGGTGCTGGCGGCGCACGTCGGGCCACAGGTCATTGGCGAAGACCAGCTCACTGTAGGCGATCTCCCACAGCAAGAAGTTGGAGATCCGGAACTCGCCCGACGTCCGCACCACGAGGTCCGGGTCCGGCATGTCGGGGAAGTACAGGTGGCGCCGGATCGCCCGCTCGTCCACCCGCTCTGGCGCCACGCCCTCGGCCACCAGCTGCCGCACGGCGTCGACGATCTCGGCCCGGCCACCGTAATTGAAGGCCAGGGTGAGGGTCATCCGGTCGTTGTCGCAGGTCATGGCTACCGTCTCGTCCATCCGCCGCAGCACCCGCCGGGGGATGCGCCAGTCGCGGCGTCCGGCGAAGCGGACACGCACCCCCATGGCGTGCAGCTCATCGCGGCGGCGGAGGAGGAGCGACTCGTTGAAGTTCATGAGGTAGCGGACCTCGTCGGGAGGCCGCCGCCAGTTCTCCGTCGAGAACGCGTACATCGTGAGCCACTTGACGCCGATCTCGAGGGCACCCTCGACCACGTCGAACAAGGCGACCTCCCCAGCCGCGTGGCCCTCGGTGCGAGGAAGGCCGCGCTGGCTCGCCCACCGACCGTTGCCGTCCATGACGCACGCGACGTGGGCCGGCACGCGGCTCAAGTCGAGGTCGGCCGGCACCCCGCGCGCCTCGGCGGCCGGCTCAGCCAGCCCGGTGCTCGGTCCCCGGCCTGGCTCGACGACCGAGTGGGCCATGGGGCCCGCGCCCTGCTGGCGGGCGCCCCGGCGCGATCGGTACTGACGCTGACCGGTCCGGGGCACGGGGCGAAACTACCCGCCGCGCGTCGTGGCCACGGATCGCCACAGGCGACCGCGTGCCCTCGTTGTGGCACGGGCTGGGGCGCGTGCGTGGCGCCTGCGTGGCGCGGCGATGAGGGTGGGACGGTGCATGATCGACGGGTGCACCCTGGACCGAGCCCCCGCGCGCTCGCCCAGGCCGGCACGCCCCGCGCGGCGGGCACCGCATCGGCCACCAGGGCCACGGCGCGCGCCGAGGCGGCGCTGGGCGCCGTCGTCGGCGCCATGGTCGCCGGGGAGGCCAGGCCCCAACAGCTCGAGATGTGCCGGGCTGTCGCTCACGCCATCGAGACCGGGCGGCACCTCGTCGTGCAGGCCGGCACGGGTACCGGCAAGTCGCTCGCCTACCTCCTCGCAGCCGTCACCTCGGGGCGCCGGGTGGTCGTCGCCACGGCCACCAAGGCGCTCCAGGACCAGCTGGCGGGCAAGGACCTCCCCGCCGCCCATGCCGCCGTCCCCTTCACCCACGCCGTCTTGAAAGGACGCGCCAACTACCTCTGCCGCCAGCGCTTGGAGGAGCTCGGCACACCCGTCGCGACGCCGGGCCCGCCCGACGCCGCGGGGCCGGTCCCCAGCGGGCTCGCCGCCGAGCTGCACCGGGTCCTCGCCTGGGCGGAGGAGACGGAGACCGGCGACCGCGCCGACCTTCCCTTCGAGCCCTCGGAGCGGGCCTGGTCCCTGCTCAGCGTGGGGCCCCGGGAGTGTCCGGGCGCCTTCCGGTGCCCTTCGGGAGGGCGCTGCTTCGCCGAGCGCGCCCGGGCCCTGGCCGCCGACGCCGACGTCGTGGTGGTCAACACGCACCTCTACGGCGCTCACCTGGCGAGCGGGGGTGCCGTCCTACCCCCCCACGAGGTGGTCGTCTTCGACGAGGCCCACGAGGTCGAGGAGATCATGACCGCGAGCCTCGGCGTCGAGCTCACGCCCGGCCGGCTCCGCTCGCTGGCCGCCCTGGCCCGGCCGGTCCTGAGTGCCGCCCCCGGCAACGAGGACGCGCCGGCCCTCGACCGGCTGACCGAGGTGGCCGACCGCCTGCAACAGGTGCTCGCCGAGCGGGTGGGGACCCGCGTGCTGCAGGCGGCGGACGAGGAGCCCGGGCGCCCCGCCCCCGACCGAGGCGCGGGGCTCGACGGCCAGCTGGCGCCGCTCCTCGAGCTCGGATCGACGCGGGTGCGCGACGTCCTCGACCGCCTCCGGCACTCCGAGCAGGAGTCCTCCCTGTTCCCCGACGAGGCCGTCACAGGCCGGCGCGGGCGGGCCCTCAGCGCCGCCAGCCACCTGGTCGACGACCTCACCCGGCTGACCGGCCCGGCCGACGGCGAGGTGGCCTGGGTCGACGGCGCCCGGCGGTCACCCGTGCTGCGCCTGTCACCCGTCGACGTGGCACCTGCCCTGTCTCGCTCGCTGTGGGGCGAGGTCACCGCCGTCCTCACCAGCGCCACCATCCCGCTGCGCCTGGTGGAGCGGCTCGGCATCCCCGCGGGCTCGGTCGACCGGCTCGACGTCGGGAGCCCGTTCGACTTCCGCTCCCACGCGCTGCTCTACGTGGCCCGCCACCTGCCGGACCGGCGCAGCCCCCGGGCGGACGCGGCTCTGCACGCCGAGCTCGAGCATCTCGTGCGCGCGGCAGGCGGGCGGACCCTGGCCCTGTTCACCAGCCATCGGGCCACGGCCGCTGCTGCCGAGGCCCTTGCCGATCGCCTGCCCTTCCGGCTCCTCGTCCAGGGCGACCTGCCGAAGGCCCGCCTCCTCGAGGTCTTTGCCGCCGAGGAGTCGAGCTGCCTGTTCGCCACGCTCGGCTTCTGGCAGGGCGTCGACGTGCCCGGCCGGGCGCTGTCGCTCGTCACCCTGGACCGCCTGCCCTTCGGCCGGCCCGACGACCCGCTCCTCGAGGCTCGCCGCGAACGGGCGGGCGACGCCGCCTTCGCCCTCGTCGACCTGCCGCGAGCTGCCGCGCTCTTGGCGCAGGGCGCCGGCCGCCTGATCCGCTCGACGTCCGACCGCGGGGTCGTGGCAGTGCTCGACCCCCGGTTGGCCGTGGCCGGCTACCGGGGCGTCCTGCTCGCAGCCTTGCCGCCCATGCGCCGCACGACCGACCGCCGCCAGGTCGAGGACTTCCTCCGACGGGCGCTGTCGGCCGAGGGCCGCTGACCGCCACCGTGCACGATGCGCGCCCAGGGCGTCGGTCCGCCCCCGGGGCCGTCAGTGCCCGAAGCGGTCAGGTCCCCGAGAGACTCTTCGAGCTGCCCGAGGCCGTCGGCTCACCGACTCCTCTCCGAGCATCTGCCCGAGCGGCTCTCCGAGCACATCAGTAGCCGAGGCGGTCGAGGACATCGTGGCGCTGCTGCCAGTGCTTCTCCACCCGGACCACGAGGTCGAGGTACACGCCGGGATCGAGCTGGGCCCGGACCGCTGCACCCACCGCCTTGAGGACCTCACCGCCCGCGCCGATCACGATCGCCTTCTGCGATGCACGCTCGACGAGGATCTCGCAGCGGACAAGGGGCCACTCCCACTCGGTGACCCGGCACGCGATCGAGTGGGGGAGCTCCTCGCGCACGCGCCGGAGGAGCTGCTCGCGCACCAGCTCGGCCACCTGCAACGCCTCGGGGGTGTCCGACACCACGCCCTCGGGGTAGTACGGGGGCCCGTCGGGAAGCCGGGCGACCACGGCCCGGACGAGCTCGTCGACGCCCGTGCCGGTCAGCGCGGAAACCGGGAAGTACTCGACACCCTCCTGCCGCCAGGTCTCGCCGGCCTCGCCGGCCAGCTCCTCGACCGTGGCCGCCGCGCTCGCGAGCCGCTCGAGCACCTGGCCCCGGCCTGCCCGATCGATCTTGTTGACGGCCACGAGCACGCCCGGTGGCTCGCCCGGGCCCGGTGCAGCCCCGAGTGCACGCTGGAGCACGAGCCGGTCGCCGGGGCCGATGGCGGCGGTGGCGTCCACCAGGGCGACCACGAGCTCGACGTCGTCGAGAGAGGCAGCCGCCGCGTCGTTGAGCCGCCGGCCGAGGGCCGTGCGCGGCCGGTGCAGACCGGGCGTGTCGACGAACACCACCTGGGCATCCGGCCGGTGCAGCACCCCGCGGATGCGGTGCCGGGTGGTGTTCGGGCGCGGCGAGGTGATGGTCACCTTCGTCCCCACCATGCGGTTGACGAGCGACGACTTGCCGACGTTGGGCCGCCCGGCGACGGTCACGAAACCGGTGCGCACGCAGCCTCACTCGCCGGGCTCGGCGGCCGGCGTGGCGTGCGCCACCGGCACGATCTGGACCCGGCGGATCCTGCGGCCCTGCACCCGTTGCACCACGACGCGCGCGCCCTCCACGTCGACCACCTCTCCCTGGGCTGGCACGTGTCCGGCGACGTCGAGGACCAGGCCGCCCACCGTGTCCCACGGGCCCTTGGGCAACGGCACGCCGAGCAGCTCCTCGGCGTCGTCGACCGCCATGCGGCCGTCGACCACCACGCTGCCGTCGGGCTGGCGCTCCACGAGCGGCGCCTCGACGTCGTACTCGTCGACGATCTCGCCCACGAGCTCCTCGATGAGGTCCTCCAGGGTCACGAGGCCGACGACCCCGCCGTACTCGTCGACCACCACGGCGAGGTGGTACTTCTCGGCCTGCATGTCGTGCAGCAGGCTCGACAGGTGCTTGGTCTCGGGGATGAAGACGGCGGGACGCACGAAGCCACGGACAGGCTCGTCCCCGTGGCCGTCGCGCTCGGCCTGCACGAGGTCCCGCGTGTAGGCGACGCCGACCACGTCGTCGACGTTCTCCTCGTGGACCGGTAGGCGGCTGTACCCGGCGCGCAATGCCGCCTCCAGGGCGGCCGTCACTGACCACGACGCGGTCAGGGTCACCATGTCGGGCCGGGGCACCATGACCTCGCGCACGACCGCGTCGCCGAAGTCGATGATCGAGTGGATGAAGGCGCGCTCGTCTTGCTCGATGACCTCGTCGGCGTGAGCCACGTCGGCCATGGCCAGAAGCTCGGACTCGGTCACGACCCCCTCCTCGGCTGAAGCTGCTCGACCGCGGCCGATGACGAGGTTGGCGAGACCGATCAGCACCGACGACAGCGCCCGCACGGGCGGGAACCGCAGCACGGCGTCGACGAAGGGAGCGCTGAAGAGCGCCGCGCGCTCGGGGTGGAGGACGGCCCAGTTCTTGGGAACGGCTTCGAAGAAGACGAAGATGACCACCACCTCGAAGACGGCGGCCACCACCACGCCCAAGGAGCCGAACCACCGGTCGGCCAAGGTGCCGATGAGGGTCGCAGAGATCAGCTGGCACACGAGCACGAGCAGGAGTACGGGGTTCAAGAAGCGCTCGGGTTGGCGGACCAGCCGCTCGAGCGTGCGGGCGCCCCGTCGGCCGCTGTCGCGCAGGGCCTTGGCCTTCACCCGGCTCGTGCGCACGAGGCTCGTCTCGGCCAGGGCTAGCAGGCCCGACACGAGGAGCAGCACCACCACCACGCCGAGGAGCACGGCGTCCGTCGAGCGGAACCCGGTGGCGGCGGTCACGAGGGTGAGCCTTCCGACGCGCCCCCGGGCCGACCGTCGTGGAAGCGCGCCAGGAGCGACCGCTCGGCCTCCTCCATGCGCGCCGCCTCGCCCTCTTCCTCGTGGTCCATGCCGAGCAGGTGGAGCAGCCCGTGCACCACGAGCAATGCCAGCTCGTCGTCGGCGTCGACGCCGTGCTCGCGGGCGTTGCGGAGGGCCACCGCCGGGCAGATGACCACGTCGCCGAGCAGGGTCAGCGGCACCTCCTCGGGCTCAGGTCCGGGCCCGGTGCCTCCGAGGTCTGGCGAGCGCCCACCCGCCAGCGGCTCGTCCTCGATCGGGAAGGCGAGCACGTCGGTCGACCCGGTGCGGCCGAGGAACTGCTCGTTGAGGGCGGCGATGGAGGGCTCGTCGACGAACAGGAGGGACACCTCGACGTCGCCGCGCACGCCCCGATCGTCCAGGACCGAGCGGGCGAGGGAGCTCCACCGATCCAGGTCGACCCAGCAGTCCGCCTGCTCGTCGGCAGCGTAGATGTCAAGCGTCACGATCTCCGGCCCTGTCGGCCTCCGGCAGCGGCACCCCCGCCCCGGCCGGCGCCGCTCCCCCGGCTGGCGCCGCTTCGGCTAGCGCCGATCCTTCGGCTGGCGCCGCTTCGGCTGGCGCCAATCCCCCGGCGGGCGTCGCTCCGGCAACGGGCCCCGCACCTCCGGCCGGCGCCGATCGCCCGGCTGGCGCTCCTTCGGCTAGCGCCGATCCTTCGGCTGGCGCCGATCCCCCGGCGGGCGCCGCTTCGGCACGCTCGTAGGCGTGGATGATGTCGGCCACGATGCGGTGGCGGACGACGTCGCGCCGGGTCAGGTGCACGAAGGCGATGCCCTCCACCCCGCCGAGGACGCGCTCGAGCCCCACCAGACCGCTGCGGCCGCCGGCCACGTCGATCTGGGTGACGTCGCCCGTGACCACGCACTTGGAGCCGAAGCCGATACGGGTGAGGAACATCTTCATCTGCTCGGGCGTGGTGTTCTGGGCCTCGTCGAGGATGATGAACGACGAGTTGAGGGTCCGGCCCCGCATGAAGGCCAGGGGGGCCACCTCGATCGTGCCGCGGTCGAGCAGCCGCTGGGCGCCCTCGGGCTCGAGCAGGTCGTAGAGGGCGTCGTAGAGCGGGCGGAGGTAGGGGTCGACCTTGGCCATGAGGTCGCCCGGCAGGAAGCCCAGGCGCTCACCGGCCTCGACCGCAGGCCGGGTGAGGATGATCCGGTTGACCTGGTGGGACTGCAGGGCCTGCACGGCCAGGGCCACCGCCAGGTAGGACTTGCCCGTACCCGCCGGACCGATGCCGAAGGTGATCGTGCTCGACGCGATGGCGTCCACGTAGCTCTTCTGGCCCGCGCTGTGGGGCCGCACGGTCCGGCCCCGGGGGCCCCGCACCACTTCGGCAGTCAGCACCTCGGACGGGCGCAGGTCCTCGCGGACCATGTCGACGGTGCGCGCCACCTTGGCGGCATCGAGGCTCTGACCGGTCTCGAGCACGAGCACCAGCTCGTCGAACAACCGGGCGACACGGGCCGCTTCGGGCCCCTCCACGGTGATCAGGTTGCCCTGGACCCAGATGGTCGTGTCGGGGAAGGACTGCTCGACGAGGCGCAGGAGCTCGTCGCGCTGGCCGAGGAGGCCGACCATGAGGTGGTTGTGGGGGACCAAGGTCTCGGCGCGCTGTGCGCCGTCGGAAAGGCGGGTCGGCACCCCGGGCCCGGGCTCGACGGCGCTCACCCGGGGGGCCACGTGAGGGGACGGCCGCCGATGACGTGGAGGTGCAAGTGGGGCACCGAGTTGAGGGCGTCGGGCCCGACGTTGAACACCAGGCGGTAGCCCCGGTCCGGGGCCGCGACGCCCTCGGACTCCGCCACCGCCCTGGCCGAGGTGAGCAGGGCAAGGAGCTCGTCGGCGTGCTCGGCCTCGAGCGCCGCCGCGTTCTCGATGTGGCGGCGCGGCACCACGAGCACGTGCACGGGCGCCGTCGGGTTGATGTCGCGGAAGGCGACCGTGAGCTCGGTGCTGTGGACCACCTCGGCGGGGAGCTCGCCGGCGACGATCTGGCAGAACACGCAGCCGGTCATGCGCCGCCGGCCCTTCGAGACGGGTGGAGGTGCTCGAGGGACCCGGGCGTGATCCGGCACACCTCGATGTAGCGCTCGACGTCGGCTTCCTTGAGCCGGATCACGCGCCCGAACTTGTACGCGACGAGATCGCCCTGGTCGATGAAGCGGTACAGGCTCCGAAGGGTGACCCCGAGGCGCGCCGCGGCCTCCTTGGTGCTCAGCCACCGGACGCGCTCGGTCATGTTCCCGTCACCGTACCGGGGACCACCGTACCGGGGCGCACGGTCGGGTCGCGCAGCCCGGCACGCAGCCAGCCGAGCAGCACGCCTGCCGCCACCGCGGCGGTCTCGGACCGCAGCACGTTGTCCGCCAGCCCGACCCGGGGGAGCCCCATGGCCAGCTCCGCCGGGCTCCAGCCCCCCTCGGGCCCGACGGCCACGGTACGCAGGGCCGGCCAGGGCGACATGCCGCCGAGCTGGGCCAACGCCGGGGGCCCGCCCGACCGGACCTCGCCGGCCACCAGATCCGCCACGGTGGCGACCTCGGCCACCTCGGGCAGCCAGACCCGCCGGCATTGGGCGGCGGCCTCCTTGGCCACCCGCCGGAGCCGGGCCACGGCATGGCGGGCCCGGTCCCCCTGCCAGCGGACCACGGAGCGGTCGGTCGCCAGCGGGACCATCCGGTCCACCCCGAGCTCGGTGAGCTTCTGGACCACCCACTCGTGGCGCTCGCCCTTGGCCGGTGCGAAGGCCACGGTCACCGCCGGTTCCGGCCGAGGCTCGGTGCACACCGGCCCGGCTGCTTCGAGCACCGGGTCCGCGCGGCCGCGGTCCCCGGCACCGGCACCGGCACTGCGAGCGCTCCCGCGGAACGAGCACAGGCGCCACCTTCCCTGCCCGTCGGCCGCCACCACCGGCTCGCCGGGGCGGAGGCGCAGGACCCGCCCGAGGTGATGGGAGTCGGGTGCCGACAGCTCGAGGCCGTCGAGGTCGGCCACGAACACCTGGGCGGCTGCAGCTGCCCGGGCAGCGACGGCCATGTCGGGCCCGCCAGCAGCCGCCGGCACCGCCACCGGGGCGCCGGGGTCGGCCCCGTCGCCGGCTCGGCCCACCGACCTAGCTGAACGCCGAGCGCAGCCGCGAGAACACGCCCTCACCGCCCGCCGGCGGGGAGACGGGCTCGCCGCGCTCGGCGGCCAGCTGGCGCAGGAGCGCCTCCTGCCTGGCATCGAGGTCCCGAGGGGTGTCGACGACCAGGTGCACGAACAGGTCGCCCCGGCCCCGCCCACGCAGGTGCGGCACGCCGGCGCCCTTCAGCCTGACCACGTGGCCGCCCTGGGTGCCGGGCGCGACGGTCACCTGGCGCGGCTCTTCGAGCGTGGGCACGCTCACCTCGGTCCCGAGCGCCGCCTGGGCCATGGAGATGTGCACGGTGGTATGGAGGTCGTCGCCGGCACGCTCGAAGCGCTCGTCGGGCGCCACCGAGAGGTGGACGAACAGCGACCCGTTGGGCCCGCCCCTCGGCCCTGCGGGTCCGCGTTCTGCCAGGCGGAGGGTGGAGCCGTCCTCGACCCCTGCGGGCACCTCTACGGCGAAGGTGCGGTCCTGCATGCGTCGTCTCTCGCCACGGCATGCCTCGCAAGGGTGCGGGATCGTCTCGCCGAGGCCCTGGCACCGGCTGCACGCGACCGCCGTGACGACCTGGCCGAGCAGTGACTGGCGGATCCTTCGGATCTCTCCGGTGCCCTGGCAGTCCGGGCACTCGGCGATCCCCGTACCCGGCTCGGCGCCGCTGCCGCCGCACACGTCACAGACGACCGGCAGCCGCACCGACAGTTCCTTCAGGGCCCCGAAGGCCGCCTCGGCGAAGGTCAGGCGCAGGCTCACCTCGGCGTCGGCACCCGGCACCGGACCACGGCGCCTGCCCCGCGCGCCCCCGCCCATGGAGCCGAAGAACGCCTCGAACAGGTCGCCGAGCCCGGTCTCGAAATTGAACGGGCCGCCCCCAGCTGGCTGCCCGAACACGCCCTCGGGCCCGTAGCGGTCGTAGCGAGCCCGGCGCTCTGGATCGCGCAGGACCTCGTAGGCCAGGCTCACCTCCTTGAACTTCGCCTCGGCCTCGGGATCGTCGGGCCGGGCGTCGGGGTGGAGCTCGCGGGCCTTCTTGCGGTAGGCGCGCTTGATCTCGTCGTCGGTCGCGTCCGGCGGCACGCCGAGCAGCCGGTAGAGGTCGTGCGTCTCAGCTGCTCCGGGCATGGTCCCCGCTCCTCACTCGTCGCCCCGGGCATTCTCGCCCGTCCGGGCAGGACGGCGCCGCCGGGGCAGGCCCTCACCCGCACGCAGGTGCCAGCCGGACCCCAACCCGAGGACGTCGCCGATCCGCTCGCCGAGGCGCTCCCCCACCACGTGGGCGGCGGCAAGGGCGCGGGGGTAGTCCATGCGGGTCGGGCCGAGAAGGCCGACGGCGCCCGCGTCGCGCCCGTCCACCGACACGGGCGCCACCACCACCGCGCACGACGCCAGCGGCTCGTAGCCGTGCTCGGTGCCGATGGCGACCGACAGGCCGCGGTCGAGGACGTCGCGCAGCAGGCTCACCACGACCAGCTGCTGTTCGAGGATGGCCAGCACCGAGCGGACCGTCTCCACCGCGTCGAAGGCGGAGGCCAGGCGCGAGGGCCCGCCCACGAACACCTGCTCGGGCTCCCCACGGCGCTCGAGCTCGGCCAACGCGACGCGCGTGCGCGCCAAGAGGTCGTCGAGTGCCCGCTCGCCGGTCGGCTCGAACGGCGGCCGCTCCCCGAGCGGGCGGCCCACGAGGTGGGCCTGCAGCCGGGCCGAGGCGGCCGCCAGCAGCTCGGAGGAGGCCTCCTCGTCGAGCTCCACGAAGCGCTTCTCCACCGCCCCGTCGGAGAGCACGACCACGACCAGGGCCGTGCGCGGGCCGATGCCCACCAGCTGCACCGAGCGGACGGTCGCCGCATCGTGAGAGGGGCCCACGACCACGGCCGCGTACGAGGTGACCTCCGAGAGGAGGCGGCTGGTCCGCTCGAGGGTCTCTTCGAGCTCGCCATGGACCTGGTCGAAGAACCGCTGCACCATGTGGCGCTGGGCCGGCCCGAGGACACCTGGCGTCGCCAGGTGGTCGACGAAGAAGCGGTACCCCTTGTCGGTCGGGATGCGCCCGGCGCTCGTGTGGGGCTGCACCAGGTAACCCTCGTGCTCGAGTGCCGCCATCTCGCTGCGCACGGTGGCCGACGACACGTCGACCCCGGGCGCCTGCGCCACGTGGTGGGAGCCGACCGGCTGTGCGGTGCCGATGTACTCGGTCACCACGGCTTCCAGGATGGCGGCCTTGCGCGCGTCGAGGGCGGGAGCCGTGTCCTCCCCTGCAGCCCCGCCCGGGTGCGACACCTTCCTCGAAGCCGTGCGCTCGCCTGCTCGTGCCATGGGTACTTTGCCAGGCGACCGGCGCCGGCCTGTCCGGTGCCGGTCGTCGCTACTGGCACTCGATTCTACAGAGTGCCAGTCGGCGGGGGGCCATCCCGACACCGAGGTCACTCGCCGAGCCGCAGGGCGGAGATGAAGGCTTCCTGGGGCACCTCCACCCTGCCGATGTTCTTCATGCGCTTCTTGCCCTCCTTCTGGCGTTCGAGGAGCTTGCGCTTGCGGGTGATGTCACCCCCATAGCACTTGGCGAGGACGTCCTTTCGCTTGGCCTTGACCGTCTCGCGTGCCACGATCCGGCCACCGATCGCTGCCTGGATGGGCACGTCGAAGAGCTGGCGGGGGATGAGCTCGCGCAGCTTCTCGGTCATCCGCCGCCCGTAGTGCTCGGCCTGGCTGCGGTGGACGATGGTGGAGAAGGCGTCGACCGGCACGTGGTTGATGAGCAGGTCGACACGCACCAGGTTGGCGGTGTCGTAGCCGGCCGGCTCGTAGTCGAGGCTGGCGTAACCCTTGGTCCGGCTTTTCAACTGGTCGAAGAAGTCCACCACCACCTCGGCGAGGGGGATCCGGTAGACGAGCTCGACCCGCTCGGGGGAGAGGTACTCGAGGCGTACCATTTCACCGCGGCGCGCCTGGCAGAGGTCCATGACCGTGCCGGTGAACTCGGCCGGCGTGAGGATGGTGGCCGTCAGCATCGGCTCGTCGACGTGGTCGACCCGGCTCGCGTCGGGGAGGTCGGTCGGGTTGGCCACCTCGACCTCCTGGCCGTCGGTCAGGTAGGCGCGGTAGGCGACCGAGGGCGCGGTGGCGATGAGCGAGAGGTCGAACTCCCGCTCGAGCCGCTCGCGGACGATCTCCATGTGGAGCAGCCCGAGGAAGCCGCACCGGAAGCCGAACCCGAGCGCCTTGGACGACTCGGGCTCGAAGGTGAAGCTCGCGTCGTTCAGCTTGAGCTTCTCGAGGGCCTCGCGCAGCTCGGGGAGCTCGTCGCCCTCGACGGGGTACAGGCCGCAGAAGACCATGGGCTTCGGGTCGCGGTACCCGGCGAGGGGCACCGTGGCCCCCCCGGTGGCGTCGGTGACCGTCTCTCCCGAGCGGGCGCCCCCGACGTCCTTGATCCCCGCGATCAGGTACCCGACCTCCCCCGGGCCGAGCGAGGCCACGGTCACCGCCTCGGGGGTGCGGACGCCGATCTCTTCGACCTCGTGGACGGTCCCCGCCTGCATGAGCCGCACCCGAGCCCGGGCGCCCAGGGTGCCGTCGACGACGCGCACCGAGCTCACCACGCCGCGGTACTGGTCGTAGGAGGAGTCGAAGATGAGCGCCCGCAGCGGGGCACCGGCGTCTCCCCGAGGTGGCGGGATGCGGGCGATGACCGCGTCGAGCAGGTCCTCGACGCCGGCCCCGGTCTTTGCCGAGATGCGCAGGATGCCCTCGGCCGGCAGGCCGAGCACCCGCTCGATCTCCGCCGCGCAGCGCTCGGGGTCGGCGGCCGGCAGGTCGATCTTGTTGAGTGCGGCCACGATCTCGAGGTCGTGCTCCAGTGCCTGGTAGCAATTCGCCAGCGTCTGGGCCTGGATCCCCTGGGACGCGTCGACGAGCAGGACGGCGCCTTCGCAGGCGGCCAATGACCGGCTCACCTCGTAGCCGAAGTCGACGTGGCCGGGGGTGTCGATGAGATGGAGCACGTGGCCGCGGTAGGCGACCCGGACGTTCTGGGCCTTGATGGTGATCCCCCGCTCGCGCTCGATGTCCATCGAGTCGAGGTACTGCTCGCGCATGAGGCGCGGCTCGACCGCGCCGGTCAGCTCGAGGATCCGGTCCGACAGGGTCGACTTGCCGTGATCGACGTGGCTGATGATGGAGAAGTTCCGGATGCGGTCGGCCGTGACCGGTCCGGCGGCGGGTTCGGCGCGCACGGTGCGACGATGGTACCGGCCCCGAGAGCTGCTACGATCGCCTTCCTTCCGGGCCGGCAGGCCGGTGCGGCGCCGGCCGGCCGATCCTCGCCCCGGCAGCACCCGCCTGGGCACACGACCGAGGGGACGACGTGGCCAACATCCGCAGCCAGATCAAGCGCAACCGCCAGAACGAGAAGCGGCGCCTGCGCAACAAGGCCGTGCGGTCCGAGCTGCGGACCAGGTCGAAGCGGGCTGCCGAGGCTGCCGAGGCTGGCAACGAGGCCACCGCGGAGCTGCTCCGACTGGCGGTCAAGCGGATCGACAAGGCAGCCGCCAAGGGCGTCATCCACAAGAACCAGGCCGCCAACCGCAAGTCGCGCCTCATGCGCCGGGTGGCGGCGCTGGTGGGGTCCGCGGCCGACGGGGGCTGAACGAGCCTGCCGGCGCCCACCAGCCGCGGGACGCGGGCTCCCGCGTTCACGGCCGACCGGCGGGCGAGGGCATCGAGCGCCGGCTGCGTGCCGCGGCCCTCGGCGCGAGGCGGCTGAGCCTGGCCACGAGGATCTCGAGCACCACCTCGGGCGGCAGCCCGCTCCGGCCTTTCACGTCGAGGTCGGCGGCGGCGAGGAGCCCCATGGCCTGGGCGATGCGATCGGTGCCCAGCCGTTGGCACTGCGACAATGCCTTGGAGGCGACGAAGGGGCTCCGCACGCCCAGCAGGCGGGCCGCGTCCTCGCCCGAACGGGCGTTGGCGCCATCCAGCCGCAGCATGTTGGAGAAGTGCCGGTGGAGGACCGCCAGCACCTCGGGCACGGCGCGGCCGCCCGGCCCGAGCAGCCGGTGCAGGGCCGCGAGGGCGTCGGCCGTCGCCCCGGCGTCCACTGCGTCGGTGAGGGCCCACGGCGGGACGGAACCGGCCTCGCCCAGGTAGGGCTCGAGCTCCTCGGGTCCCACGTGGGCGCCACGCCCGTACGCTGCGGCCAGGGTCTGGAGGATGCCGGCCAGGCGCCCGAGGTCGTCGCCGAGGTGGTCGCCCAGCTGCCGCGCCGCCTGGGGGCTGAGACGGACCGGGGCGTCGCGCACGTGCTCGGTCAGCCACCCCTGGCGCTCCCGACCGGTGCCGACCGCCGTGTCGACCACCTCACCTGCCGCGCCGACCGCCCTCACGAGCGCCGGGGGCACGGTGCCACCCCCTGCCACCAGCACGAGCACCGTGGTGGGGAGCGGCTCCTGCAGGTACGCCACGAGACGGGTGGCGTCGTCGGCAGTGAGCCGCCCCGCGTCGCGCACGACCACCACCCGTCTGTCGCCGAGGAAGGGCGGCGTGGTGCAGGCGTCGACCACCGCACCGACGTCGAGGTCGTCGCCAGGGGGGTTGCCGTGCTCCTCGACGACGAGCGCCGGGTCGCGCCCCGCGACCAACCGTGCGACGAGCGCCCGCGCCGCCTGCGCGACCAGGGCGGGGTCGTCACCCCGGACGAGGTAGGCGGGCGCGCCGCGCGCCGCCGCCGGGCGCTGCCCGCTCATGGTCCGCCTGCAGCTCGCGCCTCGCCGACCGCAGCCAGCGCGTCGCGCACCGCGCACGTGCCGGCCACGTCGTGCACACGCACGATCCGGCAGCCCCGGGTGATCCCGAGCGCCGCCGCCGCCAGGGATGCCTCACGGCGCTCGGAGAGCTCGAGGCCCAGCACCACGCCGAGGAACGTCTTGTTGGAGGCGGACAGCAAGAGCGGGTACCCCAAGGCGGCAAGCCGGTCCGACGCGCGCAGCAGGCAGAGCGACTGCTCGGCGGTCTTGCCGAGGTCGAGACCGGCGTCGAGCACGATCCGGGCCGCGGGGATGCCAGCCTCCCGGGCCCGACGGGCCCGATCGAGGAGGAACTCGCGGACGGTGGCGACCACGTCGTCGTAGTGGGGGTCGGGATCGCGCACGCGCGGCGCCAGGCGGATGTGGGTGGCCACGACTGCCGCGCCGGCCTCGGCTGCGGCGGGGAGGTACCCGGGGTCGGCGAACCCGCTGATGTCGTTGCCCATGACGGCCCCGGCCGCGAATCCCTCTGCCGCCACCGTGGCCCGCCAGGTGTCGACCGAGACCGGCACGTCGAAGCGCGCGGCCAGGGCGGCCACGACCGGCACCACCCGGTCGAGCTCCTCCGCCTCGCCGACCTCGGGGCCGGGACCGGCCTTCACCCCGCCGACGTCGAGGATGTCCGCCCCCTCTGCCACCAGCTGCTCGGCCCGGCTCAGGCACGCGTCGAGCTCGAAGGTGGCACCGCGGTCGAAGAACGAGTCGGGCGTGCGGTTGATGATGCCCATGACGAGCGCACGGTGGGTGAGGTCGTAGGTGCGGCTACCGAGCTCGAGGCGCCGGCCGGTGCCGGCAGCGGCGCCGACGCCCTCAGGCGGCACGGCGCCGTCAGAAGAGGCGGGCGGCGAGCGCCCGGCGGTAGGTCGTCGTCCTCGGGTCGTCGGGCCCCAACGTTTCGAGGACGTCGAGGAACTCCTGCCTCGCGTCGTCGTCGTCGCGCACCCGCTCGAGCAACGCGTCGAGGAGGGCCGAGGGATCACCCGACGCGTCGACGTGGCGCCCGGCGAGCCGTGCCTCGGCCGCCAGCGCACGGACCTCCGCCGTTTCGGGGACGCGGGCGAGCACCTCCAGCGCGCCCTCGACATCGCCCCGGTCGAGCAGGAGCCGGGCCAGCCCGAGCACGGCCCCCACGTGGTCGGGATCGAGCTCGAGGGCCTGCCGGAGCGATGCCTCGTCGCCAGCTGCCGCCAACCGGTCCGCGGCACTCGGCTCGGGGGCGAGGCGGGCCACGAACTCGGTCACCCGGGCTTCGGGGAGCGCCCCGATGAACCCGTCGACCACCTTGCCGTCCTTCAGGGCGTAGACGGCGGGGATCGATTGGACCTGGAACGAGGCGGCCACCCTCGGGTTCTCGTCGACGTTGACCTTGGCCAGCTCGACCTTGCCGCCCGTCGCCTCGACCGCACGCTCGATGATGGGCCCGAGCACCCGACACGGACCGCACCACGGGGCCCAGAGGTCGACCACCACGGGGACCTGCCGAGACCGCTCGACCACGAGCTCTTCGAACGTGGCATCGGTGACGTCGACCATGGACGGCAGGCTATCGCCACCCCGAGACCAGCCGTTCCGCCGGGTCCGCGCACAGCGGCGACCGTCCTGGCCGTCGAGTGAGGTCTCTGGGGTGGTGGCCGGGCCCGTGCGCGCCCGGGCGACCGGGTGGGTCGCCGTCGCCAGGCGGTAGCGTGCAAGCCGTGGTTGCTGGGTCATCGGCGCCGCCCGGTTCGTCGGCGGCTGGGTCGTCGCCGGCTGGGTCGTCGCCTGTCGGGTCGTCAGCGCCCGGTTCGTCGGCGGCTGGGTCGTCGTCAGGCGGGTCGTCGGCGCGCGGGTCGTCGCCCCACGCCGCTCCCGAGGGCATCGACGTGGGGCGCGTCACCGAGTGGTTCTCGTCCCACGTGCCCGGCGCCATCGCCCCCCTCGCCTTCACCCTCGTGGCCGGAGGGCGCTCCAACCTGACCTTCGTGGTCGAGGACGCGGCCGGCACCCGCTTCGTGCTCCGGCGCCCGCCTCTCGGCCACGTGCTCCCCACCGCCCACGACATGGCGCGCGAGCACCGGCTCCTCGAGGCGCTGGCCCCGACGGCCGTGCCGGTCCCCCGTCCCTACGGCCTGTGCACCGACGAGTCGGTGAACGGGGCGCCCTTCTACGTGATGGAGCACGTCGCGGGCCACGTGCTGCGCACGCCCGAGATCGCCCGCTCGGCGCTCTCTCCCGAGGCCCGGGCGAGGGTGGGCGAGAACCTCGCCGACGTCCTCGCCGCGCTCCACGCCGTGGACGTCGACGAGGTGGGGCTGGGCGACCTGGCGCGACGCGACGGCTACATCCAGCGGCAGCTGCGGCGCTGGAGCGAGCAGTACCGGAACATGCAGGTCGAGGGTGTCGACCACGGCGGCGTCGTGGAGCGTGTGGGCGAGGCGCTGGCGGCCCGGGTGCCCGAGCAGGTCGGGACGTCGATCGTCCATGGCGATTTCCGGCTCGACAACGCGATCGTCGGCGACGATGGCACGGTGGCAGCGATCCTGGATTGGGAGCTCTGCACGCTCGGCGACCCCCTGGCCGACGTCGGGCTGCTGTTGTGCTACTGGGCAGAGCCCGGCGACGAGACGGTCGCCCTCGGGACCGCGCCCACCACGACTCCTGGCTTCCTCACGCGCCAGGAGCTCCTGACCCGGTACGCCGCCGCCTCGGGACGTGACGTGTCGGCCATCGACTTCTACGTCGCGTTCGGGTACTGGAAGCTCGCGTGCATCCTCCAGGGCGTCTACGCACGCTACGTCGGGGGCTCGGGGGCTGGCGACCCCGAGGCCGTCGACCACTACCCTCGCCAGGTGGACCTGCTCGCCGGGCTGGCCGCGTCCACGCTCGAGGAGGCGGAAGGGATGCGTCGATGAACCCCCCGCCCGGGGGCGAGCTCTACCGGCAGCTGCCCGTCCGTCCGCTCGTGAGCCCCGTGCTCGTGACCGCCCTCGAGGGCTGGGTCGACGCGGGCTTCGGGGCGCAGCAGGCGCTCGCGACCATGCTCGACGCCTCGGAGCCCGAGCCCGCCGCCACCTTCGACGAGGGGCCCCTCCTCGACCGCCGCGCCCGACGGCCCGTCGCGAGGATCGTCGACGGGATCACCACCGAGCTGACCTGGCCGCGGATCGAGCTACGGGCGGGTGCCGACCAGCGCGGCGCCGACGTGCTCTTCCTCGTCGGCCCCGAGCCGGACTTCTTGTGGCGGGAGTTCGTCGACGCGGTCGTCGCCCTGGCCCGGGGCTGGGGGGTCCGCATGGCGGTGGCCCTCGGCGCCTTCCCGGCGCCCGCTCCCCACACGCGTCCTGTGCGCCTGGCCGCCACGGCTCCGCCGGGCTCTGCCGACCTGGTCCGGCGCATCGGCGCGGTCCAAGGCGACATCCAGGTGCCGGCCGGCCTGCAGTTCCCCCTCGAGCTCGCCTTCGAGCACGCAGGCGTGCCCGTCGTGAGCCTGTGGGCGCGCGTGCCTCACTACGTGTCCGCCATGGCCTTTCCGGCGGCCGGCGCGGCGCTGGTCGAAGGCGTGATGGCCCTGACTGGCCTGCAGTTCGACGTGTCGGCGCTCACCCGTGCGGACGACGAGGTGCGCCGCAAGGTCGACCGCCTGGTGAGCGGCAATCCTGAGCACCGGGCGATGGTGGCCAAGCTCGAAGAGGCCATCGACGCCTCGGAGGGGAACCCGCTGGGGGTGACCGAGCTACCCACGGGCGAGGAGCTCGCCGCCGAGCTCGAGCAGTTCCTCCGCGGCGAGAACCAGTAGCTGCCGGCATGAAGGTCGACGGCGGGATCGAGCTGGCAGGCGACGCGGCGGCCGTGGCCGGCGCGGCGGCGCAGGCCGAGGACCTCGGCTACGACGGCGTGTGGACGACAGAGACTCGCCACGACCCCTTCCTGCCCCTGGCGGTGGCCGCTGCGAGCACCCGGCGCGTCCAGCTCGGGACCTCGATCGCGGTGGGCTTCGCCCGGACGCCCATGACCCTTGCCATGGCGGCCAACGACCTCCAGCAGCTGTCGGGCGGCCGCTTCGTCCTCGGCCTCGGCTCCCAGATCAAGGCCCACATCACGAAGCGCTACTCGATGCCCTGGTCACACCCCGCACCCCGCATGCGCGAGCTCGTGGTGGCCATCCGTACCATCTGGGGGTCGTGGGCCACCGGGACCCCTCTTTCGTTCCGCGGCGACTTCTACACGCACACCCTCATGACGCCGGTCTTCGACCCGGGTCCCAACCCGCACGGGGCGCCGCCCATCCTCGTGGCGGCCGTGGGCGAGCGGATGACCGAGGTGGCAGGGGAGGTCGCCGACGGCCTGATCGTCCACCCCTTCACGACCGAGCCGTACCTGCGGGAGGTGACGCTGCGGGCGCTCGAGCGTGGCGCATCGAGGTCGGGTCGGGCTCGCTCGGACCTCGTGGTCTCCTTCCCGGGTTTCGTGGTGACCGGCACCACCGACGACGAGATGGCGGCGAGCGCCCGCGCCGCGAGGGCGCAGCTTGCGTTCTACGCCTCCACGCCCGCCTACCGGCCCGTGCTCGAGCACCACGGTTGGGGGGACCTCCAGACCGAGCTGCACCGGCTGTCGCGGGCCGGCGCCTGGGAGCAGATGGGGGCGCTCGTCGACGACACCATGCTCAAGACCTTCGCCGTCGTGGCCCCACCCGAGGAGGTGCCCGGACGCGTGCTCGCGCGCTTCGGCCAGCTGGTCGACCGCTTCACCATCTCGACGCCGGCCCAGCGACCCGACGCGGCGCTGTGGCGCCGCGTCCTGCCCGGGTTCGCCGCCCGCTGACCGAAGGGCGCGCCGGCGCCGGACGCGGGTCACACGCGCGGGGCCGGCAGCGGAGCCGTTCAGCGCACCACGTTGACCAGGCGCGGCGGCCGTGCCACCACCCGTGCCGGCGGCCTGCCCCCGAGCGCCTCGGCCACACGCGGCGAGGCAAGGGCGGCGGCGACCGCTTCGTCCTCGCTGATCGCCGGGGCGACCTCGAGGCGGTCGCGTACCTTGCCGTCGACCTGCACCACCATGGTGACGGTGGCCTCTGCCACGAGCTCGGGGTCGAAGGTGGGCCAGCGCTCGCCGTGCAGCGGCCGGTCGGGACCGTGCCGCTTCTCCCAGAGCTCGGCGCTGACGTGGGGGACCATGGGGGCGAGCAGGAGCAGGAGCCGGTCGAAGGCCTCGTCGACCACTTCTGCGTGGGGCCCGCCGGCGGCGCGGACGTAGCGCTGGAGCAGGTTGACCTGCTCCATGCAGTGGGCCACTGCGGTGTTGTACGAGCCCCGCTCGATGTCGGCCGTCACCTGCCGCACCGTCCGGTGGGTCGCCCGCCTGACCTCGAGGTCGTCACTGCCGAGGGCCCCAGTGCGCCGGGGCTCGCCACCGGTCACGAGGCGCCACAGCCGGTCGAGGAACCGCCCGCACCCGTCGATGACCTGGTCGGTCTGGTCCGTCCAGTCGAAGTCGTCTGCGGGCGGCCCGACGAAGAGGTGGAAGAGGCGCAGGGCGTCGGCACCGACGGTCTCGTAGTAGCGCGACGGCGCCACGAGGTTGCCCTTGGACTTGGACATCTTGGAGCCGCCCATGCGGATCATGCCCTGGGCGAAGTAGGTGGCGAAGGGCTCGGGGTCGATGCCCGGCGCGAGCCCCACGTCGATGAGGGCCCGGGTGAAGAAGCGGGCGTAGAGGAGGTGGAGGATCGCGTGCTCGATGCCGCCGATGTAGTGGTCGACGGGCATCCACCGGCGGGCCACCTCGGGGTCGAAGGGCACGTCGTCGTGGAAGGGGTCGCAGAACCGGAGGAAGTACCAGCTCGAGTCCACGAAGGTGTCCATCGTGTCCGTCTCGCGCGTGGCGGGACCGCCGCACAGCGGGCAGGTGGTGTGCAAGAACGCCTCGCTCGAGGCGAGCGGGGAGCGCCCTGTCGGGAGGAACGCCACGTCGTCGGGGGCGAGCACCGGCAGGTCGTCGTCGGGAACCGGGACCGCACCGTGCTCCGGGCAGTACACGACGGGGATCGGGCAGCCCCAGTACCGCTGGCGCGAGACGAGCCAGTCGCGCAACCGGAAGTTGACCGTGCGGGTGCCGACCCCCCGCTCCTCCAGCCATTCGATGGCCTTCGCCTTGGCAGTCGTGACGTCGAGCCCGTCGAGGAAGCCGCTGTTGATCTTGACCCCGTCGCCGGAGTACGCGCCGCCACCGCCCTCCTCCCACCCCTCTGGTGGTTGCACCGTGCGGACGATGGGGAGCCCGTAGGTCATGGCGAAGGCCCAGTCGCGCTCGTCCTCCGCCGGCACCGCCATGATGGCGCCGGTGCCGTAGCCCATGAGCACGTAGTCGGCCACGTACACCGGGATCGGCTGACCGGTGAAGGGGTTGCGGACGTGGCTGCCGGTGAACGCACCGCGCTTGTCGAGGGCGGCACCCTCGGCGGAGGCCGTCCGCTCGATCTCGGACTCGGCGGCCACCCGGCGCCGGAGCTCCTCGACGGCGGGGCGCTGCTCGGGCGTCGTCAGCTCGTCGACGAGGGGGTGCTCGGGCGCGAGGACGGCGTAGGTCATGCCGAAGCCCGTATCGGGCCTGGTGGTGAAGACCCGCACCGCGAGGGCCGGGCGGCCGTCGGAGCCGTCGCGGCCCACGACCGCCAGGTCGAGCTCGGCGCCCTCGGAGCGGCCGATCCAGTTGCGCTGCATCGTCTTGACCCGCTCCGGCCAGTCGAGCCGGTCCAGCCCCTCGAGCAGCTGGTCGGCATAGGCGGTGATCCTGAAGAACCACTGCTCGAGGTCGCGCTTGACCACGAGGTCGCCCGAGCGCTCGCAGGTGCCATCGGCGAGCACCTGCTCGTTCGCGAGCACCGTCTGGCACCCCGGGCACCAGTTCACGGGCGCCTTGGCCCGGTAGGCGAGGCCGGCGGCGAGGAGCCGGAGGAAGATGGCCTGGGTCCAGCGGATGTAGGCCGGGTCGTGGCTCCGGATCTCGCGGCGCCAGTCGTACACGGCTCCCAGGCGGACGAGGGACTCCTTCAGCTCGGCGATCCGGGCCTCGGTGAACACTCGCGGGTGCGTGCCGGTCTGGATGGCCGCGTTCTCGGCCGGCAGGCCGAAGGAGTCGAAGCCGAGCGGCGACAGCACGGCGTGGCCCTGCATCGTCTTGTACCGGACGACCAGGTCACCGAAGGTGTAGTTGCGGACATGCCCCTGGTGGGCCGGCCCCGACGGGTACGGGTACATGCACAGGGCATAGAAGTGAGGGCGCGGGTCGTCGTTGGCGACCTCGTAGGTCCCCTCCTCGCGCCAGCGCGCCTGCCACTTGCGCTCCACGGCGTCCACGTCGTAGGCCCGCGCCATCCGACGCATGCTAGGGCCTTCCCGCCGGCCCCCGGGGCGGATGGGCGGGTCCTCCTCCCCCGGCACGAGGGGTCCGGCGCAGCGGCGCCTGGCGGGCGCGCGCGAGGATCTGCCAAGGACTGGCTCACCTCCTGGCCGGCTGGTCGTGACCCGGACCGCTGGTAACCTGGCCCCTCGCTACGGGGGCGTAGCTCAGTTGGTAGAGCGCTTGACTGGCAGTCAAGAGGTTCGTGGGTTCGAGTCCCATCGCCTCCACCCGGACCCGGCCCGGCTGGTTGTCCGAGGCAAGAGGGCTGGAACGCTTGCTCAGCCCTCAGCGGCGTACGTGCTTCGGCTCGCTTGCGTGGCTCAGCCAACGGTCGAACCGCCGTCGCATCTCGGCGGCATCGGTGCGCCGGAGGCGCAGCACAAAGGGGTCCATCGGTCTCCGTGAATGCCGGTGCCCGGCCCGGGTTCGGGCCCGTGGGCGCCTGGTTCGGGAACTTCGGTTCCGAAGCGAGCATCGTCGTTGTTGACAGCCGTGTGACGCTCCCGTATATTTGAAGTTGCTGTTTCCCTATAGGGAATGCGCGAGGAGTGATGAAGCGAGAGGGGGAATTCCTCGTCGTGGCTCGGACTCGTCCCGAACGGCCGTGAACGAGTTCCTCCCCTACATCTGAACCACCCTGGGTTGGGTGGAGGCTCGGGCTATTGGATTCCAACCAGTGACTGGTCGGCCTGCTGGGCAGCGTAGAACGCCGCCTCGAACTCCGCCGGTGAGACGTCATGGCAGTAGCCGTGGAGGCGCTCCTCGTTGAACCAGTGCACCCACGAGAGCGTGGCGAGCTCGAGGTGGCTGACGTCCTCCCAGCCGTTGGCATCGGGCCCGTAGACGCACTCGGCCTTGTAGAGCCCGTTCGTCGTCTCGGCGAGCCAGGCTCTCGCTCGCCTGAAAGCCTGAAGGGGGGAGGTCTCTACGAGGAGATCCTCTCAACGTGGCTGTATGTAGCCATATGTGCTACGATCCCGCCCATGGATAGCTCGATATCCGTCCGTGACCTACGAAACACCGTCAGCGAGGTGCTTCGTCGGGTCGAAGGCGGCGAACGGCTCACTGTGACGGTCGACCGGCGTCCTGTGGCTCAAATCGTGCCGTTCCGCCGGCGTCGAACCGTGCCGGCGGCCCAGGCGCTCGCCATAGCTTCTCGCCACGCCGCTGACCGCGGGTTGCTCGAGGATGTGCGGGGCCTGCTGGCTGACACGACCGACGATCTATGAGGGCATTGCTCGATACCTCGTTCTTCGTCGCCACGGAGTCAGGACGGCCTCTCGGCCAGATGGAAGGGGTCACCGAGACGGAGGTCTCGGTGGTGACGCTGGCCGAACTGACCTTAGGCGTGCTCGTGGCCGACGACGAGGACCGGGCGACGCGAGTGGCAACGCTTTCGGCCGTGGAGTCGACGTGGGATCCGTTGCCGATAGATGCCGAGGTGGCGCGTCAGTTCGCCCGGATCGTCGCCGCTCTGCGCTTCGGTCGCCGTCGGGTCCCGATCCTCGACGCGCTCGTGGCTGCTACCGCGATTGTCGAGCAGATCCCGGTGGTCACCCAGGACAACGATTATGAGGCCATCCCCGGCGTCCTGGTGATCCGGGTCTGATCACCACCCGCGCCGATATGGATCAAATGCACTGATCCGCTGGCGCACCTGCCCGTCGTGCGCATCTCGGGGGCCGTCTCCGGCGGTAAGTCGACCCTCTTCGTCTCTGCGACAGGTGCGCCCCCTCGTCATGTCCTCCGTCACCCGCGAACGCAGCGGGACCGTGACGGCCACGTTCTCCCACTGGGGAGAGCCGGTCAACCTCGAGGCTCCGATGGACGCGATCCCGATCGCTCCATCGGAGCCGGCTGAGCCGACGACCCCGGCACCGGACGGCTCGCTCGACGAGACGCCCGCCGGAGTGCCCGGCCTGCCCAGCCGCCACCGGGCCACCACGCCGAGCCGGGCGCGCCGGCAGGCTGGGGTGCCGAACGCCTCGGCCAAGCGGGCGGCTAGCCCTGCGGCGAGGCAGCACCCGTGGGACCGCCCCCGTCGCCGGACACCGCCCGATCCCCTGCGGCGCTGGGCACTGCAGGCGCAGCCCCACCGCCCGGCGCACGCGGAACAAGGCGAAGGGCGTTGATGAAGAGCTGGGTTACAGTGCCAGCACCCGTCTCGAAGTCGCAATCGACTTCCCCCTGGGCGAGCCACAGCTCGGCGAAACGGTACGTCATGGCACCGAGCGCGGCTGCGGCCACCGACGGGTCCAGGCTCTGGTCGGCCATCCCCCGCCGCTGGAGCTGGCGGATCGAGTCGGCAACCTGCGCCGTGTCCTTCCGGTGGCGCTCGCGGCGAGCCGCGCCGACCTCGTCGTCGATCCGTGCCACTTGCTCGATGACCCCGAGTATCGCCGCCTCCTCGCGGTAGGTCTCGTAATGGCGGCGGATCGCCTCGCGGAGCCGGTCCTCGGGCGCCGTCGTCGACCCGCGGGGCAGGATCACCTCCTCGACGGGTGAGGACAGCCGGGCGTCGACCTCCGCCGCGATCTCGCGGAACAGCGCTTCCTTGGAGTCGAAGTAGTGGTAGAAGGACCCGTAGCCGACGCCGGCGCGCTCCGCGATGTCGGCGACCCGGGCCTCGAAGAGGCCGTGCTCGGCGAACACCTCTTTGGCCGCCCGGACGAGCCGTTCGCGAGTCCGCGCCCCCTTCTGGGAGCGCGGGCTCGCAACCGTCGTGGCCTCGGCGGTGGCACGTGCGGCGCGGTCGGCCATCGCCGTCAGTCTGTCACGCCGCGTACGCGCCGACCTTGAGCGCCTTGGCGATGGTGCCGCCCATGATGAGCGCCTGCACGTCGGGCGCCAGGTCCCCGACCACCTCGCTGTAGGCGAGGGGGTCACCGAGGCCCTCGGGGTGGGGGAAGTCGGACCCGAACATGAGGCGGTCAGCGGGGATACCCATGTCGAGGAGGCCCTTGGGGTCCGGCTCGTGGAAGATGTGGAGGTAGATGTTGCGCGTGAAGACCTCGAAGGGATCCTCGTCGAAGAGGACGGGGCTCTTCTCGTAGGCAGCCTGCATCCGGTCGACGAACGGCCGGATCCAGTCGGCCCAGTACTCCACCGGCATGAACTTGAGCCTCGGGAACCGGGTGGCGAGCCCGTGGCCGATGATCGACGCCACGGCGTCGTGCACCACGCTCTTCTCGGACATCATCGCCTGGAAGGCTGCCGAACCGGTCGCCTTGAAGGGCAGCATCTCGTTCGTGATGCCTTCCCACTCGTTGACGTAGCGCTGGTAGCCGGCGTCACCCGAGTGCATGCCCACCACGATGTCGAGGCGCTGCACCTCCTCCCAGAACGGGTCGAACTCGGGCAGGGCGAAGGACTTGCGCCCCTTCCAGGTCGGCACCGGGGCCACCCGCAGGAGGAAGATCTTGGCCCCGCGCTCGTGGATGTAGGCCAGCTCCTCAAGGGCCCGGCCGGCGCCGGCGGCCAGGCTGATGATGGGGGTGGCGTAGATGGCGTCGGAGTAGACGTAGCTCCAGTGCTCGTGCATCCACTCGTTCAGCGCGTGGACCACTGCGACGACGAGATCCGGGTCGTCGGCCACCCGCTCCTCGAGCACGCTGGCCAGCGTCGGCCACAAGAGGGTCCGGTCGATGCCCATGTCCTTCATGAGCTCGAGGCGGGGCTCGGGGTCGAAGAACGCGTCGACGCCGGGCATCACCCTGGGCTTCACGCCGCTCTGCCGGCCGCCGCCCCCCTGGCCGCGATTGCCGGCCGTGTTGCCCCAGCCGCCGGGCACCGCCACCTTGGCAAAGGTCGGGTTGGGGATGTAGTGGCTGATCTGGTCGCGCAGAGCGAGCTTGGTGCGGCCCTCGACGTCGACGTACCTGATCGCACCCTCGTACTCGCGTGGGAGGAACTTCGTCAACGCGTCGCGGGTCTCGTACAGGTGGTTGTCGGCGTCGAACGTCTCGTACGGCAGCCGGCGCTCGCGCACGTAGATGAAGTGCTGGTCGTTGTCGGGCATGGAGCAGGATCCCTTCGTGTGGTGCTCGTCGGAGTCGGGCCATTCTGCACGTATTCGACATCGATGTCAATATCGATGATTGAGGCCTCGGTGCCAAGGTGCGGAGCCTCGGCACGCCTCGTGGATCCCACCTGTCATGCCCTGCCGTCCCAACGGGGTGCACGTGGGCAGCCTCTCCTTCCCGGTGCCCCGGAGGCCCGAGCGCTGCACCGCACAGCCCCGACACCACCCTCGGCGCCCCGGTGCCCCCGGGGACCCCCCTCCCGACACCTCTCCGCCGCCAGTCCGCCGCGGCACCGCAAGATCGCGACGAACTCGTTTGGAGCTCGGCACGGGCGCGGTCGGTTCGCCTGCCTGCCCGCCGGGCATGGTGGGTCTTGTGGGACGAGTGCCCGCCGCCTCGGTGCCTGTCGCGTTGGTCACTGCCCTTGCGTCCTCGACCATCGTTCTCGCGTCGCCGCAGGCGGGCGCCAGCCCGCCTGCGTCCGCCAGGTCCCTCGAGCGTGACCTGCTGCCGCGCACCTACATCCAGCGGGCC
This sequence comes from Acidimicrobiales bacterium, assembly GCA_035293965.1. Taxonomy (GTDB): domain Bacteria; phylum Actinomycetota; class Acidimicrobiia; order Acidimicrobiales; family RAAP-2; genus DATGLW01. Next base: position 42,658 of record DATGLW010000074.1, read on the forward strand.
GGTTTTACGAGCGTGGTGGAGCAGCCGGTCTCGACCTCGCACACCGGTGAGCGATCGTGCCCGAACGGGGCCGAGGAAGCCTTCGAGGACCGCACCGGCAAGACGGGCATCCTCGTGGAGCTGGTGGCCTGCACGACCGCGGCGCACGCCGCAACCCTCCTCGAGTCCGTGAAGGCCAAGACGGCCGCGGTCCCGGTGGCACCGCCCGAGCGCCTCGGCGCCTCGGCGTTCGAGCGCTCGAGCAAGGGCGACGTGTACACGATCTACTGGCGGCGCGGCCGGACCCTGGCCCTCGTGGGACTGGCGACGGACGTGGCGGCCAGTGGCAGCACGTCCGCGCCCACCTCGGTCTCGGCCCCGCCGATCACGGCGGCACAGCAGCACCTCCTCGCCGGAGTCGCGCTGGTCCAGGACGCCCGCCTGAAGAGGAGGTGACGCCCCTGGCGAGAGCCGGCGGCAGCCCGCGGCGGCCGGCCAGGGCTGACGGGAGCTGGACGAGCGACGAGAGGAGCTGGGCGCTGCCGCCCGCGCCCTGGGGAGCGAGGTGCTGGTTCAGCCGCCACCCAGGAGCATGCGGACGGTCTCCGACTCGAAGGTGCCTGCCACGTGCGACGCGATGTAGCCGTCGTCGACGACGACCGTGGTGCCGTTCACGCCCGAGGCGGCGTCCATGCACAAGAAGGCGACCACGTTGCCCATCTGTTCCGGGGTCAGGTGGGGCAGCCCCGTGGCGGCCCGGTAGTCCCCCTGGAACGGGAGCCAGGTGTCGGGGTGCTTGTGCGCGAGCGGGGTATCAGTGCCGCCGGGCATCACGGCGTTGATGCGCATGCGCCGCTTGGCGAACTCGAAAGCCTGGGCGGCAACGTAGGTGTTCATCGCCACCTTCGAGAACGTGTAGTTGTTCGTGCCCTCGTGGCCCTCCACCCAGCGGTCCATGGACTCCCAGGTGGCGTTGGCGAGGAACTCCTTGGCCACGTCGAGCTGGGCCTGCCATCCTGCGCCTCCGATGGAGGAGATCATGGCCACTGCGCTGCCGCTGCCGAGCCTGCCGTCAGCGACCATCGAGTCCACGATGTGGCGCTGCGCGATGAAATTGACCCGCATCACCGAGGGGCCGTCGAAGATCCCGGCGCACGAGAACAGCGCGTGGAACGGCCCCTCGAGCTTCCCGAGCGCCTCGTCGACGCTCGCCTTCTCGGACAGGTCGACTCGGAGCGCCTCGTCACAGGGGTACGCGACGTCCGCCACGTCGAGGACGTGCACTTCCCCGCCGAGCTCCCCTGCGAGCTGTGCGGCGGCGGCCCCCATGCCGGTCGCGCCACCGACGACGAGCACCCGCTTGTTGTCGAACCCGAAGAACTCTCTCCCCATGTGCCGCGACCTACGCGTACCTGCCCACGCCCATTGCCTTCTCGAGCGACCCCCCCATGATGAGGGCCTGGTGCTCGAGAGGCAGGTCCTTGACCACCTCGGCGTACGCGAGGGGGTCCGCCATGCCCTCAGGGTGCGGGAAGTCGGAACCGAACATGAGGTGGTCGACGGGCAGGCCCAGGTCGATCAGGCCCTTGGGGTCGGGCTCGTGGAAGACGTGGACCCACACGTTGCGGTTGAACACCTCGACGGGGTCCTCGTCGAAGAGCACAGGGCTCTGCTCGTAGGCCCGCCGGCACTTGGCGTAGAAGGGGCGGATCCAGGAGCTGGCGAACTCCACGGGCATGAACTTGAGCCTCGGGAAGCGGGTGGCAAGCCCGTGGCCGATGATCGACGCCATGGCGTCGACGAGGGCGTCCTTCTCCGAGGCGAGGGTCACGAAGGCAGGGTTGGCCCGCCGGGCGTGGCGGTCGATGCTCATCTCCTGGTCGCCGAAGCCCTCCCACTCGTTGATGTAACGGTGGTAGCCGGGGTCACCCGAGTGCATGCCCACCACGATGTCGAGGCGCTGCACCTCCTCCCAGAACGGGTCGAACTCGGGCAGGGCGAAGGACTTGCGCCCCTTCCAGGTCGGCACCGGGGCCACCCGCAAGAGGAAGATCTTCGCCCCGCGCTCGTGGATGTAGGCCAGCTCCTCGAGCGCCCGGCCGGCACCGGCGGCCAGGCTGATGATGGGGGTGGCGTAGATGGCGTCGGAGTAGACGTAGCTCCAGTGCTCGTGCATCCATGCGTTGAGAGCGTGGACCACGGCGACGGCCGCGTCGGGATCGTCGGCCAGGCGCTCTTCCACGGCACTGGCGAGCGTCGGCCACAAGAGGGTCCGGTCGATGCCCATCTCCTTCATGAGCTCGAGGCGGGGCTCGGGGTCGAAAAAGGCGTCGACGCCGGGCATTGCCACCATCTTCTTGCCGCCGGCCAGCCCCAGGGCGGCGCGGCCGAAGCCCCCCTGGCCCTTGGTGACGTCGTAGCCTGCCCCGCCGGGCACCGCGACCTTGGCGAAGGTCGGGTTGGGGATGTAGTTGGAGATCCGGTCGCGGATGGCGAGCTTGGTGCGGCCGTCGACCTCGACGTACTTGACGACGCCCTGGTACTCGGGCGGGAGGAACTTGGTGAGGGCGTCGCGGTTCTCGTAGAGGTGGTTGTCGGCGTCGAAGGTCGGGTACGGCAGCTCGCGGTGCGTGACCTCGATGTACTCGGTGATCGCCATAGTGCTCCCCTCCTTGCTCGCCAGGTGCCGGCAGCTCGTGCCGGGACCTCGCTCGCTTTCCCGTGCCCACCCAGGATACGCCAACCAGGGCGAAGGAGCCTTCGCCCCGAGCCCCGCCGGGGGACGGCGCTTCCTTCGGCTCTCTCAGGCGCGAGGCCCTCAGCCCCGCCCCGTCCCTGCCTCCCGCCGGCTCCTCCCTCAGCCGCGAGGCCCTCAGCCGCGAGGCCCTCAGCCTCGACGGCCCTCCGCCAGTCGGTGCCTAGTCGGTGAAAGTGCAGCGACCCTCGGAGATGACGACGTCGCCGGCGTCGTTCTCGGTGACATAGAGGGCCTCGCCGGGCCCCGTCCGCCAGATCCGGACCGTCAGGGCCTGCCCGGGGAACACCGGCCGCGCGAAGCGGGCCTCCATGCCGGTGAAGCGCCGGTCGTCACTCTCGCACAAGCTGTGCAGGAGGGCGCGCCCGGTGAAGCCGTACGTGCACAGGCCGTGGAGGATGGGGCGTGGGAAGCCGGCCTTCGCAGCGAAGGCCGGGTCGGAGTGCAGCGGGTTGCGGTCGCCCGACAGGCGGTACGTGAGTGCCTGGTCGATGCGGGTCCGGTAGGTGACGACGTGGTCGGGGTCGCGATCGGGCGGCACGTTCTTGGGGCCGCTCGGGCCCCGATCTCCGCCCCACCCGCCGGCACCTCGGATGAAAGCCGACATCGACGTGGTCGCCAGCGGCTCGCCGGTGTCCGCGAGCACGGCGGTGGACTCGGACACGATCACCATGCCCGAGCCCTTGTCGTAGATCCCGGTGACCTTGCCCGTGTTGCGGACGGTGCCGCTCACCGGGATGGGGCGGTGGAGGACGATGCTCTGCTCGCCGTGGACCAGGTTGGCCATGTTGATCTCGCCGATCGCCCGGAAGTCGGCACCGCCGCCCGCGATGATCACCGCGAACGTGGGGAGGACCCGCTGCTCGACGTCGATGCTGTTCTCGGTCGTGTACTTGAGCTCGCGCCCGTCGAGGGGGTCTTCGGCACCGGCGCCCACGCCGACGGCATAGAGCAGGGCGTCCTTGGAGTCCCACGAGCGCTCGACCGGAGGTGACTCCCTCCCCACCACGTCCATGTTCGGCACTGCCATCCCTCGGCCTCCACGAGTCGGTTGCGAGATCACACACTCTGGCACAGGGCCCGGCGAAGGCGCACCTGGCAGCACCAGCGCACCTCGCATCCTCGGCCCCCGGCAAGCCGGAGCCGGCAGCGCGGGGGAACGGCCGGCGGCAGCAGACGCCGTTGCCGGTCGAGTGCGGCTACACCGTCCAGCTGATCGGCCACCGGTTCGTCCCGACGTCGACGAAGCCGGTCTGCAGCCACCTGGTGGCGGGAACCTGACCCTTCCGCGAGGGCGGGCCCCGCCGCGAGGGTCGGCGTGACCGTTCGCCAGCCCGGGCCGTCCTCACACGCGGACCGCCCTGGCCTCGCCCGCCGGCTCGCCTTCCGCCGATCTCGCCCGGTCCGGCAGCAGCACGGTCAGGGCCGCCGCAGCGAGCGCGCACAGCGCGCCGGCGAGGAAGGCCGAACGGTACCCGGCGAGCAGCGCCTCGAGGTGAGGGCGGCCGGCTGTCACGAGGCGGGAGGTGCGGGCGGCAGCCACGCTCGCCATGACGGCCAGCCCGAGCGCGCCGCCCATCATGAACGAGGTGTTGACGATGCCCGATGCGATCCCGGAGTCATCGGGATCGGCGTCGCTCATCGCCGCGAGCAGCAGGGGGTTGAAGGCGATGCCGGCGCCCAGGCCGAGCAGGACCATTGCGGGCAGGACGTCGGTGGGGAAGTGGCCGCCGAGCGGGGCCCGGCTGAACAGCAGGAGGCCTGCGGTGGCCAGGAGCAGCCCGCCGACGAGGGGCTTCCTCGTCCCAAAGCGCGTGACCAGGCGCGCCGAGGCCGCCACGGACAGCGCCCCCATGACCACGTTGGCCGGCAGGAAGGCCAGGCCCACGTGCAGCGGCCCGTAACCGAGCACGAGCTGGAGGTACAGAGCCGAGAGGAAGAACCACGCGAAGATCGCCGCCGCCCACAGCACGCCGATGACGTTGGCCGTGGTCAGGCTGCGGTAGCGGAACAGGCCGAGGGGCATGAGCGGCGAGGTCGCCCGGAGCTCGCGGACGGCGAAGGCGGCGAGCAGCAGACCCGCCGCGCCGAGCTGGCCGACGGTGCGAGGCGAGGCCCAGCCAGCGTCGTTGCCCCCCACGACCGCCGAGATGGCGAGCAGGAGGGCGAGGGTGACCATGACGGCCCCGGCGACGTCGAGGCGGCCGCGGTGCTCGGGAACCTCGTCCGGCGGCAGCAGGCGCAACGCAGCCACGGTCACGGCCACCCCGATCGGCGCGTTGACGAAGAAGATCCAGTGCCAGTCGAGCACGCCGGTCAGCACGCCGCCGAGCAGCACGCCGACGCTGCCCCCCCCTGCCTCGACGAAGCCGAAGACGCCCATGGCGCCCGCCCGCTCGTCGGGTTCCACGAACAGGGCCATCGTCAGCGAGAGCGACACTGCCGCCACGGCTGCACCACCGAGCCCCTGGACCGCCCGAGCGGCGACCAGCCAGGCCTGGCTCGTCGCGAGGCCGCATGCCACCGACGCCAGAGTGAAGGCCACGATGCCGGCCACGAAGACCCGGCGCGGCCCGAACAGGTCGCCGAGCCGGCCGCCGAGGAGGAGGAAACCGCCGAAGGTGAGCAGGTAGGAGTTCACGACCCAGGCGAGGGAGGTCTGCGAGAACCCGAGGGACGTCCGGATCGACGGCAGGGCGACGTTGATGATGGTCACATCGAGGACGATCATGAGCGACCCGAGGCACAGCACCATGAAGGCCATCCATCGGGTCCGACCGGGCGGGAGCATGAGGTGAGCCCTTCCTGTACGACACGGGCGCAGGGCCGTGCCCGCCGGCG
>DATGLW010000075.1:0-17036 GCA_035293965.1 Acidimicrobiales bacterium
CTCGACCCGCGGACACTCGACCCGCCGACACTCGACCCGCGGACACTCGACCCGCGGACCGCAGCTGAGGGCGCGCACCGCGGCCCCGCACCGCGGCCCCGCACCGCGGCCCCGCACCGCGGCCCCGCACCGCGGCCCCGCACCGCCTCGTTCGCGGTCGGCAGGCAGGGCCCTCCGTGCCGCCGCCCCCGTGCCACTTGTGCCACCGGGAGCGCGAGTGAAAATATGATTTCAGATTCGCTGGCGCGCCAGCTGGGCGCGACGGGCTCGACAGGGAGGTGGTCCCATGCACGAGGGCACCTGGCTGCGCGACAGAGCGGCCTTCGTCGGTTTCGGCCATACGCGCTACGGCCGGCGCGGCGAGCTCGCGGCGAACGGGCCCGTCCCCCTGGTCGTCGAAGCCGTCGTGAAGGCCTGCGAGGACGCAGGCGTGAGCCCGGCAGACATCGACGGGTACTGCTCGTACTCCAATGACCCCGTCGACGCAGGCACGCTCGCCAGCACCTTCGGCGCGAAGGCGCTCCGGTTCACCGCCATGGGCTGGGGCGGTGGCGGTGGCGCCATGTGCGGTGCGTTCCTGTACGCGGCGATGGCGGTGGCGACCGGCCAGGCAGACCTCGTGGCGGTCACCCACGTGATCGTGCAGGGCGGTGCGTTCGGGCGCCGCTGGGGGGGGATGGACCGGCCCCTTCCGCGCTTCCCGCTCCTCGCGTCACCCGGGCAGAGCTTCGCCCTCGCGGCTCGCCGGCACATGCACGACTACGGCACCACGATCGACCACTTCGGCGAGGTGGCGATCAACGCCCGGCGCAACGCGGCCAACAACCCCGAAGCCCGCTTCCGCGAGGAGATCACGATGGAGGACCACCACAGCTCCCGGATGATCGCCGATCCGTTGCGCCTGCTCGACTTCTGCATGGAGGGCGACTCGGGCAACTGCGTCATCCTGGCCTCTGCCGAGCGAGCGGCTGACCTCCGTCAGCCAGCCGTCCTGCTCGCCGGTGCCGCGATGGGCTCGCCCTACCGGTGGGGCATGGGCATGTTCGGGGGGAACAACATGCCGGCTGCGGACTTCGCCTCGGCCGGCCAGCGGACGGTGGCCGAGGACCTGTACCGCAATGCAGGCATGGGGCCCGAGGACGTCGACGTCGCCAACATCTACGACCACTTCACCCCCATGGTGCTCATGGGCCTCGAGGACTTCCGCTTCGTGCCCAAGGGAGAGTCGGGTCCCTTCGTGGCCGAAGGCGGCATCCGCCGCGAAGGGAAGCTGCCGGTCAACACCCACGGGGGCAACCTGGCCGAGGTGTACAACCATGGCATGAGCCACGTGTTCGAGGCCATGCGGCAGCTCCGCGGCACCTCGTGCAACCAGGTCGACGGGGCCGAGGTCGCCCTCGTGGTGGCGGGCTCGAGCCCCTCGCCGTCGAGCGCCATGCTGCTGCGGAAAGGTTGAGGACGATGAGCGAGCAAGAGCGTGCCGAGCTGCCGGCGCCGGGCTGGGACCCGGTGACCACCGGCTACTGGAAGGCAGCGGGCCAAGGCAGGCTCGTCGTGCAGCGCTGCACGGCCTGCGGCGCACATCGCTGGCCGCCGGCGTGGGCCTGCTACGCGTGCCAGTCGACCGACTGGGAATGGGACGAGGTTCCGGGGACCGGCACCGTCTTCACCTACACGTGGGCCGACCAGCGGCCGGACATGAGCACCCCGATCTACAACATCTCGGTGATCGAGCTCGACGGCACAAAGGGAGAGCCTGTCCGCATCATGACCCAGGTCCTCGACGTCGACAAGGACACCTTGCGTTGTGACCTCCCGGTCGAAGTGACCTTCGTCCCCTTCGACGACGAGGTGGCGGTCCCCATGTTCCGGCCGAGGGTCGACAGCTCGCTCCGGGGCGTACGGTAACGTCCCGGAGCACTGTTCGTCGCTCCAGCCGGGGGAGCCGCCTTGCCCATCGCCACCGTCGACGTCCTCCCACCCGATCACCTCAACACCAGCGCCTACCTGGACCTCAACGACATCGCGCGCCACTCCGCCTGGGCGCACGGCTTCATGCACGCCTGGGCGCTGTGGGCCGGCCTCGCGGCCATGGCGGCCCTGGTGGCGGGCGCGTACCTGTGGGGCCGACGGTCAGCGCGCGCCCCGCGGGTGACCAGCGCCTGCCTCCTCGCCGTGGCCGGCGCCGCGATCGGCTTCGCCGTGAACCAGGTGATCGGCCACGCCGCCGGTGAGCTCCGCCCCTACGTCACGCACCCGCACGCCCTGGTGCTGGTCGCCCGGACTTCCGACGCCTCGTTCCCCTCCGACCACGCCGTCGTGGCGGCGGCGATCGCGGTGGGCCTGTTCTTCGTGTCGTGGCGATGGGGGCTGGTGGGCTCGCTCGTCGCCCTGTTCCTCGGCTTCGCACGCGTCTACGTGGGGGCGCACTATCCCGGCGACGTGGTGGCGGGTCTCCTGCTCGGCGCGGTGATCGTCGTCATCGTCGAGCTCGTGCTGCTCCGCGTGGCGACCCGGCTGATGGAGCACCTGGTGACCACCCCGCTCGGCCCTCTGGTGCAGGCCAACGGCATCGCGCGCCGGGCGCGCCACGCGAGCACCCCGCCCCGCGGCGACCCGTTCACCTGACCCCGCTGCTGCCCGGCGTCGCGGGGTCGCAGCAGGCTGGAGGCAGCAGGCTGGTGGCGAGCAGGTTGGTGGCGGCCCACGTCGGGTTGGACGCCCGCGACCAACGGGGCCTGCAAGCCGGCCGCTGCCGCGTCAGCCCCGGTCAGGGGGCTGGCACCTCGACCGTGGCCGTGTCGCGACCTGCCCGCAGGAGCGTGCCCGGCAGGTCGCCGGTGAGCTTGCCGCGCTCGACCACCACGCGCCCGTTCACGACGACGTGCTCGATGCCGTCGGGCTCCGAGTACAGCCTGCTCGCAGCGGCGGGCAGGTCGGTTCGGGTCGCCACGTGGCCGGGTCCGATGGTCTGGGGGTCGAAGACCACGAGATCGGCGGACCAGCCCTCGGCGATACGCCCCCGGTCGCGGAGGCCGAAATGCCGGGCGGGCCAATCGGTGAGCAGCCTGACAGCCTCCTCGAGCCTGAGGAGGCGACGCTCCCTCACCCCTTCGGCGAGCAGCATGGTCGCGTAGGCGAACGTTGCCAGCATGTCCATGTGCGCTCCGGCATCGGAGGCGCCGAGCAGCACGTCGGGGCGCCGCCAGGTGGCAGCGCGCAGCGCCCAGCTGTCGTCGTCGTCACCCACCACCCTCGGGAGCACGACCGTGCGCAAGTCGTCGGCGATGGCCACGTCGAGCAGCGTGTCGAAGGGGCTGGTCCCACGCTCGGCCGCGATGTCGGCGATGGTCCGGCCAGCCAGGGCCGACAGCTCCGGGGCGAAGGTCTCGGCCACGAGATGGCCGCCCCAGTCGCGCAGCTCCGCCCGCCTTGCGCCGGCGAGCTCGGCACCCCGCTGCAGCTGCAGTCTGGTGGCCGGGTCGGCGAGGGCCGCCTTGCGCTCGTCGACCGGCAGGCGGAACAGGGCGTCCCAGCCGGGCAGGGAGTCGAAGATGAAGCCGGTCCGGAGGTTGAGCCGTTGCTCCATGCGCGCCGGAAGGGTCAGTGCCCGGACCGTGGCACCCAGACGGTGGGCATGGTCCGACGCGGCGAGGTCGCAGCGAACCTCGTCGGCGCGCGCCGCCGCCACATGGAGGATGTTCCAGTTGAGGGGCCGCCGGGCCGCGAGCGACATGGCCGCCATGCGGGCCATCTCGTCGGCCGCCCGCAGCGGTATGTACTCGAGCGTCGTGCCGGGATGCTCAGCCACTGCCGCGCACAGCTCGAACAGCTCCACCTCGTTGGCGAAGCGCGAGGGCACCGGGTCACCCTGGCCGTCGTTGTGGGTGGCGGCGTTCGAGGACGAGAAGCCGAGCGCGCCGGCGGCCAGCGCCTCGTGGAGCACGCGCACCATCGCCTCGAGATCGGCCTCCGAGGCGGTGCCACCAACCGCACGCTCCCCCATCACCTGGCGCCGGATGGTCGAGTGACCGGCCAGGAAGCCGACGTTGGGGCCGAGCCTCCCCTCGAGGCGCGACAGGTAGCCGGCAGTATCGCGCCACGTCCAGTCCACTGCCGCCAGCAGCGTGTCGAGGGGGATGCCCTCCACCCGCGCCAGCAGGCGGACCAGGTAGTCGGCGTGGTCCGGACCGGCTTGGCCCAGCGTGAAGCCGCAGTTGCCCCCGATCATCGTCGTCACGCCATGCAGCACGGAGGGAGCGAGCCACGGGTCCCAGAGGACCTGGGCGTCGTAGTGGACGTGGACGTCGACGAAGCCGGGCGCGACCACGAGCCCGTCGGCGTCGACGACCCGGTCGGCCCTGTCGTCGACATGACCGACCGCCACGACTCGGCCGCCCGCCACGCCGACGTCGGCACGTCGCCCCGGCAGGCCGGTGCCGTCGACCACCGTCGCCCCCCGGATGAGCAGGTCCACGCCAACCAGTCTCCCACGTCAGGGCCCGACCGTGGGTCGCCGCCCTGCGGAGCGCGCTCGCCGGGGGACGCGGCAGGGGCCCCCCGGGCCCCCGAAGGCCGAGGGCGACCCTGCGGGCCCTGCCGAGCCTCCCGGGCGCCGAAGTAGCCTCGGCGGGGCAGCCGCCGGCGGCACAGGTACCGCCCGCCGCAGGAAAGGAAGCGAGCCATGGGGTACGGCAGGGACGTCCAGGAGGCCCTGCGAGAGCCGGCCCGCGCGCTGCGCGACCAGCTACCGGGCGTGCTCGAGGCCTACGCGCAGCTGCACCGCGCCGCCATGGGCCCAGGTGCGCTTGACGCCAAGACCAAGGAGCTCGTCGCGCTGGCCATCGCCGTCACCAAGCAGTGCGACGGGTGCATCGCGGCGCACGCCCGCGGCGCGGCACGGCGGGGCGCCACCAGCGCGGAGGTGGCCGAGGCCCTCGGGGTGGCCATCATGATGAACGGGGGCCCGGGCACCGTGCACGCGCCGCGGGCCTACGCAGCGTTCCAAGAGTTCGCCGCCGAGGCAGAGCCCTGAGCGGGCACAGGGGCCAAGGTCCCAACCGGGTTGCCCCCGATGGCTGCCCAGGAGCTGGTGCGGCGGAGGGCGGTGCGGCCGCGGCTGCTCTCCAGCCGGTGGCGCGCCGCCCGCCCGTGCGCTATGAACGCTCGGGCACGATCCGATCGGGGGACGAAGATGAGTGACCTGCCTGACCTTTTGACACTGACCGACGCGGGCGAGCGCCGCTACGAGGTGTTCCAGCCCACCGAGTCGGCCGAGGGTCGCGACGTGGTGTTCAGCGGCCAGCTTCTGGGCCAGATGATCATGGCTTCTGACCGGGCGGCCAGGGGCGAGAAGGACGTGCGGTCGATCCACGCCGTCTTCGCGCGCGCCGGCACCTACACCAAGCCCATCGAGCTCGCCGTCGACTCGATGCACGCCGGGCGGACCTGGGCCAGCGACACGATCACGGCCACACAAGACGGCCGCCTGCTGTGCCGAGCGATCGTCCTGCTCAACGCCGTCGACCCCGATCTCATGCGTCACGGACCGGCGATGCCGTCCGACGTGCCCCAGCCCGAGGACCTCGACCCGGCGCGAGCCCAGGCCTTCCCCGGTGCAGAGGTCCGCCCGGTGCCCGGCGAGCTCACCGTCGGCGGGGTGCCCGTCGAGATGGCCTGGCATCGCTTCGAGCGGCCCCTGGGCTCCCCCGCAGCCAACCAGGCAGTGCTGATCTGGGCCACGTGCGGGAACATCATCGGCCTCGGGATGCGCCCGCACCGCGACACGGTCCGGATCCAAGATGCCCACCGCACCCTCTCCACGGGCGTCATCGGCCACACCACCCATTTCACCGAGCGCTTCGACGTGTCGCAGTGGCTCCTCATGGTCACCGAGGCGGAGATGGCGGCCACCGGGCGCGTGTACGGGGGTGGCAGGGTGTTCACGAGGGACGGCACCCTCGTGGCGGCATTCCACCAGGACGCCATGGCGAAGGCGGCCGAGGCGCCGCTCGACCCCAAGCGCTCGATGTGACCGCGCGGCGCCCGCCGCTCGCGCATGCCAGCTCGGCGCGTGCGGGCGCCGGCGGCCGCGAACGGTCGTCCCCTCGCACCAGTCCGGCCGGTCAGGCCTGCTGGCCTCCCGCCGGTTCGGCGACCTGACGGTCGGCAACCAGGGGCTCGGCGAGGAGCTCGAGGGCCGACGCGTCGCGCAGCGGCACGTCGCGCAAGAAGAGCATCATCACGAACCCGACGGCCGCGAGGGGGACCACCCCCACGAACACCGAGTGGACGGCCTGCGCGTAGGACTGGACCACACCGGCATGGACGTGCGCGGGAAGGGTGCGGATCTGGCTCGGGCTCCCCTCGAGGATGCTCGGGGACAGGTGGGCGCTCGGGGGGACCAGGCGCGGGAGCCAGTGCGAGAGGCCGCCGCTCAGGATGGACAGGTAGATCGCGGTGCCGAACGACCCCCCGATCGTGTTGAAGAACTGCACCCCGGCCGTGGCCGCGCCCAGATCGTGGGGATCGACGGAGTTCTGGACGGCGATGGTGAGCACCTGCAGCATGAGGCCGACGCCGAGGCCGACCACGACCATGTAGACCGACGCCTGGAGCCGGGTGGTGGAGGCGTTCATGCTCGCATAGAAGACGAAGCCGACCACCATCAGGGCCGTGCCCACGATGGGGAAGACGCGGTAGCGCCCGAGCCGGGTGATCATGACCCCGGCGAACACCGAGGTGAACGTGAAGGCGGCCAGGAGCGGCAGCAGGAGCAGCCCGGCATTGGTGGCGCTTGCCCCCGTCACCACCTGCAGGAAGATGGGCATGACCGACCACGGACCGAACATCGCCATGCCGAGCACGAACCCCGCAGCGCTCGACACGGCGTACACGCGGTCGCGAAAGAGCCGGATGGGCATGACCGCTTCGGGAGCCCGGCGCTCCTCGACGACGAAGGCGGCGGCCAGCCCGGCGCCGGTGCCGAGGAGCCCGAGCACCGGCGCCGAGTCCCACCGGTAGCGCGTCCCGGCCCAGGTGGAGGCGAGCAGCACGCACACGATCGAGGCGACGAGCAGCAGCGAACCGCGGTAGTCGAGGACCACCCGCCGCCGGGTGCCAGGGAGGTGGAGGGCGACGGCCGTCACGGCCAGCACCACCAGGCCGAGCGGGAGGTTGACGTAGAAGATCCAGCGCCAGCTGGCGTGGTCGACGAAGAACCCGCCGACCAGGGGTCCGGCGACGCTCGCGATGGCGAAGCTCGAGGTCATGATGCCCTGGTACTTGCCGAGCTGGCGCCCGGGCACGATGTCGGCCACGATCGTTCGGCCGAGCACGCCGAGCCCCCCGGCGCCGATCCCTTGCAGGCCCCGGAACGCGATGAGCTCGGTGATGGAGTGCGACTGGCCCGAGAGGGCCGAACCGGCCAGGAAGACCAGCAGGGACAGCTGGAAGAGGGTCTTGCGGCCCACCAGGTCCGACAGCTTCCCGAGGAGGGGCGTCGAGGCGGTCGACGTCAACATGTAGGCGGTGAGCACCCAAGACAGTTCGTTGAGCCCGCCCAGGTCGCCCACGATGGTGGGCAAGGCAGTGATGAGGATGATGGTGTCGAGACCGGCGAGCAGCTGTGCCAGCAGGAGGGCGCAGAAGACGGGGAGCACCCTCCCGGCCGGTGCCGACCGGGGCGCGCCCGCTCCTCCCTCAGGCACGGCGCCGGAGGCCACGCCGTGCCTCTCGCCGCCCGTCGGCCCCCCGACGCCCCCCTGGTGCCACGCGGTGATGATAGGCACCACGACGCCACCCTCCGGGAAGCCGGGGCCCCCGCAGCCCGCGTCGCCCCGCTCGGCTGCCCCAGGACGCGTGGCCGGGTCGCCAACTCGGCGCCCACGTCTCCTGGTTCAGCCTCCGCACGTCCTGCGCACCCTGCCGGACGCCGGAGGCACGCCCGGCTCCGACACTCACCCGGCGCCCGGATCGGACTCCTCGGCCTGGCGCTCCCGGCCCGGCGCGGCGTCGGGGCGGAGTGCGAGGAGCCGCTCGCGGTGCTCGGGCGTCTGCATGGTCGCCTCCTCGGCGGCGAACCCCGCCTGCATGGCGCCGCTCAGGGCGCGCGACAGGTGCATGTTGAGGATGCGCTTGGTGCCCTGGATGGCCTGCGGGGGCTGCCCGGCGAGGCGCTCGGCCAGGCGGCGGGCCTCTGGCAGCAAGTCCTCGGGAGCGGTCGTGCGGGTCGCCAGCCCGAGCTCGACGGCCTTTGCCGCAGTGATCCGGTCGCCGGTGAAGAGGAGCTCGCGCGACCACATGAGATGGGTCAGAAGGGGCCAGAAGGCAGCGCCCCCGTCCCCCGCCACCAGCCCCACCGAAACGTGGGGGTCGGCGAAGTGCGCGTGCTCGGCAACGAGCACGATGTCGCACAGCGCGGCGATGCTGCACCCGAGCCCGACCGCGGCGCCGTTGACCGCCGCGATCACGGGCAGGGGGAACCGGAGCATCTCCTCGATGATCTGCGCGCCTTCGCGGATGGACTCGTAGCGTCCGGCAGGGTCGTCGAAGAAGGAGGTGAGCCACTCGAAGTCGGCTCCGGCGCAGAACGTGCGGCCGGCACCTGTCAGGATCACGACCCGGGCATCGCGGTCCGCGGAGAGCTGGCGCCACACGTTGGCCAATGCCCAGTGCAACGAATGGTCGACCGCGTTGAGCCGGTGCGGGCGGTTGATCGTGACCGTGCGCACGGCGCCTTCGGCCTCGACCCTGAGTGCGTCCGGCAGGTCGTAGTGCACCGGCTCACTCCCCGCCGAACAGGCCGGCCAGGCCGCGGCGGCCGAGCCGGCGGGTGAGCTGGTCGCGGGTTGCCGACAGGCCGAAGGGCAGGCGGCGCAGCGGCACGCTGGAGCGCGACACCCACGACAGCGTCGCTTCGTCGCAGAAGCCGAGAGCGCCGTGCAGCTGGTGGGCCACCCGGAGCACTGTTTCTGCCGCCTCGACGGCCGCCAGGCGGAGGGCGAGCGCGTCATCGAGAGAGCGGGCAGCGTCGGCCTCGAGGCGCCACAGGGCGTACTTGGCCAGCTCCTCGAGGCCGGCCCGCTCCACCTCGGCGTCCGTCAGCTGGAACTGCACCCCCTGGAAGGCGGCCAGGGGCTGGCCGAACTGCTCGCGTGTCGCCACGTGGGCGCAGGTCAGGGCCAGGGCGCGCTCGAGCATGCCGAGCAGCGTCCAGCAGGGCAGGACCAGGCCGAGCGCCGCGTCGGCAACGCCTCCGGTGTCGAGAGGCTCGAGGTCGAGCGCGGCCACGAAGGCGGACCGGCGGACCGGTTCCTCGCCCGGCCGGGCCCTCGCCCGGCTGCGACGACCGTCCAGGGTCACCGCCATCCACGGCAGGTCGAGCTGCGCCACCGGCGCGGCAGGGGCCACCTCGGCCACCACCGACATCCCCGCCGCGCCCAGGCCCCGCGGCCGGCACAGGCGCTCGGCCACCGGGTAGGGAAGCGCCCAGTAGCCGGCGCTGCGGCACAGGGCAGCGGCTGCCTCGAGCTCTTCGGGACCGCTCCGGACGTCGAGGTCCCAGGCGCCGAGGTCGGCGAGCACCGGCTCGATCAGGCCGCGGCGGCTCGCCGGCTCGCGCTCGACGCGCCGGGCCAGCTCGTCGCCCCCAGCCGCTCCGAGCTTGCGGCGGGCCACCTCGCCGAGCTCGAGCGCCTCGGGGCACAGGTCGGTGTTCACGGCTTGGCCAGCAGGGTCCGCGCGAGCAGGACCCGCTGCATCTCGACGCTGCCCGAGGCGAGGGTGGCCGATGCCGAGTAGCGCCAGTGGTCCTCCACAGCGGCCCGGAAGCGGCGGGCGTCCGGCCCCTGCAGCTCCGCCAGGCCGACGATGTCCATGAGGACTGCTGCGCTCTGCTGGTCGAGCCTGGTCACCGCGATCCGGTACGCCGCAGCGTCGCCGGGACGAACCTGCCCCTGGGCCTGCAAGGCGACCACCCGGTACGCGAGGAGGCGGGCCCGGCGGGCGTGGACCAGCATGCGGGCCCACCGGCTGCGCAGCTCCCCGGGCAACGCCTCCCACTGGTCGCCGAGCACGACCGGCGCCCACTGGAGCAGGCGCTCGCACCGGGCGTAGCGGGCGATCCCCACCCGCTCGAAGGCGAGCACCTCCTGGACGATCCGCCAGCCCTCGCCGACGGCACCGAGCACGTCGGCATCGGTGACCCAGACCTCGTCGAAGAAGACCTCGTTGAGATGGTGAGGCCCGATCATGGTGGCGAGCGGGCGGACCTCGATGCCAGGGCTCGACATCGGCACGAGGAAGACGGTGATCCCCTGCTGCTTGCGCTCGCCCGTCGACGTCCGGGCGAGGAGGAAGCACCATTGGGCCATGGTCGCGTACGAGGTCCAGACCTTCTGCCCCGACACGCGCCACCCGTCGCCGTCGCGGCGGGCCGCCGTCTGCAGCGAGGCCAGGTCCGACCCCGCATTGGGCTCGCTGAACCCCTGGCACCAGATCACCTCGCCCCGGGCGATGGCCGGCAGGTGCAGGGCCTTCTGCGCCGGGGTGCCGTGGCGCATGATCACCGGCCCCACCCAGTTGACACCCATGTACTGGGCGCCGCGCGGCTCGTGGTGCGCCCACATCTCCTCCCGCACCGCCGTCTGCTCCCACGGCGAGGCGTTTCTGCCTCCCCACTCCTCCGGCCATGCCATGCACAGGAGGCCCCGCTCGGCGAGGATGCCGCAGAACCGCTGCGCCACGTCGAGATCGGCGGGGTCGTCGGTGAAGGCGCCAAGGAAGTCCGGGGGCACGTGCTCGGCCACCAACCGGCGCAGCTCGAGCCGCAGTGCCGCCACCTTCTCCCCCATGTCGAAGTCCATGTCCCTCCCGGTGAGCGCGGCCGCGGCTACTTCGCCGTCCAACCGCCGTCGACCACGATCGTCTGCCCGGTCACGTAGCGGCTGGCATCGCTGACGAGCCACAGCACCGTGCCGACGAAGTCCTCGACGGTGCCGTCGTCGGGCAGGGGCGTGTTGCGGCGGAGCCACGCGAGGCTGCGCTCGTCGTCGTACATGACATCGGTCATCTCGCTGCGGAAGAAGCCTGGCGCCAGGGTGTTGACCCGGATCCGGTGCCGCGCCCACTGCGTGGCCAGTTCCCTCGTGAGGCCCGACAGGCCGAGCTTGCTGCCGGCGTAGGAGGCCTGGGGGATGCCCGGCACGCCGACGTGCCCGCTGATCGACGACACGTTGACGATGGCGCCCCGGCCCAGGGCCACCATGTGGGGGAACACCTCCTGGCAGAGGCGGAACGGCGCAACCAGGTTGAGGTGCACCGTGGCGAGCACCGCGTCGAGAGGCTCGTCCTCGGCCCGCTCGTGCGTGAAGATGTTCCCGGCTGCGTTCACGAGGATCTCCGGCCTCCCCAGCGCGTCGACGACCTGCGGCACGACCTCCTGGACCTGGTCGGGATCGAGCAGGTCGCAGGGCACTGCGGCGCCGCCGATCTCCTCGGCGAGTTTCGCCAGGCGGTCGGGGCGGCGGGCTACGACGGCCACCCGTGCGCCCACCGAAGCGAGCCCACGGGCGAGTCCCTCACCCAAGCCCGATGACGCGCCGGTCACCACGGCCACCCTGCCGTCCAGGTCGAAGAGGCGCAAGGGGCCAGGAAGGCCGGAGCTCACCCCGGGAATGTTTTCACCGGCCCCCCCGCGCGGCAAGCCGCCGTTGAGCGCGCCGGGCTCGCGAGCTGTGCCACCCTCGCGACGGGCGCGACGGTGCGCAGCGCCACCCTCGAGCTTCGGACGGTCGTCTAGTGTCCGGTCAGCGGACGCACGCCAGAGCTGGGCACGGATGGGGCGCACGGCTGTCGGCACGAGAGAGGGGGCGCCGGCATGAGCACCGTCGACGGACTGCGGTACATCGACTCCGACGGTCACATCCTCGAACACCCCACGGCGATGCCCGACTATGCCCCGGCGAAGTATCGAGACCGGATCTGGCACGTCGAGACCGACGAGGCAGGCGAGGAGTGGCTCGTCTTCAACGGCCGGCGCCGCTCTGCCAACGGCATGTCGGCAGCAGGGGTAGCCGGCGCGAGCGACGAGGAACGTGCCCGGGCATTCAGGGGCGAGATGCGCTACACCGAGACGCGCCCGGCGGCCTGGAACGCCAAGGCCCGCCTGCACGACATGGACCTCGACCACATCGACCAGGCGGTCCTCTACCCCACCATGCTCCTCGGCCTCCAGAGCGAGGTCGACGTGGACTTCGCCGAGGTCCAGGCGCGCGCCTACAACGACTGGTGCTCCGACCACGTGCAAGAGGGGGAGGGGCGCCTGTTCGGCGCCGGGGCCCTGCCGCCCATGCACGCCGAGGAAGACGTGGCAAAGGTGGCGGCAGAGATCCGCCGGGTCGCCACGCTGCCCGGCATGGTGTCGGTGTTCATGCGTCCCAACCCCGCCGTCGACTGGCGCCCGTTCAACGACCGGGTCTACGACCCGATCTGGCGGGCCGCCTCGGACACGGGGCTGCCCATCGCCCTGCATCCCTTCTTCGCCCCGGACCTGCCCGGGGCCTCAAAGGGCCTGCGCCTGGCTCGGCCCCTCCTCGACAACGGCCGCTACCTCGATGATTTCGACCCGGAGACAGGGATGGGGGACCACGTCCCCAAGCAGGTCTTCACCCAGGGGATCGCCAACCCCTTCGACGTGATGGCCTCCATCGCCTTCCTCACCGCCGGTGGGGTGTGCGAGCGGTTCCCGGCCACGAAGTTCATCTTCCTGGAGGCCAACGGCGGCTGGCTCGTGCCGTGGCTCGAGCGCCTCGACCACCACTGTCGCAAGTACCACTGGGAGGTGACGGACCTGTCGCTCCTGCCTTCCGAGTACTTCCGACGGCAGTGCTGGATCAGCTTCGACCCCGACGAGGCCATGCTGCGGGCGACCGCCGAGTCGCCGCTCGTCGGCGCCGACCGGATCATCTGGGCGTCGGACTACCCGCACCCGGACGCGAAGTTCCCGGGCGTGACCGAGGAGCTCGCCGAGGCGCTCGACGGGCTGACCGTCGAGCAGAAGCAGGAGATCACCTCGCGGAGCGCGATGGCCCTCTACGGGATCCACTGACCGCCCCGGGCCGTCGGCACCCCCGGGCCTCGTGCGCGCGGCCGCCGGCGTCGTGGAGCTGGGATCACCGGGCGGGTCCGGCGACAGGAGAAGGAGGAACGGTGAAGGACATCCGGGAGCTGAGGAACGACCCCGACGCCTACGCGGCGGAGCTCGAGCGCCGCTGGACCGGCCTGCTCAGCTATCGCTACATCGGGCGGAACCACGCGGCCATGAACACCGGCCCCGCGGACAACACCGTCACGCTCCGGCGCGACATGCGCAATGCGGCGGGTGGCCTGCTGGTCGCACCCCTGTCGATCAGCGCTCCGGAGGGCAATGTGGGGTCCGACCTCGAGACGGTCCCCAACCCCGTCATCCACAGCTGCCAGATCCTCGATCCGGCCCGCGACGTCGCCCGCATCGAGGTGGTCGAGTCCGAGATCCTCCATTCTGGGGCCCGCATGGGCTACAGCCGTTCCAAGATCGTCGACGCCGACGACCACGATCGGGTCATCGCCTTCACCGAGGGACAGGGCGTCCGGATCGGCACCGTGCCAGAAGGGCTCGAGAAGATGCCCGAGAACAAGCTCGAGATCCTCGATTCGCCCGATCTGCCACCTCTGTGGAAAGCATTCGGCGCCTCCCGCCGCCCCGACGGCCACTGGGTGCTCCCCGAGCTGGCAGTCGAGCTGGCGTCGCCCGACGCGGCCTTGCATATCGGCCCCCAGCACGTGCTTCTCGAAGCTGCGGCCATGGACCTCGCCGCGGCGGTGGCCGGCACGGAGCTGCTGCAGATGCAGTCGTGGCACGTGATGTTCCTGGCCAGGGGCAAGGTCGGTCCGTTCCGCGTGGACGGCGAGGCCGCGCCGGGCGCCGCCGGGAAGGTAGGCGTGCGCATGACGCTGCACGACGAGGGGAACGGGAACCGTGCCGTGACCGCCGCATCCGCCCTGCTCGAAGTCGTGGACTAGCCGAGCAGGCTGGCGGGCACCGACTCCGGCGAGCCGGCTGCCGCGAGCTCCTCTACGCCGGGCCCGCGGGGCCCACCGACGCCGGCTCGTCACGTCCGCTGGATGCAACTCTACAGTTGTAACGGCGTTATAGTGTGTTGGCATGCGGTCGTTGCCATCCCCATTGCCCGAGCCCCTCGTCGAGCTCATCGCCCAGAGGTTCCGCATCCTGAGCGAGCCGAACAGGATCAAGCTGCTCGACGCCTTGCGAGGTGGCCCTGCGACCGCGGCCGACCTGCAGGCAGCCACCGGGGCTTCCCAGCAGAACGTGTCCAAGCACCTGTCGATGCTCGTCGACGCAGGGATGGTCCGTCGGGTGAGGCACGGCAGCCGGTCAACCTTCTCGATCGCCGACGAGAGCCTGTTCGACCTCTGCGAGCAGGTCTGCGGAAGCCTGCGCCGCCAGGTCGATCACCTCGACGCGTTACTGGAGCCGCTGGGGCTGCCCTCCCGATGAGCCCGCTGAGCCCCCTGCGACGCCATGGCACGCCCCGAACGCGCCCCGTCGCCACCTCGATCCCTCGGCCCATGGAGGTCCGACCCCGGTGACCACCGTTGTGGCCGAGCCCATGCGAGCACTCGGCAGCCCGTCGTCTCCTGAGCGGGGGCTGATGGCGAGGCTTGGCGCTGGCGTGATCCTGACCGGGCTGTCCGTCGCAGGGGCATTCGGGATCGCCCGGCTCATCTTCCAGGACAGGCACCTGGCCGGGCTCCTCCACTTCACCCCACAAGGCTTCGTCGACGCCTGGGGGCCCTTGTTCTTCGGTGCCATGGTGTTCGGCGTGGCCATGGACTACACCTTGTTCCTCCTCTCGGCCGCCAAGGAGCGCTACGAGAGCCACCCCGATCCCGAGCACGCCATGGCCGGCTCGGTCGCCACCTCTGGCAGGGTGGTCGTCTCCGCCGCCGCGATCATGATCGCGGTGTTCCTGACCTTCGCCCTTTCCGGCCCCCTCGCACCCAAGGAGATGGGCGTCATCTTGGCGACTGCCGTCGCGCTCGACGCGCTGGTCGCCCGCATGGTCCTGCTCCCGGTCGTGCTGCGCCTGGGCCAGCACCATGCCTGGTGGCGGCCCGCCTGGCTCGACCGCGTCGTGCCCCGTGTCCGCTTCTCCCATTGATTCGCCTGCTCCGTGCCCCCCCGCACAGGGGTCCCCGGCGCACCTGGCGCGATGCGAGTCGATCGCCGGGTCGGCCGCGGCGCAGGCCCGCGCCACAGGACCTTGGCCCCTGTCCCACGCCGGCACGGGCTCCTATCGTGGTGAACAGTCCGGTCTCAGTGAGGGAGGCGCGAGATGGTCTTCGAGGAGAGCGTGGTGTTGTCGGCACCCTTCAGCGACGTGCTCGCCCGCGTCAAAGCATCGTTGGCGGCAGAGGGGTTCGGCACGCTGACCGAGATCGACGTCCAGGCAACCCTTCGGGACAAGATCGGCAAGCAGATGCCCCGCTTCGTGATCGTCGGCGCCTGCAATCCCAACCTGGCGAGCCGAGCGCTCGACGTGGCGCCACAGGTCGGCGTGCTGTTGCCATGCAACGTCGTGGTGCGTGAAGTCGAAGGAGCCGTGCAGGTCGAGGCGATGGACCCAGGGGTCATGGCTACGCTAACCGGCCGCGACGAGCTCCGGCCCATCGCCGACGAGGCTCGCCGGCTCATCGGCAGCGCGCTGGCACGCCTCTCTGCCTTCGCTGCCTGAACCAGGGCGCACGCCTCCGACGAGCGCGCCAGACCGAGCCAGTGGCCCCGTGTCGTGGCAGAGTCTCTCGATGCGCGGGCCGGAGTGGTGAGCCACGCCGTCCGGCTCGCACCGAACCGACGGCGCCCGGAGGCCCGATGATCGTCACTGCAGTTGGCGGCCCGCCAGATGCCCGGGTTCCATCGACTTCAACCGGATTCCGCTTGATGGTCCACGCGCTATGCGAGCTGTAGCTGGTATCTGCTGAGCCACTCCTCGGCGAACTCGGCCGGCGATCGCCAGCCGAGCGAGGAGAGGACCTGGCGCAGCCGCTCCAAGTCCTCTGCGCAGTACAAGCGGTAGCCCGCAGCACTGCGACCGCTCGGGACGACCAGCCCGATGGCGTCGTAGTGGTGCAGCGTGCGCACCGAGATGTGCGAGAGCCGTGCCACCTCTCCGACCGTGTGCTCCTCCACGTCCACCACTGTGGTTCATGACGCGGCGTGAGGGTCAAGACCTCCTGGCGAGATGTTCTCGTACGGACCGATTGGCGAGGCGACGGCCGGTCGCCGTCAGCGGTTCGCTTGCGCCAGGAGCTCGCCGTGAGCGCGCAGCGCGGCCCGCAGTTCGTCGGGGGCGAGGATCTCGCAGGGGACCGGGAGTGCGGCGAGGAAGCCGACCATCCCCGCCAGGTGCGGTCCGCCGAGCTCGACGATCGTGGCCCCGTCGCCATTGGCACTGAGGACGCCGACGGTGCGTGGCACCACCTTTGCTGCCTCCTCCACCGACGGCGGGAGGCGAACCCGGGCCTTGACGGGATACGGGGCGAGCCCCATCGCTTCGCTCACCATGCAAAGCGCATCGGGTGGATCGTCGATCTCGACGCGGATGCCGGTCAGGACTACTCCCTCGGCGCGGTCCACCCGGAACGTGCGCCACACGGCTCGCTCGGTGTCGCGGGCGACGAGGTACCAGCGCTGCCCGGCGCGCACCAGGCGGTGAGGGTCCACGAACCGGCTCGTGGCGTTGTCCGCACGGTCGCAGTAGTCGAGGCGGACGCGCTCGCCCCGCCGGCAGGCGACCGCCACGGTCTCGTCCTCGTCGAGGAGCAGCGGGGGGAGCCAGGTGCCGGCGGGAACGGCCGGCCGGCACCATGAGAAGGAGACCACGTCCATGACCGCTCCCATCCGGCTCGGCTCGGTGTCGCTCGACTGCCCCGATCCCTCCGCCCTCGCCCGCTTCTACGCGACGTTGCTCGGCGTC
>DATGLW010000076.1:0-7178 GCA_035293965.1 Acidimicrobiales bacterium
TGACGGCCCTGGTCGTAGCCGGAGCAGAGCGCCACCATCTCCTGGTCCGGCGCGAGCCGCCTGCAGCGCCGGTCCAGCCCCGGCTGGGGCTCGGCATCGTGGCCGTCGGCACTGCGATCGGTCTCGTGATCGCCTTGCCGTCGCCGGCACTGCCGGTGGCCGCGGTCGGCGTGGCGGTTGCCGGTTCCCGGCTCCTCGGCGGCTCCCGGCGCCTCGTGGACGTGGTCCGGTCGCTCGGGCTGCCGGTGCTCGTCGGCCTCTTCGGCGTGGCTGTCGCCCTCGGTGTCCTGGGACGCACCTGGTCAGGGCCGGCCACGCTGCTATCCCACGTCGACGCCTGGGGAACCGCCGCCGTGGCGGCAATCGCCTCGGTGGCGGTCAACAACCTCCCGGCCGCGTCGCTGTTCGCCGCGCGGGTGCCACCCCATCCGTTCGCCCTCCTGGTCGGGCTGAACCTCGGGCCCAACCTCTTCGTGACCGGCTCGCTGGCCTGGTTCCTGTGGCTGCGCGCCGCTCGGGCGGCCGGGAGCCGCCCGTCGATCCCAAGAGCAAGCCTGCTCGGCTTCGTCGCCGTGCCGCTGTCGGTGCTGGTGGCCCTGTCGCTGCTCCAGCTGACCATGGGCTCCTCGTGACGCCTCGGAGCTCTCCATGGGACGGGCGGCTCGGTCGAGGACGCCGGCCACCGTGATGGGACGACGCCTGGAGTCGTGATCTTCGACGGAGCTCGGCCTGAGGGCCCTGCCCATGCTAGGGGGCCGGTCGGGCCCGTCAGCGTCCGTGGGGCACGAGCGCGCGGTAGTCCTCGCCGCTCATCATCTTGGCCACCAAGGCGGTGTCGAAGTAGTCCGTCCAGCGCACGATCTTGCCGTCGCGCAGCACGAAGGTCCCCATGACGGGCACGCCGTGCAACTTCCCGTCGGGGCCCCGGATCATGTCGAGCCGCTCGGTCAGGACCACATCGCCAGCGGCGGCGATGTTCTCGAGCCGGTACTCGTAGGAGTCGGGGAAGGCGGCGAACTGTCCGCTCAGGTTTTCCAGCACCGCATCGACGCCGGTAGATGCCGGCATGCCGGTGTTCTGGTACACGGCTCCGTCGGCCAGGAACGGTCGGAGCGCTTCGGGGTCCCTCTTGGCCATGAGGTCGCAGAACGCGCGGACGGTGTCGATCGCCGTGCTCATCGTGGCTCCCTTCCGATCTCCTCCGATCCGATCTCCGGATCGAACATACAAGTTGTATGTCGAACATACTAGTTGTATGGCCAACGGTCAAGAACCTGCGAGGCCGAGCCGAGGCCGTGTCCGGTCGGGGCACTCCCGCTCGGCCGCCGTGGCGCAGCGGGCCGAGGCCACCCGCGCCGCCCTGATCGCCGCTGCGCGGCGGCTCTTCGTCGAGAAGGGCTATTTCGAGACGGGCACCGAAGAGATCGTGGCCGCCGCCGGGGTCGGCACGCGCGGAGCCCTGTACCACCACTTCGCCGACAAGCGGGCGCTGTTCCGCGCCGTGCTCGAGGCCGTCGAGGAGGACCTTGTCGCCAAGGCGGGAGCCTCCGAGGCACGAGAGCCCGCATTGGATCGGCTCCGGGCGGGCCTGCGGGGGTTCCTCGACGCATCGACCACGCCTGAGGTCCA
The DNA here is from genome assembly GCA_035293965.1 of Acidimicrobiales bacterium. GTDB lineage: Bacteria > Actinomycetota > Acidimicrobiia > Acidimicrobiales > RAAP-2 > DATGLW01. Next base: position 1,630 of record DATGLW010000076.1, read on the forward strand.
GCGGATCCTCCTCGTCGACGGCCCGGCCGTCCTCGGTTGGAGGGAGTGGCGTGCCACCGAGGAGGGCTACGGGCTCGGGGCCATCCGGCAGCTCCTGGAACAGGCGGTCGCCGAGGGATCGCTGCCGGCCCTGCCGCTCGACGCCCTGGCTCCCGTGCTGCTCGCAGCCGTCGACGAAGCGGCGCTGTTCATCGCCAACGCGAGGGACCCCGACGGGGCGAGGGCGCAGGCCGTCGCGGCCGTGGACAGCCTGGTGAGCGGGCTCGCCGCTTCCTCGGGGGCTGGCTCACCGGCACCCGGCTCACCGGGGGATGGCACGCCGGGGGCTGGCTCACCGGGAACTGGCGGGCCGGGAACTGGCGGGCCGGGGGCTGCCGGGCCGGGAAATGGCACGCCGGGGGCTGCCGGCCCGGGTCCGCCTCCGGCCCCCGAGCCTGGCAGGTAACATCGAGGCACGGTGCTCGATCGCGCCCTTCGGGTGCGCGTGGGGGCCCTTCGGGCCCGCTTGGGGAGACAGGAGAACAAGATGGTGTCCAGCAAGCTCGGCTACGGCCTCATCGACGCCGACAACCACTACTACGAAGCGGAGGATGCGTTCCTCAGGCACGCCGACGAGGACGTCAAGCGCTTCATCCGCTGGATCCAGGAGGGCAAGCGGCGCAAGCTGGCGTTCGGGGAGCGGATCGCCGACACCCCGGCGAACCCAACGTTCAACCCCATCGCCAAGGCCGGTGCCTTCCACCAGCGCCTCAAGGACCTCGAGGCCGGCAAGGGGCGCGACGCGGACTGGGAGTTCGCCAAGTCGCAGTACGGCCAGCTCGAGCCGCTGCCGGCCGCGTACCGCGACCGCGACGTTCGCCTCGCCGTCATGGACGACCAGGGCGTCGAGCAGTGCTTCCTCTTCCCGACCCTCGGCGACTGCGTCGAGGGACTGATGATGGACGACCCGGTCGTCGGCCACAAGGCGTTCCATGCCTACAACCTGTGGCTGGAGGACGACTGGGGCTACGGCTACCAGGGCAGGCTGTGGTCGCCCCCCTACATCCCGATGCTCGACCCGCAGTTGGCGGCCGACGAGCTCGAGTTCGTGGTCAACCGGGGGGCCAAGATCGTGTCGGTGCGCCCCGGCCCCGGCGCGGGGCGCTCCCAGGCCGACCCCGCCTTCGACCGGTTCTGGTCCATCGCCAACGAGGCCAAGACCTTCGTCGCCTACCACGCGTACGGCGGCTGGACCGTCTACGACGGCGCCTTCAAGGACCTCTACGGCAGGGTCCCCTACAGCGACAGCTACTACTACAACCTGCTGATGCACACCTTCAACGCCACCCGGGGGATCCAGGAGACCATCCTCTCCCTCGTCCTCGGGAACCTCTTCGGGCGGTTCCCGAACGTGCGCGTGGGCTCCATCGAGATGGGCATGCAGTGGGTGGCGCCCACCCTCCATGCCCTCGACCATGCGGGCGGGATCATCGCCCGAGAGGTGCGCGCCTTCGGGCACCGGGTGGACGACCTGCCCTCAGACATCATGAAGGCGCACGTGTACGTGTCGCCGTTCCCCGAGGAGGACGTCATCGCCCTCACCGAGATGATCGGCGTGGACCGCGTGCTGTTCGGGTCGGACTGGCCGCACCCCGAGGGCAACATCACCCCCGTCGACTATGTCGAGTGCATCCAGAAGCTCGACCCGGCCGACGTGAGGAAGATCATGCGCGACAACGCCCTCGAGCTGATCAACCGCTGAGGCCGACCTGCTGTAGCCGGGGGTGCCTGTCCCCCGTGGCGTCGCCCGCCTTGTCCCTGCACTGGCTGGCAGCCGAGTGAACTCGATGGAACCCGGCGCGCGCCCGGGTGGGCTCGTCCGAGTGGCCAGGGGAGGACGCGGCAGGCCCGGTGAGAGCCTGGTGAGACCTGTGGCAGGGGCTGCGGCAGGCGCCTGGCCGGGCGTGCGGGGGTCCGGGGTGCGGCTGCGTGGCTCTCGGGGGTAGCGTGGCGGCACTGCGAAGCGAGGAGGGCATATGGGCGGGCAGGTCCCGTTGGTCGATTACCTGGTGCTCGGCGAAGAGCCGCACCTGGTCGCGCACGAGTGCACGTCGTGCGGTGCTCGCTACTTCGACCGCCGCAACGCGTGCGCGTCGTGCAGCAAGACCGAGTTCCGCCAGGTACCCGTCCCGACCGAGGGCGAGCTGCGGACCTTCACGATCGTCGCCCACGCCGCGCCGGGGATCCCGGTGCCCTTCGTGGCCGGCGTGGTCGACTGCGGCGGGACGAGCGTCCGCACCAATATCATCAATGTGCCGCCCGACCCCGAGCACGTCCGGACCGGCATGAAGGTGCGCCTGGCGACCTACGTCGTGGGAACGGACGAGGATGGGACCGAGGCGATCGGTTACGGATACGAGCCTGTGGAGGGCGATTGACATGGCCAGCGACGACGTCTGGATCCTCGGGATCCACATGACCAAGTTCGGCAAGCACCCGGACAAGGACACGATCGACTTGGCTGCGGAGGCCGCCATGGGCGCGATCGCCGACGGCGGCGTCACGATCCGAGACATCGGCGTCCTCGGCTTCGGCTGCCTGATGGGCGGCGCGTCCGGGCAGGCCCTCCAGAAGCAGATCGGCCAGACCGGCATCCCGGTCTACAACGTGTCCAATGCCTGCGCGACGGGTGCGACGGCGCTGCGGACGGCCATCATGGCGATCAAGGCCGGGGAATGCGACACCGGGCTGGCGGTCGGCGTGGAGAAGATCGCCGGCGCAGGGCTCCTCGCGGGCGGCCGGGCGCAGGCCGAGGGCGACAAGTACGAGCCGAAGGGGCGCTTCGGGGCGGTCGCCCCCCTGGACGGCAGGGTCGGCACTGAGACGATGCCCGGCGTGTTCGCCCAGATCGGCATGGAGTACGGCCACAAGTACGGGGGCACGTCCTTCGAGCTGTTCGCCCGCATCTCCGAGAAGAACCACGCCCATTCGACGTTGAACCCGCTCGCTGCGTACTCGAAGCGCTTCACCCTCGAGGAGATCATGAACGACGTCATGATCGCCTACCCGAACACCCGTCCCATGTGCTCGGCGAACTGCGACGGTGCGGCCGCGGCCGTCGTGGTGTCCGGATCGAAGCTGAAGACTTTGGGCCCCGACCAGCAGCGTCGGGCGGTCAAGGTGACGGCGTCGGTCCTCACCACGGACCCCTGGCAGGAGGCGTGCCAGGTGCTCCCCGACGTGAACACCCTCACCCGCAACGCAGCCCAGCAGGCCTACAGCCAGGCCGGCGTCGCGCCCGAAGACCTCGACCTCGTCGAGCTCCACGACTGCTTCGCCACGGCCGAGCTGGTCCACTACGACAACCTGATGCTCTGCGCCCCGGGCGAGGCGGTTCCGTTCTTCGAGTCGGGGGCCACCTGGCGCGACGGGAAGAAGCCCGTGAACGTGTCGGGCGGCCTCGAGTCCAAGGGCCATCCGATCGCCGCCACCGGCATCGCCAACATCTGGGAGGTCTGCCAGCACCTGCGGGGCGAGGGTGGGCCACGCCAGATCGAGGGTGCCAAGGTCGGCCTGGCACACGTCATCGGCCTCGGCTCCGCCTGCGGGATCCACATCCTGGAGCGGGCCGCCGCGTGACGCGGCGGCCGGGCAGCCGCCGAGAGCCTCACGAGCACGTCCGCGAGCTCCGCGGGGCGGGAAGAGAAGGGGGAGTGGCTTCCCGGTAATTCGATCAGCTCCGACCTGATCCTCTCGCGGGCGACCCTGCGCGACCACGCGGTTCGCGGCTCGATGATCGGTCATGACGATGGAGGTCGACGGCACGCCTGGCCAGCGGTCGATCCGGCACCGCTCGTGAGCCGCGTCGTCGCGGCCGGGAACCGGGACCATGGCCTCCGAGGAACACGAGCTTTGCGCGCAGGGCGCATGGCTGCCGGTCGCGCTGTACGATCCCCGTGTGCCGAGCCGGATCAACCACGTGAAGGTCGTCTGCCCGAACCCTCACATCGTGAACGCCTTCTTGACCCAGGTGTGCGACATCCCCGAGGGCTGGCCGTTGGGAGCAAGAGCCGGCGACGACCGCGTCGCAACGACGGTGCCACCCGATGAGCCCCTGGGCCCGGGGGGCGAGCTCACCATGTCGTCCATCCTCGCAAGCCGCGGGTACGGGGGACCGGGCGCGGGGGGCGGCTTCATCACTGGGGACTCATCGAGCCGCCAGTTCCAGATCCTGAGCGGCGAGCCCGCTGACGTGTGGGGCCTGTGCATCTCCACCCGCCACATCGAGGACGTCTACGAGCGAGCCATTGCCCGGGGCGTGCCGTGCACGCCGATCACTGTCGCCGACTGGAACGAGCGCGACGACATCCGCAACTTCTTCTGCATCGTGGACGGCATCACCTTCGAGGTCATCAGGGTCGAGCCGAAGGGGTCTCCCGGACCAGCGGCGTGAGGCGAGCTCCGGGCGTGGTGGCGACGAAGACCGACTGCGACGGCGACGACCCGCGCCCGGGGGTCTCCCGCTAGCCTCGTACGGCCGGTGCCCCTGACCGCCGCCGGGCGCCGGCGGGTGAAGCCTCCTCGTGAAACTCAACCCGATCCAGATTGCGGCGTCCGCCGTCGGTGCAGTTCTTGCCGCGGTCATCGCGTCCTTCTTTGGCGTCCAGGGGACGATCGTCGGGGTGCTCGTCGGGAGCATCGTCGCCAGTACCGGGTCCGTCCTCGTCTTCCAGTCACTCGAAAGGACACACCGCGCGGTACGCCAGGTGGTCGCCGACCCGAGGCGTGCCAGCCTGTTCAGAGGCAGGGGCAGCACGGCGGCCGCCGGCTCGGTCACGGCCCGCCGGCAGGAGCTGGGCCCCGGGCTCGGCGCCGGGGTGCTGCCGGAGGAAGGAGGAACGGCAGCTGGTGCCGGGAGGGTCGAGCACCACGGGAGTGGCGCCGGGGCGGGACCGGTCGACGGCGCCGACGCCACGTCCGGTCGGCGCGTGCCGCCCGAGCGGCGGCTCGTGGCCCGGAGCGGCCCCGGGAACCGCGCCGCCGGACGCCCGGTTGGTCCCGCTGCGGCGAGCGACAGGACCGCGGGTGCAGTGGCCGGACACCTTCCGCCGCGCCGGCGGATCCGGTGGCCGGCTCTCGTTGCCACGACCGTCCTGGTCGTGGTGGCAGCCTTCGCCGTCGTCACGGCCATCGAGCTGGCGGCCGGCGAGACCCTCTCGACGCTCCTCGGTGTCCACGGAGCGAAAGGGAGCACGTCGATCGGCTCGATCGTGTCGCCCACGCCCACCACCACGAGGCCGACATCGAGCACGACGACCACCACTACGGCGTCGACAACGACCACCACCACGACCACGACGACCACCAGTTCGACTACGACGACCAGTCCGGGCAGCGCACCGGGATCGACCTCGACCACGTTGCCGCGAACGACGACGACGGCCCCTGCCCCGAGGTCCTGAAGAATTGGGAACCCGACAGGACTGCCCGGCAGGGGCTCGCTCGAGGAACACCAGATCGTCGAAGGCACGCGGGGCAGGGGACCGGCCGCTCGTCGTTGTCAGGTGCCC
>DATGLW010000077.1:0-17621 GCA_035293965.1 Acidimicrobiales bacterium
TGACGGCCCTGCTGGTCGTGCTGTCGGCGCGGACCCTCGCCGCTGGCACCTTCGGGCACGTCCTCCCGCTCGCCCCGACCCTGGCAGCCTTCGCACTGGCGGCGGCGGTCCTGCCCGCCGTGCGGGCGCTCTCCCTCGCCGTGCACGCTCGGACCGGCACCCAGACGGCCAAGGTCGTGATCGTGGGCACGGGCACGATCGCCGCCGACGTGGCGAACCGCCTCGCCCGGACGAGCCACATCGAGCTCGTGGGCTACGTCGACGACGACCCGGTGGAGGACCAGCCGGTGATCGGCGACCTGGCGGCGCTCCCCTCGCTGTGCGAGCGGGAGGGGATCGACCGGGTGGTGGTCGCCTTCTCTCGCAACCACCCCCGCCGGACGGCCGAGGTGCTGCGGGCGCTGGCGGGAAGGGTGACCATCGACGTCGTCCCGCGCTACTTCGAGTTGACGGGGTGGGAGGCTGTGGTCGACGACTTGAGCGGCCTGACCATGATCTGCCTGGGGCGCAAGCCGAGCCGCTTCGGTCTCGCCGCCAAGCGGGGCCTCGACGTGCTCGTGGCGGCGCTCGGGATCGTCGCCCTCGCCCCCTTGCTGGCCGCCGTCGCGGTAGCGGTCAAGGTCAGCTCGCCGGGGCCGGTCCTGTTCCGGCAGCTCCGGCTCGGGCGCCACGGCCGCCCGTTCCTCATTCTCAAGTTCCGCACCATGCACCCGGCCACGCCTGCGGAGGCGCGACAGCGGACCGGGCGGGCCGGCACGGACCTGCTCTTCGACGCGGCCAAGGACGACCACCGGGTGACGGCCCTGGGCCGGGTGCTGCGGCGCTTCGGCATCGACGAGGCTCCGCAGCTGTTCAACGTCTTGAAGGGCGAGATGTCGCTCGTGGGGCCGCGACCCTTCGTGCCCGAGGAGTGTGCCGATCTGCCGGCCTGGGCGCGGCGGCGCTTCGAGTTCCGCCCCGGCCTCACCGGCATGTGGCAGGTCTGCGGCCAGCACGACCTGCGCCTCGACGAGCTGTGCCGGCTCGACTCCCAGTACGTGAGCACCTGGACCCTCGTGGCCGACTTCCGGATCCTCGCGCGCACCCCTGGGCGCCTCCTCAGGGGCGGCACCCTACAGGTCCGCCGCTGATCCCGCCCTCCGCCACGCACGCTGACAGAGGCCGGCCTGCATCGCGGGGGGCTTGGCCTGCATCGCGGGGGCCGGCCTGCATCGCGGGGGCCGGCCTGCATCGGGTGGCCGCCGCGGGCGGCGGCTGTCAGGTCAGCCCGAGCGAGTTGCGAACCTTTGCCAGCGAGGGCGACGAGGCGACCCCGAGCTCGGCCAGCATGCGCTCGGCCCGGCCGAGGATCGACAGCGCCCGGCGCCGGTTGCCGGCCCGCGCGTGCAGCTCGGCGGCCTGCAGGTAGTAGTGCTCGTCGTAGGGGTCGGCGTCGATCAGGCGATCGAGGATCACGAGTGCGTCGTGGCGCCGGTCGTCGCGGATGGCCTCGGCCAGCAGCAGGTCCAGCAGCTGCAGGTGCAGCCGGTTCAGGGATTCCCGGGGACCTGCCGCCCAGTCCGCGTAGCGGTCGCCGGGCAGCAGCTCGCCGCGGTAGACCTCGAGCGCCTGACGCGCCAGCGACGCGACCTCGTCCGCGGGCGTGTGCCGGTCGAGGGCCCGCGTCGCAAGGGATCGGAACTGCGGCACGTCGCTGATCGCCTCGGGGGCCAGGCGGATGAAGTTGCCCTCCCGCTGGAGGAGGTCGCCGCAGGCGGCCCGCACCCGCCACAGCACGTTGCGGAGCCGGCGAGTGCCCACCCCGGGCTCGGCCTCCGCCCAGAGGATCTCGACGAGCTCCTCGACGGGGATGCGCTCCCGGAGCGCCACGATCTTGACTGCCTGGGCTGCCAGGCTGAGGGGGAGGGAGACCTCCCGGCCGAGCCGGCGCACCGAGAAGGAGCCGAGCAGGCGCACCTGCCAGGGCGGCGGCGCCTCAGGGGTCGGCTCGCCGGCAGCTGGTCCACGGCCGGGGCCAGCCCGACCGAAGGCCAGCGGCGCTTCGGGCGCGTCAGCCTGGCCGACAAAGGCAGCCTGACCGGCGGAGACCCGCGGCGCCCCGGACGCGGGTTCCGGTCCGGTTCGCTCGCCGGCGGCGGCCCGCACGTCGGGCGCCGGAGCTGGGTACGGCACCGGCGCCGCTGTCTCGGCCACGGGCAGCGCGCGGGCCAACTCGTGCTCGACCAGCGAGACCCAGCCGAACGCGTGCACCCTGCGGAGGCGGTCGAGTGACGCCTCGAGCAGCTGACGGCCCTCATCGGCCCGGCCGGCTGCTGCCAGCCGCACACCCCAGGCGAGCTCGATCCGGCCTTCGACCACGGGCATGCCTCGCGCAGCGTGCAAACCCTCGCGGAAGTGGTCGGCAGCATCGTCGAGCGCCTCGGCGCACAGGCCCTGGACCCATCCCATCCATGCCGGGGGGACCGCGCCGGCATCCGACGCGCGGTCCACGATCTCGACCAGCCCGCCGGTGTCAACTGCGAGGCGGCCGAGCAGTGACACTTCGGCGGCGGTCGGAGCGACGAGCGCCCGCGCGGCCAGGGAGGGGCCCGGGCCGCCTGCCCCCGCCAGCTCCTCGCGGGTCGCAGCGAGCCAGGCTGCCGCGGCAGCGCTCCTCCCGCGCTGCACTTCGAGCGCGGCAAGGGAGACCAGCGCCTCGAGCCGGGGCGCCGAACCGGTGTCCGAGGCGACGGCGAACAGCCGAGACGCCAGCTCGAACGCCTCGTCTGCGTCGCCCCGCGCGACGAGCACGTCGACCAGCACCGCCAGGGCGCGGGAGGCCAGGACGCTGTCGCCGTGAGCCGACGCCCCGGCCAGCGCGGTCCTCGCCGACGCCAACGCCTCTTCGAGGCGGCCGCCGGCATGCGCGACGAGGGCCTGGAGGAGCGTGGGCACCACGCCGAGGGGCCGATCGCCGGCTCGCGCCGCGCACCTGGCGATCCAGCGTCCCCAGCGCGCCGCATGGTCGTGCTGGCCCTGACGGGCGAGGCAGCTGCCGATGACGAACGCGAGATGGGGCGTGGCCGCAAAGCGCGGCGTCTGGCCGGCCAGCTGGGACGTCACGGCCTCGAGCGCCGGGCCCGTCTCTGCCAAAGGAGCGCCCTCGACGGCTGCCGTGACGCCAAGCGTGGCCTGCGCCAATGCCTCGGCGTGACTGCTCACCCCACGCGCCAGTCCCACGGCACGCCGGACGAGCTCGCCCGTGTCGAGGTACCCGCCATGGAGCAGCCGGCATGCTGCGGCGTCGAGGAGCATGGGCACGGCCCGGTTCGGCGCGTCACGCTCGGAGAGGACCGCTGCGTCGACCATCTCGGCCGCCACCGTGTCGGCGACGGACCGGCGGAGCCGGACCTGGGCCCGACGGTAGAGCGCTTCGGCGCGGATCGCATCCGAGGGGTGCTGCTCGAGGGCGCGCTCCACGCACAGCTCGGACCGGCTCGACTGGCCGGCCGTCGCCCACAAGGATGCCGCCTGCACGAGATGATGCGCCACCTCGTCGTGCGATGCCGCAAAGTCCGATGCCAGCTCCTGGTGGCGTGCAGCGGCCTCGGGGTCCCCCCGATCGAGCGCAACCTGTGCCGCCTGCGCGTACAGCCGCGTGACGGCGCCGTCAGGGCGGGCAGCGATCTGAGCAGCGTGGAACGCACTGCGTTCCACGTAGCCACCAGCGGAGAACGCGCGGGTCAGCGCGCCGTGCACGCGCGCCCGCAGGTCCTCAGGTGCTGACCAGAAGGCCGCCGCTCGCACCAGCGGGTGCGCGAAGTCGAGGCGGTTCCCCCGGATGGCCACGATCCCTGCCCCTTCAGCGGGGGCCAGGTCGTCGATGTTCGATCCGATCTCGTGGAGCACGAGCCGGAGCACGCCGAGCGGGACGCGCGCCGCCGCTGCCGCCGCGAGTGCCTGGCGAGCCGTGTCTCGCAGCTGGATGACCCGCGCCCCGAAGGCCCGTGACGTGGCCTCGCACGTCCGGATCGGCTCGGGGAGCGGTCGCCATCCCTCGAGCTGCTCGGCGTCGAGGGCACCACAGACCTCGAGCAGGACACCGGGGTTGCCCCTCGTGGACTCGACCAGCGCCGACAGCACCGGCGGCGACGGTGCCCGAACGTGCTGCTGGGTGAGGAGGGCTCGAGCTTGGTCCAGCGTGAGGCCCTCGAGGTGGTGCTCGGGGACCCGCAGGACGTCGAGTTCGAAGGGGTCGACGTGGGGAACGTCTCGCCAGGCGAGGACGAGCGCCAGCGGCACGTGCACGAGGTCCAAGACGGCCTCGGCCAACGCAGCGGAGAACCGCTCGGGCAGGAGGTGGCAGTCGTCGATCGTCACGAGCAATGGCCCGGTCCCGTTGCCCTGCAGCTCGGTCAGCACGTCGGCGGCGCGGGCGGCAGCCTGGCGATCTGGGTCACGGAGGAGAGACACGACCTGCTCGGGCCACTCGCGCGGCGCGGCGCTGCCCCCGGCCATCGCGGCGGCACGCAGCTGCACGACCGAGAAGTCGGTGGCCCGCGCCACGGCAGCCTCGATCAGGGCGCTCTTGCCGACTCCCGGCTCGCCGCGCAGGGCCACGACGTTGGCGCTGCCACGGCGCGCCGCCCACAGGATGTGCTCGAGATGGGCGAGCTCCCGGCCTCGCGCGACGAGGCCCCCGTCACCGGCCGTGCGTGGCACGTCGTCCACCGGCCGGCTGCCGTCGTAGTGGGTGGCCGAGAGGTCGTGCTCCGCCTGGGACCCGTCCACGGTCAGGGTCTGCACCGCTGCCGCCCCGGGGCTGGGGATACGTGCCCCACGGCAACGAGCCGCAGCACGTAGCGCCCTCGGCGCGTGCCCGCCACGCACGTCGCATGCTCCGCCATCTTCCGCCTCTTTCGACCCCAGGCCCGCCGCCCGGGTGACCTTGTATGATAACCCAGGTCGTCGCCGGTTTCCACCGGCACGCGGTGCCCGGGCGGGTTCGATGCAGCGCCGAGTACACTTGCCCGCTCGAGGCGCACTGCAACCAGCTGCAGCCGCGCACCTCTGCCCGGGGCTATAGCTCAGTCGGTTAGAGCGCAGCACTGATAATGCTGAGGCCGCTGGTTCGATTCCAGCTAGCCCCACCCTAGATTTCCCAGGTCAGGGGAGTTTCCCCAGCCCCCGCGGGGACCCTCCCGGAGCGCCCATCGCGCGGCGTCGCGCGGGCGAACACGTGCTCCGCCGCGTCAGCCGCCCTGCGGTGGGCATTGGTGTGATCCCCCCGACGACCTCAGGGGCTGGTCCCGCCGACGATGGGGGCCAGGAGCGCGTACACGCCGAGCGGCACGACTGTGGCGTCCCCGAGACCGATGATTTGCCCGTTGCGGAGGCACAGCGTGCGCCGGGCGCCTGTGCATGCTCAGCGGATCCCGCCCGAGTGACCACAGACTTCCAAGTCGGAGCAGGAAAGAGGGAGTTCCACGCGAGCGTTCGCCGACTGCCTCGTGATCCCCACCAGGTCTGCCGTGCTGCCTCGGACGCAGTCTCTGGAAACCTGGATAGCGCCACTCGTAAGGCGCCCGTCCGAGGCATCGCACCGGCAACACCGGAGCGGGTCCTGAAATTCCCCTGCACGGTGGCAGGTCCGTCGTGCGACGATCCTTCCATGGCCCTCGGCGGCCAGCTCGGCGGGCAGCCCTGCCCGCCGGCAGGTACGGTCCACGCCGTGTTCGTCTCCGACCTGCGCCACTTCGTCGACATGCCCGACGATGCCCCTGGTCCCGCCAAGCGGATCGCGCATCAGCTGGCCTCCCTCGTCAGGGCCGCCACGGCGGGCCCGGCTTCCGATGCCTGGGTGACCGCCATCCCGTGTCGGCGCCGGCCCGGGCGGCGTCCTTGCCCCGGCCACATCGCGGTGCGCCGTGACGACACCGATGGCGAGATCTGGTGGCGATGCGTCTCCTGTGGGGACGACGGCGTCATCCGCGGCTGGGAGGAGACCTGGTGCGACCTCAGGAGGCGCCGACCGGCCGCGCTGCCTGAGCTGCATCCGGTGCGGGTCGACGAGCAGGTCGCCTCCACCCTCCGGGACGTGCTGATCCTGGACAGCGACTTGGAGCGCCTGGTCTACCGGGCTCGGGGAACAGAGGAAGGGATCGAGCTGCTGGCATCGGCCGACGAGCTCGACGAGCTGGTCGGCTTCGTGGCGGCAGAGGCGAACCACGAGCCGAACCGCCTGCGCCAGAAGCGCCTCGACGAGGCGTTCGCCGCCCTCGGCGACGCGCTGCGGGAACTTGACAGAAGGGGTCGATGAGGATCTCTCTGCGCGGGGTCCCGCGTCAGCTTGCCCGCATCGTCGCCAGGCGCCTCGCTCCCTAGGACGGGATCACGGGATCCCGACGGGCTCGCGAGCCCCGCGAAAGGAGCGGGCGCACCAGCGCAGTCACCGGGGATGCACACACGGTTCGCACGCGACACAGCCGATCCAAAGTGCGATCAGCTGTCACGTCACGACAGCCGAACGAGCCTGCCGCATACCGGCTTGCCCCCGTTGCCATTCACGTAACCGGTCGTCGTGACCCGGACGAAGTAGCCGCACGAGGACTTCGGGAACATCTTTGCCGTGCCGAAATGGGCGAAGCTCGTCGGGCTCGGGAGGAGGCCGCCGGCCGTGAACATGCTCACCGTCCGCAGGACCGACATGAAGTGTGCTCGCGAGAGGTCCGGGCTCGCCTTCTGCAGGCCCACCAGAACCGCCTCTCCGGACGCGTACGCGAAGATCTGGTCGAGCTCGGGAAGGTTCCCACTGAATGGGGTGTAGCGGTGCAGGGCATTCAGCATTCTCTTCGCCCCGGGGGTGGGTGGCGAGAACGGCACAGTGGCAGTTGAGTACGTGCCCGCCAACGAGCTCATTGCCGAGGGCTGCGCGAGCACCGTCGGATTGTAGGTGTTGTAGTAGAGCTGCTTTGCCGTGCTGCCTGCGGACTTCAGCGCAGCGGCGATCTCGACGGCCGTCTCCGTGCTGACCGGGGCGGTGACGCCGTTGCAACCGAGGTGCTTGATCGTGAGAGCGTCAACCGTGGCGTTGAAGGTCGCCAACGGCACGGACTTGTCGAAGAAGCACTGCCCGATCCCCATCGGCTTGCCAACCGTGAACGTGTCCTGCGCCGCCGTCAATGCAGACGGGATGTCGTACGTGGCCTGCGCCAGTCGCGTAACCCCGAGCAGCTTCAGGATCTTCGCCGTACCCGTGTAGGTGTAGAAGTGCCCGCCCACCGGACCGCTCACCGGGGGCGTGACGGCGAACATGTTGGAATCCTCGGACCACTCGGGACCGTCGATCGGCGGCCCAAAGACGGGCACTCCTTGCTGCTGGAGGAACTTGGCCGCGCCGAAGGCGACGGCGGACTCCTCGATGACCGCGAAGACATGGTCGTTGTTGACGAGCACCTCGGCAGCCGTCTGGTTGTCGCTCGGTGAGCTCTGGTCATCCTCGACCTTGAGCTCGAGCCGATGCCCGTCGATGCCTCCGCGCGCGTTGACGGCGCCGAACACTGCCTCCGGCGCCCACTCCGAGTGGACGCTCTGGCCGGATAGCACGCCTGTCTCCGATGTGATGTAGCCGATGACGATCGGAGCCTTCTTGTTGCTCGCAGCCGCCGCGCCCGTCGCACCGACGGCGGAGAGCCCCGCCAGCAGCGCGGCAAGGCAGAGAGCGCCTCGCCGCGCAGACATGCTCGAACGCACCATCCCCCACCTCCCATTGACCTCGTGTCCCACTTGTCGAGCCAATCTCATGACCGCCCTCTCAGCCGCTCCCGCGAGGCGCGTCGCCGGTGACCCGAGCCGCTCAGCTGGCATCCAGCGAGAAGGCGCGGATGGCATTGCCTGCGAGTATCCGATGCCTGGTGTCCTCGCTCATGCCCTCTGTCAGCTCGGCGATGACCTCCTGGCTGTGGGGCCAAAGGGTCACGCTGTGCGGGTAGTCGGACGAGAACATCGTCGATGCCGCCAGTGCCGGGTCCTCCCTCGCCATCCTTGCTCCGACGAAGTCGTCCAGCATGGTGATGAGCACGTTGCGGCCGAAGTAGGTGCTGGGGGCGGACTCGAGTTCGAGACCGGACCAGTGGCGCTGGCGCTCGTACTCCTGGTCCATCTGCTGGGCAAGCGCCGGAACCCAGTTGCAGTTGACCTCTGCGACGATGAGGGTCAACGTGGGGAACCGGTCGAACAGTCCGGTGAGGATCACGTTGCTCACCGGCGGGATCGACCGGAAGAACCCCTGGGCGATGCTCGAGACGTACAGGGCTGGGTCGGCGCCTTCCATGGGCGGGGGACCGCCCAGGTCCTTGCGGCTCACGCCGCTGCGATGGATGGTGACCGGCACCTGCGCGTCGGCTGCCAGCTTCCACAGGGGGTCGTACATCGCGTCGTGGTACCCCACCTCGTCCGGCAAGGGGAGGAACAAGCCCTTCGCCCCTTTGGCGATCACTCGCTCGGCCTCGGCCACAGCGGTGGGAATCCCGTCGTTGACCGGCATGAAGGCGAGCGACAGGAGGCGCCGCGGGTCGGCGGCGCAGAAGTCCTCGATGAGCCAGTCGTTGTAGGCGCGCACGCAGGCCAGTGCCAGCTCCCGGTCTGGGAGGGCATAGGCCCCACCGACGGCGGCCGGGTAGATGCTCGCCGCATCGACGCCATCGAGCTCGTTGTCCTTGATGTGGGCGGCCCCGTCGTAGTTCCCCGGGAGGATCTCCTCCCAGCGGAGCCCGGCGGCCTTGTAGTCCCGGGGGTTCTGCTTGGTGACCCCGCCCGTCGCCCCCAGGCCAAAGGTGACCTTCGGCGGCTTCCCGTCGAAGCTCCAGCCGTCCCCGCCGTCGGCCCCGCGCATGACTCGAGGGGCGCGATCCTTCAGATGAGCCGGCACGCGGTCCACGTAGGTTCCAGGAGGTTCATTGATGTGGTTGTCGGCGGAGATCACCCGGTAGTGCATGGCTCACCTCGTCTGGCTCGAACGACCTCACCGGCTCTCGTCACCCGTCATGCGATGACGCCGGCCTTTCGATAGCGGGCGATGTCCTCCGCCGTGTACCCCGCCTCTTCGAGGACCTCGTCCGTGTGCTGGCAGTAGTCGGGCGCCGCCTCGATGTCGCCCCCCTCCTCGTCGAAGAGAACCGGGGGGACCGGGAGCGCGATCGTCCCGGTGGGGTAGGTGACCTGGCGGATGAACCCGTTGGCGATCGTCTGCGGGTCGTCATGGATCTCGCCGGGCGTCTGCACCGCTGCCCAGACGCCGCGTGCCGTGGACAACCGCTCCTTCCATTCCGCCAGGGTCCGTTCTGCGAAGACGCCGTCGAGGAGGCGCACCGCCTCTGCGCGGTTGGCCGACCGGGCCGACGCGGTGGCGAACCGAGGCTCCGTCGCGAGATCCGGTCGGCCGAGGTGCCGGCACAGGTCCGCCCAGTCCTCGTCGGGGTCGTTCACGAACACGAGACTGATGAAGCGACCGTCCCTGGTGCGATAGGAGGTCAAGGTGGGGACCTGCTCCTCACGAGCAGCCGGGCGGCCTCCCCACCGGAAACCCAGCTTGCTCGCGACGATGGGCTGATGGTTGTACCAGATGGCCGTTCCGAGGAGCGAGCCGTCCACGACCGGTGCCACCCCCGTGCGCTCGCGCTGGAGCAATGCCGCGCAGATGCCTCCTGCCAGCACCGTCCCCGAGATCGTGTCCCCGTGGCCGACCATGCCGGTTGGGGCGTCCGCGCCCGAGACCGCCATCGCGGAGTCGGCGAGCGACCCCCGAGCCCACCACGTCGCTGCGTCGTACGCCCGTCGCTCCGACTCGGGCCCCCGGGGACCGTGCCCGCTGCCCTTCGCGTAGACGATGCGGCGGTTGTGGCTGCGGATGTCGTCGACGTCGATCCCGAGCTTCCTTCGGGTCGCGGGAAGGTAGCTGGTCAAGAACACGTCTGCGGTCTCGACCAGCCGGTACAGGATGCTCCGGCCGTCGTCGGTCGCGAGGTCGATCGCGACCGCCCGCTTGCCCCGGTTGTAGTTCTTGAACGACATGTAGGACCCGCCGGGCTCGATCGTCCCTCCCGACAGGAGGCGCATCGGGTCGCACGCCTTCGGATCCTCGACCTTGATGACGTCCGCACCCCAATGCGAGAGGATCCCGCCAGCCACGGGCACGAACGCGAACATGGTGACGTCGATCACCCTGACGCCATGGAGGACCTGCAGGGATCGGCGGCCCCCATCTCGATCGGCAGGCGGTTGCGCCACGGCACTCACCTCAGTTCGGTTCCGACGTGTACAGCACGGCGCCGCCGTAGTGGGGCGAGGAGTGGCACGCCAGGGCGACGTCCGCACGGTCCAGCTGCCGAGCGCCCGCCCGCCGCGACAACTGCAGGTAGCACTCCAGCATCTGGGGCACCCCATGGAGGCGTCCGTTGCCGAGCGCACCGCCACCAGAGGCGATCGGGATCCCTCCTTCGGTCCGGATCGTCCCGCCCTGCACGAAGTCATGAGCCTCGCCGATTCCGCAGTACCCCAGCACCTCGAGCCAGAAGTAGACGAGCGGCGAGAACCCGTCATAGAGCTGCGGCACGTCCACGTCCTCGCGGGTCAGCCCCGAGCTCGCCCAGAGCTGCTCTGCGGCGAACCGACCGCCCTCCATGATCTCGTCGAGGGTCCAGACGGTGGCGGTGCGCGTTGCAGTGGGGCTCCCGAAGCCGAACCCGCCGACGTACACAGGTCGGTGGGGCAGGTCGCGCGCGCGCTCCCCACTGGTCAGCACGAAGGCCGCGACCCCGTCGACGGGAATGTCGCAATCGAGGATGCAGATGGGATCGGCGATCATCCGTGCGCTCAGGTAGTCGTCGACGGTGATGGGCTTGCCGGTCCAGTACGCCCATGGGATGGCTGCCGCGTTCCGGCGTAGCTCCACCACCACGGCGGCCATCTCCTCGCGGGTTGCCCCGTAGCGTTGCAGGTACTCGTTGTAGGGAAGGGCGATCTGGGCCGGAGGACCCCAGAGGCCGTGCGGCGCCGTCCACTGTGCGTGCCCGGTCGCCTCGGTCATGGGGTTCTCGTGGTACCTCCCGGGAGGGTTCGCCAGGGCGCGGTGCACGAGCACGTAGTCGGCCGAGCCCGACGCGATGGCGTTCACGGCGAGCACGACCGACCCTGGAAGCTGGCCGTAGCCCTGGAAGCCCGACGCCCAGCGCGACCGGATGCCGAGATGCTCGGCCATCCACTGGGCGGTGACGATGCTGGCCCCGTCGATTGCCGCCTGGCCCCCGGCCGCCGGGAGCACGGCGCCCGTGGTGAACCCGTCGATGTCCCCAACCGCCAGCCCTGCGTCGCGGATGGCGGCGAGCGCCGTCTCGACGGCGATCACCCCGAGCGGTCTGGAAGCCCGGCGCTCGATCGGGCTCAGCGCGTAGCCGACGATGGCCACGTCGCGGTTCGGCCGTCGGCGGGGCACCCTCAGCCCTCTCGCAGTGCCAGGACCGGAATGGCGACGCCCGGTGCAAGGTCTTCGAATTGCGTCTCCACGGGCGCCCCGTACCGCAAGGGCGCGTCAGGCGGGTCGGCCATGCGAGCAAGCAGCCGGACGCCAGGAGCGCCGTCGAGCTCTGCTTCCCCGATCACCCACGGTACGTCGGCTCGGAAGGCGGGAAGGAAGGCGTCGCGCATGATCGTCCAGGTCCGCAACACCCCGAAGCCGCTCACTGGCACGAAGGAGAACGAGGCCAGACCCGAGTGGCAGGAGGGGCAGACGATGACTGGCGGGTGCGCAAAGCGACCACAGGCATCGCAGCGCTGCAAGGCGAGCACATGACGAGCCGCCGCCGCCCAGAAGGGGGCGGTGCGGGCATCCGGCGACGGCAGCGGCTTGACGAGCGGGCCCACGAGGTCCTCTTCCCGATCCCTCCCCCTGCCCTACCGCCGACCTGGGAGCCCGGCACCGGGGGCACGGCAGCGCTGGGGACGTGCGGAGCGCGTCATCGCAGGCCGAAGACCCGGGCGCAGTTGGCCCAGAGGATCCTGTCACGGTCCTGCGCGGGAAAGTCCCGCAGCCACTCGTCGGTGAGCTTCTTCGAGTTGGGCCAGGTCGTCTCGGAATGCGGGTAGTCGCTCGCCCACATGATGTTGTCGACACCGATGTGCTCGTACTCCCGCAACCCGACGGGGTCTTCCATGAAGGTCGCGGACACTTGGCGGCGGAAATAGTGGCTCGGAGGCTCACGGAGCTCGCTCCGGGTCCAGAAACGGTGCTTCTCCCACAGGTGGTCGGCGTAGTACTCGAAGAAGGAGATCCACCCGATCTGCGCTTCCACGGCGATGAACTGCAGATCAGGGTAGCGCTGCATCACCAACCCGTGGATGAGCTCCGAGATCGCTTCGGTGACCGCGAACTTGTTCATGACGAGGCCTGTCATGAACCGGGGCGCGTTCTCGAGCAGGTGCGTGTCGGGAGCTCCGGGCCTCCGTCCGCCCGAGTGCATGGCGATCGGGAGGCCCACGTCCAAGAACGCCTCCCACATGGCGTTCCACTTCTCGTCGCCGTAGTCACCCTCTTCGGGGAAGAGCGGGATCAGCCCGCCGGCCAGGCCCGCTTGCTTCGCGAAGTGCACCTCCGCCACGGCGAGCTCCGGCGTGTCGATGGGGATCGAGGCCATCCCGAGAAGCCTTCGCGGGCTGTACGAGCAGAAGTCGGCCAGCCATCGGTTGTAGCCCCGCACGCTGTTCAGGCGGAGGGCGGGGTCCCTGGATGCCAGCGGGCCCCCGAAGTACAGGACCTCGGCGTCCACTCCATCGATCTCCTGGTCCTTTATCCGCTCGGCTGGATCCCAGGCGCCGGGTCGCCACTCCTGGAGGCGGCGGACGTTGAGCGTGAACTCCTCGGGGCGCTTCCCCGCGAGGTTGCTCAGGTTCTGCACGGGTGCCCGCACCCCCTCGAATATCCTGAAGGTCCCCTCCGGCGTCTCCTCGATCACCGGTGCGCGGTCACGGAAGGCCGGGTCGAGGTACTCCTGCCACGCCTCGTCGGGCATCGTGACGTGAGAATCGGATGAGATGAGGCGAAAGCCGGTCATCAGCCACCCCCTCGGTCCGGACGACGGCGTCGAGCCCTAAATAGGATCCTAAAGTCGACCCTGCCCCCCGTCAAGGGGCCGGACGGTCGCGGCTGCGCCCGACAGACCCTCGCCCTCGATCCGTGTGCCGGGATCGGCGAGATGCGCCGACCGCGCAGATCAGTCTGTGCGTCGGACCGCACCTCGTCGTCGGGCAGGCTCGACCGAGAGTACACTTCTCCCGCTTTCTACGCCGCCTACGGATCGACGTTTGCGAGTGCCTGAGTCCGAGAAGTCGCTGAAGCTGGCTGAGCAGCTCGCCCACGAGATCCGCCGAGAGATCGTGGCCGGAGCGCTGCAGCCTGGCACGAACCTCGGGCTCGAACCGGACCTGATCGAGCGCTACAAGGTCGGACGGGGGGTGCTGCGCGAGGCCATCCGCATCCTGGAGCATCTGTCGATCGTCGAGATGCGCAGGGGCCGGACCGGCGGCCTGGTCGTGACCGAACCAGACAGGCGCTCGGTCGAGCTCGCGATGAGCACCTACCTCGATTTCCAGAGCGTTACCCACAACGATGTCGCCGAAGTCCGTTTGATGCTGGAGCTCACGGCTGTCGACCGGTTGATCGAGTGCGCGAGCGATGAGCGCCTCAGGGAGCTGCGCGAGCGGATCCCGACCCAGATCCTGAGCGAGTACGAGACGAGCTTCCACGTTGCGCTGGCGGAGGCGACCGGGAACCCCGTGCTCCACCTCCTGACCGACGTCGTCGTCCAGACGAGCCAGATCCGATTCCTCGCCCCGCCCCAGATATCCCAGCCGGCGACCTCGGAGTTGATCCGTGTCCACGGTGAGATCGCGGACGCCCTCATCCGACGAGATCGAGAACGCGCTCACTACCTCGTGACGGCGCATCTGCGCGCCATCGCGCGACAGTGGGCGTCGTGATCCGCCATTGGGCGTGAGCGGGCCCGTTCGCAAGCTTCTTGGTGCCCGTCGCTTTGAAGCAACGTCCGCGACCGCGTCGGCAACCATGCCGGCAACCATGGGAGCCCGAGCGACACTCCACCACCAAGCCATGGGGAGCCACCGCAGGGCTCGTGGGTCGATGGGAGCCAACCGGACCTGACCGACGCCCGCGTCGGCGGCCAGCGCCCCGGTGTAGGGTCTGGCGGAGGGACGTACAGGCGGGCACAGGAGGCGCACGATGCCCGTGCAGCCGATGAGCGGCGTCAGGATCATCGAGCTGACCACGTTCGGCTTCGTTCCCTCGGGGGTCGCAATCCTGGCCGACTGGGGTGCCGAGGTGACCAAGGTGGAGCACCCCCGGGTCCCCGACCCCATGCGCGGCCTGGTGACCGCCCGCGCGCCCGACGGGCGGGTGGTGGACACCCTGATGGACCAGTTCAACCGAGGCAAGCGCAACCTCGCCCTCGACGTGGGCGCCGATCGGGGCCGCGAGGTCTTCTACGAGCTGGTCCGCCGGTGCGACGTCGTCGTGACGAGCTTCCTACCGGGTACCCAGCGCCGGCTCCGCGTCACCTACGAGGACCTCCAGTCCCTCAACCCCTCGCTCGTGTTCGCCCACGGCCACGGGTACGGCCCGCGCGGCCCGGACGCCGACCAGCCCGGGTTCGACGGCATCTCGTACTGGTCTCGTGGTGGCGTCGGGCACGCCCTCACCTACACGGACGGGCCTCCCGTGCAGCAGCGGGCCGCCTTCGGCGACGTGATGGGGGGGTTGGCAGTCGCCGCCGGGGTGGCAGCCGCGATGCACCGGCAGCGCGCGACCGGGTCGGGCTGCGCGGTCGACGTCTCCCTCCTGGCGGTCGCGTGCTGGCAGCTCGCGCCCGACCTCCTCGCCACCTCGGTCACGGGCCTCGACGTGCAGGCGAGTGCCCCGGGCCCCGACAGCGGTCCGTTTCGCACCCGCGACGGCCGGTTCGTGAACCTCCCGCTCTTGCTCCCCCAGTACCTCACCAACGCGCTGCGCGCCCTCGGGGAAGAGCGGCTGCTCGCAGACCCGCTCTTCGCGACCTACGAGGGAGGCGTCGGCGCCCCAGGTTCGGAGATCGTGAACGCGGCGCTCCGCACGGCGATCGCCTCGTTCACCGCCGAGGAGATCCGTGAACGTTTCAGCGGGCAGGAGATCGCCTGGTCGATCGTGCAGTCCCCTCCCGAGGTCCTCGCGGATCCCCAGGTCCGAGCCAACGAGTACCTCGTTCCCCACCCCTCGGGCCCCGGCGGGTTCCTCGTGGCGGGTCCGGTCCAGTTCGACCAGGCCCCACCGCGGCCGCCCGCGGGCGCCCCCCGCCAGGGCGAGCACACAGTGGCGATCCTCCGCGAGCTCGGCCTCGACGAGGCTGCCGTCCACGAGCTGCTCGATGCCGGCGTCGCCGCGCAGGGGACGGAGGGATCCTGGGATGCCTACGGCCGGCTGACGGGCGCACGACCGGGCGGGCGGCCATGAGGCCCAGCTGCAACGGGAGTGCGGGCGTGGGCCCGTGCATCGAGGGGGCGGTGCCACCTTGCCAGCCCATGGGGGAACGCTGCGGCGAGGAGGAACGGCGAGGAGGTGCCCGACCGTGACGATTGGCGACGGGCAGATGCTCTGGACCCACTCGGGCGACTCGCACTTCATCGAGCCACCGGATCTGTGGGGCCAGATCCTGCCCCCGGATCTCGCCCAACGGATGCCCTGGAGCGAGCGCGTCGGCGAGAACGAGGAGGTCCTCCACGTCGACGGCAAGGAGTACCGCCGCACACTGCCTCGCTTTGCCACCAAGGCGGTCGGCGGCATGACGCTCGGGGACCTGAGCAGTAGGCCACCAGGCACGCGGGACCTGAAGGCTCGACTCTCGGACCTCGACCACGAAGGGGTATGGGCCGAGGTCGTCTACTCCTCTCTCGGCCTGTGGGACTCGATGATCAGCGACCGGCGCCTGGCCCTTGCCGCGGCCAAGGCCGAGAACGAGTGGAAGGCGGCCGAAGCCCAAGCGATCGCCCCCGACCGCCTCGTCCTCGCCGCCACCATGCCGTTGCGGGATCCAGGCGACGCGGTCCAAGCGGCCCTCCACGCCAAGGAGGTCGGGCTCCATGTGGTCGCCCTGCCCACCCCGGGGATCCCGAACTCGACGACCTACGACCACTCCGTCCCGGCGTTCAACAGCGACGCCTGGGAGCCGCTGTGGGCCGCCTTGGAAGAGACCGGGCTCGTGGCCGCCTTCCACGTGGGCGGTGACGCCGGAGAGATCGCCATGTACCGGGGGCCCGGCGGGGCAGTCCTCAACTACACGAGCTCCACCTACAGCGGCCAGCGCGCCGCGATGCTGATGGTGGCCTCGGGAGCCCTCGATCGCCATCCAGGGCTGCGGGTGCTCGTCTCCGAGGGCGGGGCGAGCTGGGTCCCCTTCCTCGGCGACCGGATGGAAGAGGCGTACCGCCAGCACGGCATGTTCGTGCGGCCTCGCCTCTCGCGCCCGCCGCGCGAGATCCTCTACACCCAGGTGTACACGTCGTTCCAGCACGAGCCCTCGGCCCTCGTTGCCATCAACGGTGGCGGCTACCGCAACGTCCTGTTCGGCTCCGACTATCCGCACATCGAGGGCACCTTCGGTCACACGCAGGAGACCCTCCACGAGCTCCTCGACGGCCAGACGCCCGAGGTGAGCTACCGCATCCGCCAGGGCGCGTTCAAAGAGTTGTTTCCCCACGTGTCGGACCCTCCCGCCGCGTAGGGACATCCGCGCCGAGTGACCTCGCGCAGGCGGGAACCTCACGCATGCGGGCAGGTCGTCTCGCGACGGAGGGGCTCGCGTCCCGCGATCACGGGAGCAGGCCGCGAGCCGGGCGGCCCCGCCGGCGCACCCATCCGCCGCCGGGCCCGTGCCCGCGCCCGTGCCCCGCGAGCGGCTCGCACGGCACCACAGCCGGCTCGGATCACGTCGCCCGGGCCCGGATCGCCCGCTCGAAGTCGGGCGACAGGTCCCAGCGGAAGGCGCCCCCGATGCTCCGGGCGTGCTGCAGCGTCTCTGCCACGAGGCTGCGGCGGCAGCGGACCAGCTCCCGGACGGCGACCTGGGGGTTCTCGAGCAGGGCGGCGGCGAGCTCGTCGGCTGCCTGCAGGTGCCCGCCCTCGCCGGCCACGCGCAGGACCAAGCCGGCACGCTGCGCCTCGTGGGCGTCGAACATGCGGCCGGTCATGGTGACGTCGTTGGCGAAGGTGGGACCTGCCACGTAGGCCAGGTGGGCCCACATGGCCGGGAGCGGGATACCGACCTTGACCTCGGTGGCCTGGAAGCGCGCGTCGCTCGCCGCGACGATGAAGTCACACGCCATGGCGGTGCCCAGCGCGTGGCCGAGCACGTACCCGTGGACGGCGGCGATGATCGGCTTGTAGTTGGTGCACCGGAGCACCGCATCCATCTCGCTCGGGCGGTACTGGCTCTCCACCCCGCCGCCCACCGAGGCGAGGAGCCGCTCGCGCACGTCGGCGCCGGCGCAGAACGAACGACCCTTGCCGTTCAGGACCGCCACGTCAGCCGAATCGTCGGCATCGA
>DATGLW010000078.1:0-11880 GCA_035293965.1 Acidimicrobiales bacterium
ACAGCCGACCTTTCTGAGCCAGAGCATCACCACACGAGGAGCGCACGGCGCATGACCACCACCATCCAGTCGCCATCCACGAACGACGGCGCCACCTTCGCCGACGGCCGCGTCGTCGCCATCGCCGGGCCGGTCGTCGACGTGGAGTTCCCGCCCCACGCCCTCCCTGAGATCAACTTCGCGGTGGAGATGGACGTCGAGCTCGAGGGGCGCCGCGTCACCGTCACCGCCGAGGTGGCCCAGCAGATCGGCGAAGGCCGGGTCCGGTGCGTCTGCATGCAGCCGACCGACGGCCTGGTTCGGGGGGCGCCGGTGCGCAACACGGGCCGCGGTATCGCGGTGCCGGTGGGCAACGCGGTCCTCGGTCACGTCTTCAACGTGCTCGGCAAGCCGCTCGACACCGACGACATCGGCTCACCCGACGATTACTGGGAGATCCACCGCGAGCCCCCTGCCTTCGACCAGCTCGAGCCCCGGGCGCAGATGTTCGAGACGGGCATCAAGGTCATCGACCTCCTCGAGCCCTACGTCCAGGGCGGCAAGATCGGCCTGTTCGGGGGCGCAGGGGTCGGCAAGACGGTCCTCATCTTGGAGCTCATCAACCGGGTCGCCACCCAGCACGGTGGCGTGTCGGTGTTCGCCGGCGTCGGAGAGCGGACCCGCGAAGGGACCGACCTGTGGCTCGAGATGCGCGAGTCGGGCGTCATCGAGAAGGCGGCCCTCGTTTACGGGCAGATGGACGAGCCGCCGGGCGTCCGGCTTCGGGTCGGGTTGGCCGCGCTCACCATGGCCGAGTACTTCCGCGACGTGCAGAACCAGGACGTGCTCCTCTTCATCGACAACATCTTCCGGTTCGTGCAGGCGGGGTCGGAGGTGTCCACCCTGCTGGGGCGGATGCCCTCGGCCGTGGGCTACCAGCCGACCCTGGCCGACGAGATGGGTGAGCTGCAGGAGCGGATCACTTCGACCAGGGGCCGCTCCATCACCTCGGTGCAGGCCGTGTACGTGCCGGCAGACGACTACACGGATCCGGCGCCGTTCACGACGTTCACCCACCTCGATGCCACCACCGAGCTCTCGCGCCAGATCGCAGCCCTCGGCATCTACCCGGCGGTTGACCCCCTCGCCTCGACCTCCAACATCCTGACGCCCGAGGTCGTGGGCGAGCGCCACTACCAGGTGGCCCGCCAGGTGCAGGGGATCCTGCAGCGCAACCGCGAGCTGCAGGACATCATCGCGATCCTCGGCCTCGACGAGCTGTCCGAAGAGGACCGGATCACGGTGTCGCGTGCCCGCAAGATCCAGCGCTTCCTGTCGCAGCCGTTCAACGTGGGTGAGGCGTTCACCGGCCTGAAGGGTGTGACCGTGCCCATCGACGAGACGGTCGAGTCCTTCGAGGCTCTCGTGCGGGGTGACCTCGACCACGTGCCCGAGCAGGCCTTCTTCAACGTGGGTGGAGCCGAGTCCGTGCTCGAGAAGGCCCGCGCCCTCGAGTCCGAAGGTGGCTGATGGCCGATCCCCTCTTTCCGATCCAGGTGCTCACACCCGAGCGCGTGCTCCTCGACGGGGAGGCTCGGGCCGTGGTGCTGCGCAGCTCCGACGGCGACCTGACGGTGCTCGACGGCCACACTCCTCTCATCACCGACGTAGTGCCCGGCGAGGTGAGGATCGACCAGGAGCAGGGCTCGGTCCGCCTCGCTGTCCACGGCGGTTACCTGCAGGTCGAGAAGGGACCGGCCGGCAGCGACGACTCGGAGCGGCGATCGGGGGCTGGCACCAGGGTGACGGTGCTGGCCGGGGTGGCCGAGCTCGCTGACCAGATCGACGTGGCACGGGCCGAGCGCGCGCGCGACGAGGCATCGGCCCGGTTGGAAGAGCTCCGCTCGGCGGGGCGTGGCAGCAGCGGGGGCGCCTCGTCGTCAGGCGGCGAGCCGGGGGAGGGGGCGCCGGCGACGGACGTCGAGGTCGCCGAAGCCGAGGCGGCGCTGCGCCGTGCCGAGGTGCGCCTGCAGGTGGCTGCTGGCCCAGCCAATTGATCCGGCGAGCTGGCCGAGCTGGCCCAGCTGGCTGAGCTGGCTGACCGTCCACACCGTACTCGGCTTGACGCCCGCCACTCGTGGCGGCGCAGGCCCGCAATCGGGGGGTTTGGACATTGGGGCCCAGCGCGTAGCACGGCAGTGGCAGAGAGTGGCTGCGCGCCATTTCCAGCCACTGCCGTGCAACGCGCGCGCAGGCGTCGCACCGACCGACAGCCGGTGCCTACAGACCCCCGACGGCCGCGCCATTTCCAGCCACTGCCGTGCAACGCGCGCGCAGGCGTCGTACCGACCGACAGCCGGTGCCTACGACCTGGATCGCAGTGGTGATCCGTGACCCCGACCGGGCGCGCCGGTGCGGGCTGGTGCTCAGGTGAATTCGATGGCGCTGTACTCGGCCAGCTTGGTCAGCGCGTGGGTGGCATCGATCAAGCGGATCGTGCCCGACTTGGATCGCATCACGAGTGACTGTGTGGTGGCGCCAAAGTCGTGGTAGCGCACGCCCCGTAGCAGTTCGCCGTCGGTCACGCCCGTCGCAGCGAAGAAGCAGTTGTCGCCTCGGACGAGGTCCTCGGTGGTGAGCACGGCGTCGACGTCGTACCCGGCGCCGATCGTTGCCGCGCGCTCCTCGTCGTTGCGAGGCCAGAGCCGACCCTGGATCTCCCCTCCCATGCACGTCAAGGCCGCTGCCGCCAGGACGCCCTCGGGGGTGCCGCCCACCCCGAGGAGGATGTCCACGCCCGATCCGGGCCAACCGGTGGCGATGGCTGCCGCCACGTCGCCGTCGCTGATGAGGCGGATGCGCGCTCCAGACGCCCTGACCTCAGCGATCAGATCCGCGTGCCGCGGCCGGTCGAGGATGACCGCCGTCAGGTCGCGAACCCGCTTGCCGACAGCCTTGGAGACGGCGACGAGGTTGTCGGTCGGCGAGCGCCTTATGTCGACGCTGCCGCGTGCCCGAGGGCCGACCGCAATTTTCTCCATGTAGACGCACGGACCCGGGTCGAACAGCGTGCCGCGCTCTGACACGGCGATCACCGACAGCGCGCCACCCCGGCCGAGCGCGGTGGGTGTCGTGCCGTCGATGGGGTCGACGGCGATGTCGACCTCGGGGGGCGAACCGTCGCCGATGCGCTCGCCGTTGTACAGCATCGGCGCGTTGTCTTTCTCACCCTCGCCGATCACGACCACGCCGTCCATGCGCACGTTCTGGAGCACCACCCGCATGGCGTTCACCGCCGCCCCGTCGGCACCGTCCTTGTCCCCCCGTCCCATCCAACGGCTGGCGGCCATCGCGGCTGCCTCGGTCACCCGTACGAGCTCGAGGGCGAGGTTCCGGTCAGGGGCCTGGCCGCGCTCAGTCACGGCTACGACCATAGCTTCGACATCGGCGCCTGCGGGTCGCCCAGGCCCCGTCCCTCGGGCGGCCATACTTGGGCCGTGGACCGTTTCGTCATCCGCCCGAGCGGGCCGTTGCAGGGCACCGTGCGTGCCGGGGGGGCGAAGAACTCGGCCCTCAAGCTGATGGCGGCGTGCTTGCTGGCCGAGGGCCGCCACGTGCTGTCGAACGTCCCCCGGATCACCGACGTCGACATCATGGCCGACATGCTCGCCGCCCTCGGGGCGACGACCCGACGCGACGGCGCGGGCAACCTGGTCATCGACACCCCACCGGCGGCCGAGCTGGTCCCCGAGGCACCCTACGAGCTGGTCGAGAAGATGCGCGCCTCGGTGGTGGTGCTCGGTCCCCTCCTCGCCCGTTGCCACCGGGCACGGGTGTCTCTCCCCGGCGGCGACGACTTCGGGTCGCGACCCATCGACTTCCACGTCAACGGCTTGGGTGCCATGGGCGCCGAGTTCGAGGTCTCGCACGGTTACGTGCAGGCGATCACCGCCGAGCCCGGGCGCCTCATCGGTGCACGGGTGGTCCTCGAGTACCCGAGCCACACGGCCACCGACAACCTCCTGATGGCAGCGGCACTGGCCAAGGGGACCACGGTCATCGAGAACGCCGCCCGGGAGCCCGAGATCTGCGACCTGGCACGGTTCCTCAACGCCATGGGGGCCCACGTCCGTGGGGCGGGCACGTCGAGGATCGAGGTCGAAGGGGTCGAGGAGCTCGTCCCGGCGCCGCACACGGTCATCCCCGATCGGGTGGTCGCCGCGACCTTCCTGTCGGCTGCCGGGCTCGCCGGCGGCGACGTGGTGGTCGAGGACGCCCGCATCGACCACATGGAGATGCTGGTGCGCAAGCTGGGCGCCATGGGCGTCGCGGTCGAGCAGGCTCCCGAGGGTGTCCGCGCCCGTTCCGACGGCCGGCTCCGCTCGGCAGACGTCGCCACCCTGCCCTACCCCGGGGTGGCCACGGACTACAAGCCATTCCTGGTCACGATGCTGTCCGTGGCCGACGGCGTCAGCATCGTGACCGAGAACCTCTTCTCGGGCCGGTTCCGCTACATCGACGAGCTTCGCCGCATGGGTGCCGACATCCGCACCGAAGGCCATCACGCCGTGGTTCGGGGGGTGCCTCGGCTGTCGGGTGCCCGGGTACGGGCAAGCGACATCAGGGCCGGCGCGGCGCTGGTCCTGGCCGGCCTGGTCGCCGAGGGGGAGACCGAGGTGGAAGCGGCGCACCACGTCGACCGCGGGTACGAGGACCTGGCCGGGTCCCTTCGCTCGCTCGGTGCACGGGTGCACCGGGAGTGAGGCCGGACAGCGACCTCCCCACCCTGGCCGACGCGGCGAGACGGGGCGACCGAGCGGCGTTGGCGCGCCTGCTGTCGACGGTCGAGCGGGGTGGGCGGCCCAGCCAAGAGGTGGCCCGGCTCGCGTACCGGGGCGAGGTGCCGTACACGGTCGGTATCACCGGGGCGCCGGGAGCCGGCAAGTCGACGCTCACCGGCCGGCTGATCCCCTTCGTCCAGCAGGGGTGGAGCACGGCCTCGGCTTCGCCCGACGGGCCCCTGCCGGTGGCGGTGCTGGCCGTGGACCCCTCGTCGCCGTTCACGGGCGGTGCCATCCTGGCCGACCGGGTCCGCATGCAGGACCACGCCACCGACCCCAACGTGTTCATCCGTTCCATGGCCACCCGCGGGCATCTCGGAGGTCTCGCCCTGGCGGTGCCCGACGCCGTGCGGCTGCTCGGTGCCGCGGGCCTGCCGTCGGTGCTGGTCGAGACCGTCGGGGTGGGGCAGATGGAGGTGGAGGTCGCCTCGGCCACGGACACCACCGTGGTGGTCGTCACGCCCGGGTGGGGCGACTCCCTGCAGGCCAACAAGGCAGGGCTCCTCGAGGTGGCGGACCTGTTCGTGGTCAACAAGGCCGACCGGCCGGGCGCCCGCGAAGCTCGCCGGGACCTCGACCAGATGCTCGACCTCTCCGACCTGGGCGAGTGGCGACCGCCGATCGTGGAGACCGTCGCCGCCACCGGCCAGGGCGTAGAGGAGTTGTGGTCCGAGATGAGGCGGCACCGCCGCTTCCTCGAGGAGTCGGGCCTCCTCGCCGCCCGGCGCGCCGAGCGCCTGGGCGGGGAGCTGCGACGGGTGCTGGCGGCGGTGCTCGATCGGCGAGTCGAGGCAATCGCGGCCACACCGCGCTTCGCCGAGGCAGTGGCGGCCATCGCCGATCGGCGGATAGACCCCTACAGCGCGGCGGAATCCCTGCTCGGCGAAGGTCCGGCCCCCGCCACCTGAGCGGGGCTGCAGGTAGCCCACTCCGGCCTTGCCGACCTGGAGTCCGGCCCCCGCCACCTGAGAGGGGCCAGCGGGCCGCCGGTCCGCCGCCGCCGGTCCGCCGCCGCCGGTGCGTGCGTCAGCTACGGTGCGGGCATGTCCGAATCGCGCCCGGGACTCGAGCCCGCCGCGCGCGCCGGGAACGCCCGTGGGGGGCCGGGCGTCGAGCACGCGGACGGAGCCGGCGAAGCCACCTACGTCAAGCTCGAGCGGCGACCCGACGGCGTCGCCGTCGTGCGGCTCGACCGGCCCAAGGTCAACGCGCTGTCCGTCGAGCTCCTCGGCCAGCTCCGGGAGACGGCGGAGGAGCTGAGAGCCGACCCGCCCGGGGCGGTGGTGGTGTGGGGCGGCGAGCACGTCTTCGCCGCCGGCGCGGACATCTCCGAGCTGCGCCAGGGCACACCAGGCCAGGTTGCCCAGTCCATCCACGCCGCGCTCGACGCGCTGTCATCGTTGCCGCGCCCTGTCGTGGCGGCGGTGAACGGCTACGCGCTCGGTGGCGGGCTCGAGGTGGCCCTCGCCTGTGACCTGCGGATCTGTGCCGAGGACGCCGCCTTGGGCCTTCCCGAGATCCTCCTCGGCATCATCCCCGGTGGCGGCGGCACCCAACGCCTCCCGCGCCTCGTCGGCCCTGCGCGGGCGAAGGAGCTCGTCTTCACCGGACGCCGCGTGAAGGCAGAGGAGGCGCTGGCCATAGGTCTGGTCGACCAGGTGGTGGCGCCCGAGTCGGTGCTCGACACGGCCCTCGAGCTCGCCGGCAGCCTGGCTCGGGGGCCCCTGGCGGCCCTTGCCGCGGCCAAGGAGGCCATCGACCGGGGGCTCGACGTGGGGCTGGACGAGGCGCTGGGCATCGAACGGCGCGCCTTCGAGGCCGTGTTCGCCACCGAGGACGCGGCGAGGGGGATCGAGTCCTTCCTCGCCCACGGCCCCGGCAAGGCGACGTTCGTGGGTCGGTGAGCCCGGCGCCTCCGCGGTTCATGCCCACGCGCCGCTTCCCGCCTCTGGACGGCTCGGCCCAGCCCTCGGAGCGGTGGTTCCAGCACGCCACGTTCTACGAGGTCTTCGTCCGCGGGTTCTACGACGCCAACAACGACGGCATCGGCGACCTCGTCGGGCTGCGTGAGAAGCTCGACTACCTGCAGTGGCTGGGCATCGACTGCCTCTGGTTGCTGCCCGTCTACCCCTCGCCGCTCAAGGACGGCGGGTACGACGTGAGCGACTTCTTCAACGTGCACCCGGACTGCGGCACCCTGGGCGACCTGGTGCTGCTGCTCGACGCGGCGCACGAGCGCGGCATCCGGGTGATCGCCGACCTCGTGGTGAACCACACGAGCGACCAGCATCCGTGGTTCGTCGAGTCGCGCTCGAGCCGGACGAACCCCAAGGCGGACTGGTACGTGTGGAACGACGACGACCAGAGGTGGCCCGAGGCGCGCGTCGTCTTCACCGACGTCGAGCGGTCCAACTGGACCTGGGACGACACGCGCCAGCAGTTCTACTGGCACCGCTTCTATGCCCACCAGCCCGATCTCAACTATGACAACCCCGAGGTGGCCGACGCCATGCTCGAGGTGGTCCGGTTCTGGCTCGACGTGGGCTTCGACGGGTTCCGGCTCGACGCGGTGCCCTACCTGTTCCAGCGCGACGGCACCGCCGGGGAGCACCTCCCCGAGACCCACGCCTTCATCCGGCGCATCCGCAAGGAGGTGGACGCCGCCTATCCCGGCCGGATCCTGCTGGCCGAGGCGAACGGCTGGCCGGCCGACGTCGCCGACTACTTCGGCAACGGCGACGAGTGCCATCTCTGCTTCCACTTCCCCCTCATGCCGCGCCTGTTCATGGCCGTGCGGCGTGAGCAGCGCTTCCCGATCACCGAGATCCTGAGCCAGACGCCCGAGATACCTCCTGGGTGCCAGTGGGCCATCTTCCTGCGCAACCACGACGAGCTGACCCTCGAGCAGGTGAGCGAGGAGGAGCGCGACTACCTGTTCTCCGAGTACGCCAAGGACCCCCGCATGAAGCGCCACATGGGTATCGGCCGCCGGCTGGCGCCCCTGGTCGACGGCAACCGGCGGATGGCGGAGCTGCTCTACGCCCTCATCCTCTCGCTGCCGGGGAGCCCCGTCATCTACTACGGCGACGAGCTGCTCATGGGCGACAACATCTACCTCGGTGACCGCGACTCGGTGCGGACCCCGATGCAGTGGTCGCCCGACCGCAACGGCGGGTTCTCCCGCGCCGACTTCGCCCAGCTGTACCTCCCGCCTCTCATGGACCCCGTGTACGGCTACGAGGCGGTGAACGTCGAAGCTCAGGTCCGCAACCCGGGCTCGTTCCTGCACTGGCTCCGCCAGATGCTCGTCGAGCGCCGCTCCCTCCCGGTGCTCGGAGTCGGCACGATGGAGACCCTCTCGTGCCCCAACCCCTCGGTCCTGGGCTTCGTCCGTGCCGGGGAGGTCCCCGGCCCCGACGCGGAGACCGACCTGCGGCACCAGGCCGTGCTGTGCGTGCACAACCTCAGCCGCTTCGCCCAGCCGGCAGAGCTGCAGCTCGCCAGGTGGGCCGGGTGCACGCCGGTCGAGGTGCTCGGGCGGGTCCCCTTCCCGGTCATTGGCGAGGAGCCCTACACCCTCACCCTCGCCCCCTACGGCTACCTGTGGTTCGAGCTCGTCGTGCAGGCGCCCGCCGCCGGGGAGGCCGCCTCGTGAGCGAGCGGTTCGAGCTGACCCGCGAGCGGGCGCGCGCCCTCGCTCGCCTCGTCGGCGCCCTGGTGGCCCAGCGCGGCGCGCGGCGGCCCGGCGCCGAGCAGGTGGCGATCCGCGAGGTCGAGGTGCTGGTGAGCGGCCGGCCAGCCGTCCTCGACGTCCTCGCGCAGGTCGGCGGCCAGGACCTCCACGCGGTGCTCGGGGTGCGCCGGCCCGGGGTCGAGCAGCATTTCCTTCGCCCGAGGGAGGAGGGGGTCCTCGGCTTGCTCGACGACGGCCTGGGGACGGGGGTCGTCGTGGACGCACTGGGGGATGCCGACATGGTGCAGCTCCTCTTGGGTGCCGTGACAGGGGACCCGCCGCGCGACGAGGCGGTGGTCCCCCTTGGCGACGACGACGAGCGCGTGACCGTGGCCGTGGGCGACCGCTGCACCCTGACCGTGTTCTCCGTGGTCCACGACGGTCCGCACCCGGGGGTGGAGCTGCTCGTCGGGCTCGACGAGGCAGGGTTCAACCACCTGGCCGCACCTCTCGCCCGGTGGCGCCGGGGCGGCCGGGATCTCGGAGTTGTCCAGGAGCTCCTGGTCGGGGCCGCAGACGGGCGTGCCGTGGCGCTGACTTCGCTGCGTGATCTCTACGCCTCGGGGGGACGCCCAGAGGACGCCGGCGGCGACTTCGGCCCGGAGGCCGACGCGCTCGGCACCATGACCGCCCGCATGCACCTCGCACTCGAGCAGGCGTTCGGCACCGAGCCCTGCGACGTGGCGGCGTGGGCCGAGCAGGTCGAGGTGTCGGCGAGGGAGCGCCAACCCCAGCTCCTCGATGACGGCGACGCGGCCATGGCGCTGCGCAGGGTCAAGGCCACCGTGCCCAGGCTGCCGGCGATCCGGACCCATGGCGACTTCAACCTGGGCCGGACATCCCGGACCGACCACGGGTGGATCGTGGCGGACACGATGCCCGGGGGGCGACCCCCCGGCGCCATCGCGGCCAGGCCGCGGTTGCCCCTCGCCGACGTGGCCGACATGCTGTGGTCGCTGCACCAGGTCGCGGTGTCGGCCGCCGCCGAGCGGGACCCGACGGGCCAGGGTGGGCTGGCGTCGTTGGCGCAGGCCTGGGAGGCGCACAACGGTGCCGCGCTCGTGGACGGGTACCTGACGACCCAGCACATCGACCGGCTGGTCCCCGCCGATCGGGGCTTGGTCGACGCGTTGCTCGGCGTCCTGGCCATCGAGCAGGCGTTGGCCCACCTCTCGGGGGATTGAGGCGGTCTGAGCCGCGAGGAGGAGTGGCGATGCGCATTGGGGTGCTGACCGGAGGTGGCGATTGCCCGGGCCTGAACGCGGTCATCCGGGCGGTGGTCGTGACCGGCGAACGGCGCCACGGCGACGAGGTGCTCGGCTTCCTCGACGGATGGCGCGGGGTGGTCGAGGGCCGAACCATGGGCCTCCGGGGCGAGAAGTGCCGTGACCTGCTGACGGCGGGGGGGACCATACTCGGCACCTCGCGGACCAACCCCTTCGCCCTGGACGGCGGCCCGCACCGGGTTGCCGGCACCCTTTCGGAGCTGGGTATCGACGCGCTCGTCGTCATCGGGGGCGACGACACGCTCGGGGTGGCCGAGCGGCTCGGCGAGCTCGGTGTCCGTGCCGTCGGCGTCCCCAAGACGATCGACAACGACCTGTCCGGCACCGAGGTGACCTTCGGGTTCCACACGGCAGTGGAGATCGCCACCGAGGCGATCGACCGCCTGCACACCACGGCCGAGTCGCACCACCGGATCATCGTGTGCGAGGTGATGGGCCGGCACGTGGGGTGGATCGCCACCCACGCGGGCATTGCCGGCGGGGCAGCCGAGATCCTCGTGCCCGAGGTGCCCTTCGACCTCACTGCGGTGTGTGGCCGCCTGGTCCAGCGGCACGAACGGGGCCAGTACTCCTCGATCGTGGTGGTGGCCGAGGGCGCCCTCCCAGCCGCCGGGCCCGATCTCGACGCGGCGCGCGCTGCCACCGCCTCGGCGTCGGTCGATCAGTTCGGCCACGCGCGGCTGGGCGGTATCGGCGCCTGGCTCGCCCAGGAGATCGAGGCCCGTACCGGGTTCGAGTCACGGGTCACCATCCTCGGCCACGTCCAGCGCGGTGGCACCCCGTCGGCGTTCGACCGGGTCCTCGCCACGCGCTTCGGGGTCGAGGCGGTGGCCGCCGTCCACGACGGTGCCTTCGGCACCATGGTGGCCCTGCAGGCGGGCAGGATCGTCCGGGTGCCGCTGTCGGCGGCCGTGGGCAAGCCCAAGGCGCTCGACCTGCAGCTGCTCGACGACGTGGCCGGCGCTTTCCTGGGCTGATCGCTTCAGGAGCCGCGGATCGTTCCCGTCGCCACCTCTCGGGGTCCCCGCAGCGCGTCCGCGTGGGGGAGGGGGGCCTCCCGGAGCTGCTGGGCGGCGAGCTCGGGCGCCACGACGTTGATGGCGACGCCGGTGCCCATCTCGAAGCCGGCCACGGTGGTCGCCTTGGGCCAGACGTGCACGTGCCAGTGATAGGGCTCGTTGATGCGGTAGGGGGCTGAGTGGAAGACGATGTTGTAGGCCACGTCGCCGATCACCTCCGCCAAGCGCCCCAGCGTCTCCTTGAGGGCCCGGCCCACCGACACCAGGTCGGCGGTGGGGGACCGGTAGAGGTGGGCGTGATGGCGCCTCGGGATCACGAGCATCTCGTAGGGGACGGCGCTCCAGAACGGGCAGACCACGATGGCCCGGTCGTCGGCGTAGATGAGGCGGTGCCCGGCACCCTCCTCGGCCTCGACGGTGGTGCACAGCAGGCAGCTGCCGGCGAAGCGCGCGAAGCGGGCGTGCTCCTCGGCCAGCTCCCGGGGGACGAAGGACATGCCGAGGAGCTGCCCGTGGGGGTGCTCGATGGAGGCGCCCGCCTCCCGGCCGGAGTTGACGATGGCCTGGCTGTAACGGAGGTTCGGCCGCTGGGCGTGCTCCTCGAGCCGGTCCCGCAGGGCTGCCATCACCAGCCTGGTCTGCTCGTCGGAGATCATCGCCCACGTGGCGTCGTGGTCGGGGGACAGCACGAGCACCTCGTGGATCCCTCCGGCGCTCGCCTGGGTGAACACCGGCCCCCGGTTGGCCACCACGAAAGGTTCGTCGCCCTCGAAGGCCGGGTACAGGTTCGGGACGACCCGCACGAGCCAGGCGCCGGTGGGGCCATAGGTCTCGAGCGCGGGCGGTGTGGCCTCCTCGTTGCCCGGGCAGAACGGGCAGGGCCGCGAGGTGTCCTGCTGTACCGGTTCGTGGCGGACCACGAACGCGGAGGGTCGGTCGAACCTGCCGGGACTCACGACGACCCATCGACCCGACAGGGGGTCGAGGCGAAGCTGGTTCATCGGTGGTGCCCACCCCCGGCG
>DATGLW010000079.1:0-16121 GCA_035293965.1 Acidimicrobiales bacterium
GAGCCGAGGAGCAGGCGGCCGAGGAGCAGGCGGCCCAGGAGCAGGCGGCCGAGGAGCAGGCGGCCGAGGAGCAGGCCGCAGCCGAGGAGCAGGCCGCCGAGGAGCAGGCGGCCCAGGAGCAGGCGGCCGAGGAGCAGGCCGCCGCCGAGGCCGCAGCAGCGGCACCGACCGGGGACACCGGCGCGGCCGGGGGCCCGGCCGAGGAAGGCGACGAACCGAGCGAGGGGAGAGGCGAGTAGATGGGCCAGAAGGTCAACCCCTACGGGTTCCGCCTCGGCGTCACGACGGACTGGAAGTCGCGCTGGTTCGAGGACCGTCATTACCGTGACTTCGTCGTCGAGGACTGGAAGATCCGCGACCACTTGATGAGCCAGCTCGAGGCGGCAGCTGTCAGCCGCATCGAGGTGGAGCGCACGCGCGACCGGTTGCGGGTGGACATCCACACCGCTCGCCCCGGCATCGTGATCGGGCGGCGGGGCTCCGAGGCCGACCGCCTGAAGAAGAAGCTCGAGGAGATGACCGGGCTGCACAACCGGATCCAGCTGAACATCCAGGAGATCAAGCAGCCGGAGCTCGACGCGGCGCTGATCGCCCAAGGGATCTGCGACCAGCTCGCTCGCCGGGTGGCGTTCCGCCGGGCCATGAAGCGCGCGATCCAGACCGTGCAGAAGGCGGGCGCACAGGGCGTCCGGGTGCAGTGCTCGGGCCGCCTCGGGGGCTCGGAGATGTCGCGCAAGGAGTCGTACCGCGAGGGTCGAGTCCCGCTCCACACGCTGCGGGCAGACATCGACTACGGCTTCCGGGAGGCGAAGACCACCTCGGGACGGGTCGGCGTGAAGGTCTGGATCTACAAGGGCGACATCCTGCCCTACAAGGTGTCGGTCGAGGAGAAGATCACCCGCGAGGCGGCGATGGCCGTCGGCGAGACCTCTGGCCAGGCGAGGCCTCGGCGCCTGATCACGGCGGGCGGCGGGAGGCGGCGGCTCGACCAGCCCGAGCCGGGCGGCCTCGAGGAGCAGCCCGCTGCCGCGGTTCCAGCCGCCGAGCCCGCGGCCCGGGCCGCCGAGGCGGCCTCGATCCCCGAGGTGCCCGAGGAGGAGGTGGCAGGCGTGGCGGCGGCGGACCTCATCGCGCCGCCGCCGGTGCCCGATGAGCTCGAGCGCCAGCTGGCCGAGGAGGAGGAGATCGAGCGCCGGAGCCGCCAGCACCACGAGACGCCGCACTTCCGACGGGAGGTGGACTGACGTGCTCATGCCCCGCAAGGTCAAGCACCGCAAGCAGCAGCGCGGACGCATGACGGGGGCCGCCAAGGGCGGCACGGCCGTCACCTTCGGCGACTTCGGCATCCAGGCTCTCGAGCCCGGGTGGCTCACCGCGCGCCAGATCGAGGCGGCCCGCATCGCCATGACCCGTCACGTCCGCCGTGGCGGCAAGGTATGGATCCGGGTCTTCCCGGATCGCCCGGTCACGAAGAAGCCCGCCGAGACCCGGATGGGCTCGGGGAAGGGGAACCCCGAGCACTGGGTGGCCGTGGTGCGCCCGGGGCGGGTCCTCTTCGAACTTGCCGGCGTCGACGCCACGCTGGCCCAGGCGGCCATGGAACGGGCCATCCAGAAGCTCCCGATGAAGGCTCGCTTCGTCGTCCGGCCGGGCACCCACGGGGCGCCTGAGGTGCAGGTCTGATGTCGCGCGCCACCGACCTGGCCATGCTGGATCCCGACGAGCTCGAGGGCAGGCTGGCCGAGGCCCGCCGCGAGCTGCTCAACCTTCGTTTCCAGCTGGCGACCGGTCAGCTGGACAACACGTCGCGTCTCGGCACGGTCCGGCGCGAGGTGGCGAGGATCATGACCGTCCGCCGGGCCCGCGAGCTGGCCGAGGCGGCGGGTTCCTACGTTGCCCCGAGCGCGGCCGAGCAGGCCACGGCCCGGGCGAACCTGTCGGCGGCGGCCGAGCGCGAGGCTACGGCGCGTGCCGCGGCCGCCGGCGACGCGACCGGGGAGGAGGCGTGATGGCCGACGGTGCGGGTGAGGCGGCGGGCCGGCCCAACCGGCGAAAGGTCCGCGAAGGCGTGGTCGTGTCCGACGCCATGGACGCCACGGTGGTCGTCGCCGTCGTCGACCGGGTGCGCCACCCGCGCTACCGCAAGACGGTGCAGCGCACCAAGCGGCTCTACGTGCACGATGCCCAGGGCGACGCCAAGGTCGGCGATCGGGTGCGCGTGGTCGAGACCCGCCCGCTTTCCAAGCTCAAGCGGTGGCGGCTGGCCGAGGTGCTGGAGCGTGCCCGATGATCCAGCAGGAGTCGCGCCTCAAGGTGGCCGACAACTCCGGTGCCCGCGAGGTGCTGTGCATCCGGGTCCTGGGCGGCTCGGGCCGCCGCTACGCGGGGATCGGGGACATGTTCGTCGCCACGGTCAAAGATGCCATCCCCGGGGCAGCGGTCAAGAAGGGCGACGTCGTGAAGTGCGTGGTGGTGCGGACCAAGAAGGAGCGTCGCCGCCCCGACGGCAGCTACATCCGCTTCGACGAGAACGCCGCCGTGCTGGTGAACGAGCAGCAGCAGCCTCGGGGCACCCGGATCTTCGGCCCCGTCGGGCGCGAGCTGCGCGACAAGAAGTTCATGCGCATCGTGTCGCTTGCCCCGGAGGTGCTGTGATGCGGATCCGCAGGGGTGACCGGGTGCAGGTGCGCTCGGGCAAGTACCGCGGGCACCGGGCCGAGGTGGTCCGGGTGCTGCCCGAGGAGGGCAAGGTGGTCCTCGAAGGGGTGAACGTGGCCAAGCGGCACATGAAGCCGACCCGGGCCACTACCCAGGGCGGGATCATCGACAAGTTCATGCCTCTGCCGGCCTCGGCCGTGTCCGTCGTGTGCGCTGCCTGCGGGCGCGCCACCCGCATCGGCGTTCGGTTCGACGAGGCGGGCCGCAAGGTGCGCGTCTGCCGCAAGTGCGGGGGCGACCTGTGAGCGCCGCGGTCACGACGACCCGACCGCGCTTGAAGGAGCGGTACCGCACCGAGGTGCGCGAGCAGCTCCGCCAGGAGCTGGGACTGGCCAACGTGATGCAGGTGCCCCGCCTGTCTGCGATCGTCGTCAACATGGGCGTCGGGCGAGGGGCCCAGCAGCCGTCCCTCATCGAGGGGGCCCAGCGCGACCTGCAGGTCATCTCGGGCCAGAAGCCCGTGGTGACCAGGGCCCGGCGCTCGATCGCCGGGTTCAAGCTGCGCGCCGGCCAGGCGATCGGGGTCAAGGTCACCATGCGGGGAGATCGCGCCTGGGAGTTCTTCGACCGCCTGGTCAGCCTCGCCATTCCCCGGATCCGTGACTTCCGTGGGTTGTCACCCCGCTCCTTCGACGGCCGCGGCAACTACACCTTCGG
The DNA here is from genome assembly GCA_035293965.1 of Acidimicrobiales bacterium. Taxonomy (GTDB): domain Bacteria; phylum Actinomycetota; class Acidimicrobiia; order Acidimicrobiales; family RAAP-2; genus DATGLW01. The sequence goes on from DATGLW010000079.1 coordinate 3,376, forward strand.
GGTCAACGAGCAGTTGATCTTCCCCGAGGTCGACTACGACCGCGTCGACGCGGTCCGCGGCATGGACATCACCATCGTCACCACTGCCCGCAACGACGAGGAGGGCCGGGCCCTGCTCCGCGCGTTCGGCTTCCCCTTCCGACAGGAGACTCGATAGCACCATGGCCAAGAAGGCGCTGATCCAGAAGCAGCAGCGCACGCCCAAGTTCAAGGTCCGTGCGTACACCCGGTGCCGGCGGTGCGGCCGCCCCAAGGCCGTCTACCGCAAGTTCGGCCTCTGCCGGATCTGCTTGCGCACGATGGTGCACGCCGGCGAGGTGCCAGGGGTGACGAAGGCGAGTTGGTAGGAGAGCGGCCATGACCATGACCGACCCGATCGCGGACATGCTGACCAGGATCCGCAACGCGAACTCGGCCCAGAGCGACACCGTCACCATGCCGGGGTCCAAGCTCAAAGAGGCGCTCGCCGCGATCTTGGAGCGCGAGGGCTTCATCGCCGGCTACAAGGTGACCCGGGAGCCGGGCAAGCCGGGCTCGACCCTCGAGATCACCATGAAGTACGCCCCTGACCGCACCAGGACCATCGGTGGCATCTCGCGGGTGTCCAAGCCCGGCCTGCGGATCTACGCCCGGGCCGACCGGATCCCCCGCGTCCTCGGCGGACTGGGCGTGGCGGTGGTGTCCACGAGCCACGGCCTCATGACCGACCGCGAGGCCCGCCGGCGCCACCTCGGCGGGGAGGTGCTGTGCCATGTGTGGTGACACCGTTGCCGAGGTGCCGCTCGTTGCCAAGGTGGTGCCGTTGGCCAACGCGGCGCTCGCGGGAGGTGGTCGCTGATGTCGCGGGTCGGGCGGTCACCCATCCCGGTTCCGGCGGGCGTGACCGTCGACGTGGCCGACGGCTCGGTCGTCGTCGCCGGCCCTCAGGGGACGCTGCGGCGTCGCGTCCCAGAGGGGATCACCGTGGCCCGCGAGGGTGAGGCCCTCGTGGTGGCGCGCCGCGACGACGACCGCCGCCACCGCGAGCTCCACGGGCTCACCCGGTCGCTCGTGGCCAACATGGTGACGGGCGTCAGCCAGGGGTTCACAAAGGAGCTCGAGATCGTGGGCGTGGGCTACCGGGCCACCGCTCGGGGCCCCGAGGCGCTCGAGCTCGCTCTCGGTTTCTCCCACCCGGTGGAGGTGGCTGCGCCAGACGGGATCACCTTCGAGGTCCCCTCGCCGACGCGGATCGTGGTCAAAGGGATCGACAAGGAGAGGGTGGGCCAGGTGGCGGCGGACATCCGCAAGATCCGAAAGCCCGAGCCCTACAAGGGCAAGGGGGTCCGCTACGCGGGCGAGCGGGTCCTCCGCAAGGCCGGGAAGGCAGGGAAGTGATGGGCGCTGCCAGTGGGCGCAAGCGCGCCCTGCGCCTCCGCCGCCACGCGCGGGTGCGGGCAAAGGTGGCGGGTACCGCCGAGCGGCCCCGGCTGGCCGTCAGCCGGTCGAACCGGCACATCTCGGCCCAGCTCATCGACGACGTGGCCGGGCGTACCCTGGCTGCCGCCTCGACTGTCGAGCCCCAGCTGCGCGAGTCGTTGGGCCGGCAGGGCGGGGGTAACGTGTCGGGCGCCGAGGCGGTGGGCCGCCTGCTCGCCACCCGGGCCAGGGCGGCAGGGGTGGCCCGGGTGGTCTTCGACCGCGGCGGCTTCGTCTACCACGGCCGGGTTGCTGCCCTCGCCGAGGCGGCGCGCCAGGAAGGACTGGAATTCTGATGCCTCCCGAGGCCCAGTACGAGGAGCGGACCATCCGGGTCAACCGGGTGGCCAAGGTGGTGAAGGGCGGCCGGCGCTTCTCCTTCGCCGCCCTCATGGTCGTGGGCGACGGCAACGGCCGCGTCGGCCTCGGCTACGGCAAGGCCAAGGAGGCCGGCCTGGCGGTCCAGAAGGGGATCGAAGAGGCGCGCAAGAACGTCTTCGAGGTGCCCCTCGCCGGCTCGACCATCACCCACCCGGTGATCGGCGAGAGCGGTGCCGGCCGGGTGCTCCTCAAGCCGGCTGCCCCGGGCACGGGCGTGATCGCCGGGGGAGCGGCGCGTTCCATCCTCGAGATGGCCGGCATCAGGGACGTGCTCGCCAAGTCGCTCGGCTCCTCCAACGGCATCAACGTGGCCCACGCCACCATCGCCGGCCTCAGGGCGCTCCGCCGCCCGGACGAGCTGGCGTCCCTCCGGGGCAAGCAGGCCGACGAGATCACCCCGGGCGGCGTGCTGCGGGCGTTCCGCGAGCGGCGCCGGGAGACCGAGCTCTTCGCGGCGGAGGGGAGGTAACCGTGGCACGGGCCGCGTCGGAGGGCGTGGGAGCTGGGGGCCGGCTGCGGGTCACCCAGGTCCGCTCGGCCATCGGCACCAAGCCCAAGCACCGCGGCACCTTGCGGGCGCTCGGGCTGCGTGGGATCGGGCAGACCAACGTGCTGGCCGACCGACCGGAGATCCGCGGCATGATCGACCGGGTGCGCCACCTGCTGACCGTCGAGGAGGTCGGCGTCGAGGGACCCGGCCCAGAAGTCGAGGGACCCGGGCCACAGGAGGTGCCGTCGTGAAGCTCCACGAGCTGCGGCCGCCCGCGGGCGCGGCCCGTGCCCGGCGCCGCGTCGGGCGGGGTATCGCCGGCAAGGGTGGCAAGACCGCCGGGCGGGGCACGAAGGGCCAGCGGGCCCGGGGGCAGATCCCCCTCGGCTTCGAGGGCGGGCAACTGCCGCTGATGCAGCGGATCCCCAAGCTGCGCGGGTTCGCCAACCCCTTCCGCGTCGCCTACACGCCGGTCAACCTCGACGCCCTGTTGGCGCTCGGGGCCGACGAGGTCACGATCGACACCATGGTGAACGCAGGGCTGGCACGGCGGGGGGCCCTGGTCAAGGTGCTCGGTCGCGGCGCGGTGGACCGCGCTGTGCGCGTGTCGGCGCACGCCTTCTCCGCGTCGGCCGAGGCCGCCATCACCGCTGCGGGCGGTAGCGTCGAGCGAGTGGCGCCACCCTTCGGCGGTGGACGGCCCCCGGCTCGGGGGAACGCCCTCACCAACCGGTAGTGGGCCGCAATCGGCCGGCGACCGGCGTGCGCCCCTAGGAGAACCGGATGCTTTCGAGGCTGGGGAACATCTTCAAGGTCCCGGACCTCCGCAACAAGGTCCTGTTCACCCTGGCGATCATCGCCCTCTACCAGGCTGGGGCCAACGTGCCCGTCCCCGGGGTGAGCTGGTCGGCCCTCCAGCGGCTGCAGAGCTCGGCGGGCAAGACGGGCGTCCTCGGGTTCCTCAACCTCTTCTCGGGAGGCGCCCTGGTCCGCCTCGCCATCTTCGGGCTCGGCGTGATGCCCTACATCACGAGCTCGATCATCATCCAGCTCCTCACCACCGTCATCCCCAAGCTCGAGGAGTGGCGCGAGCAGGGAGCGGTGGGCCAGAAGCGCATCACCCAGGCGACCCGTTACCTCACGATCGCCCTGGCCCTCATGCAGTCCACGGGTCTCGTCTACGCCTTCCACGGCCACGACTCGGCCCTCCTCGGGGTCAACATCGACCTGATCCCGAAGTTCTCCATCCCCCTCGCCATGCTCATGGTGCTGTGCCTGACGGCGGGCACGGCCTTCGTGATGTGGCTGGCGGAGCTGATCACCCAGCGGGGGATCGGCCAGGGGATGTCCATCCTGATCTTCGCCAACGTCGTGGCCGGGATCCCATCGGGTGGGCGGGCCATCCTGGCCGAAGGGGGCAACCTCAAGTTCGCCATCATCATCGCCGTGTCGGTGGTGCTGCTCGTCGCGATCGTCTTCTTCGACCAGGGCCAGCGTCGGATCCCCGTCACCTTCGCCAAGCGAGTGGTGGGCCGGCGGACCTACGGCGGCCAGACGACCTACATCCCCCTCAAGGTCAACCAGGCCGGGGTGATCCCGATCATCTTCGCCAGCTCGATCCTCTACATACCGGTCCTTTTGTCCAACGTCATCCCCTGGCAATCGTTCCAGTCGTTCGTCCGCCACAACCTGCAGGCCACGAGCCTGACCTACATCGGCCTCTACTTCCTCTTCATCCTGCTGTTCACGTTCTTCTACGTGTACGTGGTCTTCGACCCCCACCAGCAGGCCGACATCGTGCGCAAGCAGGGGGGGTTCGTCCCCGGCATCAGGCCCGGGCCGCCGACGGAGCGGTACCTCGCCCATATCCTGAACCGGGTGACCGTGGTCGGGGCCATCTTCCTGGCGGCGGTGGCCGTCGTACCGTCGGTGCTCATGGCCCTGTGGCACATCAACCAGTTCCCCTTCTACGGCACCACCTTGCTCATCGCCGTCGGGGTGGCGCTCGAGACCATGCGCCAGATCGACAGCCAACTGATGATGCGCAACTACGAGGGCTTCCTCAAGTAGGCCGCAGGTGGCGCGCGGCGTACGGCTGGTGGTGCTGGGCAAGCAGGGGGCGGGGAAGGGGACCCAATGCGTCCGCCTCTCGCACCATTACGTGGTCCCTCACGTGTCGACGGGCGACATGCTGCGCGCCGCCGTCAAGTCCGGCTCGCCCCTCGGACTCCGGGCCAAGGCGGTCATGGACCGCGGCGAGCTCCTCTCCGACGAGCTCATCATGGAGATGGTGGGCGACCGCCTGGCCGAGCGCGATGCCCGGACACGGGGGTTCATCCTCGACGGCTGCCCGCGCACCCTCCTGCAGGCCGAGATGCTCGACGACATCCTCGCCCCCGACCGGCTCGACCTCGTGATCGACCTCGAGGTCCCGACGGCCCAGGTCCTGCGGCGCCTCGCCTCGCGCCGGGTGTGCGAGGACTGCGGCACGAACTACTCGGTCACGAGCCCCCCCCTCGTCAACTGGACCTGCGACGTGTGCGGCGGCGAGGTGGTCCAGCGCGAGGACGACACCGAAGAGGCGATCCGGACGCGCCTCGACCTCTACGAGCGCCAGACCGCCCCCCTCATCGAGTGGTACGCCTCGCGGCGCCTGCTCGCGCGGGTGAGCGGGTCCGGGGCGCCCGACGTGGTGACGCGGCGCATCGTGAAGGCCGTGGAGGAGGCCAGGCTGCACCGGGTGCGCACCGAGAGGCCCCCGGGCTTGCGCAGCGAGGGGCCCCCGGGGTGAGGCGCAACGCCGCCGAGCTGGCCAAGATGCGCCGGGCCGGCCGCGTGGTGGCCGAGATGCACGAGGTCGCCCGGGCCGTCGCCCGTCCCGGGGTGACCACTGCCGAGGTCGACGCCGCCGCCCGCGAGGTGCTGGCGCGCCGCGGGGCCACGTCGAACTTCCTCGGCTACCGGGGCTTCCCCGCCGTCATCTGCGCCTCGCCCAACGACGTGGTGGTCCACGGGATCCCGGGCGACTACGTGCTGGCCGAGGGCGACATCTTGTCGGTGGACTGCGGGGCCGTCGTGGAGGGGTACCACGCGGATGCCGCCTTCACGATGGCCATCGGCCGGATCTCGCCAGCCGCCGCCCGGCTCGTCGAGGTGACCGAGCGCAGCCTCTGGGCCGGGATCGAGCAGTTGCGGCCCGGGAACCGGCTCCACGAGGTCGGCAGGGCCGTCCAGCGCGTCGCCGAGGCGGCGGGCTACTCGGTGGTGCGCGAGTACGTGGGCCATGCCATCGGCACCGCCATGCACGAGCAGCCCCAGGTGCCCAACTACTGGCCGGGCAAGCCAGGGCCGCTGCTCAAGCCCGGCATGGTCTTCGCCATCGAGCCGATGGTGAACGCCGGGTCGGCTGCCACCAGAGTCCTCGACGACCACTGGAGCGTGGTGACCGCCGACGGCAGCCTGTCGGCCCACTTCGAGCACACCGTGGCCGTGACCGACGACGGCCCCGAGGTCCTCACCCTCCCCTGAGGCCGGTCCGGGCACGCGGCGCCGCCGGGCGAGCCGGCCCGCTGGATTTCGGCGCCAGGTGGAGTAAACTGTTCGTTCGGCTCGCTGCCCGGGTGACCGGGCGCCCCGCTCCGGCCGCGGTGCGAGGGTCGAGCCCGGCCGACGATGCGGGAGCCCGACCCCCGCGCTGCCGGCAGCTCGCAAAGTGGGACGTCGAGGAGAGTTCACCTGCCCAAGCCCAAGGAAGACGCCATCGTGCTCGAAGGCACGGTGATCGAGCCGTTGCCCAACGCCATGTTCAGGGTGGAGCTCGAGAACGGGCACAAGGTGTTGGCCCACAGCTCGGGGAAGATGCGGATGCACCGCATCCGCATCCTGCCGGGCGACAAGGTCCAGGTGGAGATCACCCCCTACGACCTGTCCCGGGGCCGCATCACCTACCGGTACAAGTGAGGACAACGTGAAGGTCCGACCGAGCGTCAAGCCCATCTGCGAGAAGTGCAAGGTGATCCGCCGCCACGGGCGCGTCGTGGTGATCTGCGAGAACCCCCGCCACAAGCAGCGGCAGGGCTAGGAGGAGCGGAACATGGCCCGGATCGCCGGCGTCGACATCCCCCGCGACAAGCGCGTGGAGGTGTCCCTCACCTACATCTACGGTGTGGGCCCGACCGTCTCGCGCCAGGTTCTGGCGCGCACCCAGGTCGACCCGGACACACGGGTGCGCGACCTGACCGACGAGGAGGTCATCCGCCTGCGCAACGACATCGACGCCCACCTGAGGGTGGAGGGTGACCTGCGCCGCGACGTGGCCCAGGACATCAAGCGCAAGATGGAGATCAACTGCTACGAGGGCATCCGCCACCGCAAGGGCCTGCCGGTCCACGGCCAGCGGACCCACACCAACGCCCGGACCCGCAAGGGCCCCAAGAAGACGGTTGCCGGCAAGAAGAAGGTGCGCAAGTAGATGCCCAGGCAGACCAAGCAGCAGGGCGGCCGCCGCCCCCGCCGCCGCGAGCGCAAGAACGTCAATTACGGCGTGGCCCACATCAAGAGCTCCTTCAACAACACCATCGTCACCATCGCCGACCTCGAGGGCAACGTGCTGGCGTGGGCGTCGGCCGGCAACGTGGGCTTCAAGGGCTCGCGCAAGTCGACGCCTTTTGCCGCCCAGCTGGCGGCCGAGGCGTGCGCCCGGCGGGCCATGGAGCACGGCGTGCGCAAGGTGGACGTGCTGGTCCGGGGCCCGGGCTCGGGCCGCGAGACCGCGATCCGCTCGCTGGCGGCCACCGGCATCGAAGTCGTCGGCATCAAAGACGTCACGCCGATCCCGCACAACGGCTGCCGGCCGAAGAAGCGGCGCCGGGTCTAGCGCGGACGAGGGACGAAGGAGCGAAGGACCGAGCATGGCTCGCTACATCGGACCGGTCTGCCGGCTCTGCCGGCGCGAACGGACCAAGCTGTTCTTGAAGGGCGAGCGCTGCTACTCGCTCAAGTGCCCCGTCTCCGAGGCGGTCACCGACCGCCACAGCCGGGCATACCCCCCGGGCGAGCACGGGCGCGACCGGATGCGCCAGGGCTCGGAGTACCTGGCCCAGTTGCGCGAGAAGCAGAAGGCCCGCCGCATCTACGGCCTGCTCGAGCGGCAGTTCCGGAACCTCTACGAGGAGGCCAGCCGCCAGCCGGGCATCACGGGCGAGAACCTCCTGCGCAACCTCGAGCTGCGGCTCGACAACATCGTGTTCAGGGCCGGCTGGGGGGCCAGCCGGCGCCAGGCCCGGCAGTTCGTGCGCCACGGCCACGTCACGGTGAACGGCAAGCGGGTCACCATCCCGAGCTACCGGGTGCGCCAGGGAGACCGGATCGGCCTCCGCCAGGCGGCACGCGAGATCTTCCACGTCCGGCGCAACATGGACACCCTGGACCGCCAGGTGCCGCCGTGGCTCGGCGCCGGCGACTCGGGGTTCGAAGTGGAGGTTCGCAACCCACCCCTCCGTGAGCACATCGACGAGCCCGTGCAGGAGCAGCTCATCGTGGAGCTGTACTCCAAGTAGCCACCTCGCGGGCGAGGCAGGGCCCGCCCGGCCGCGCCCGCCCACCGATCGACCCGACCCAGCACCACCACAGGAGCCGCCATGCTCATCATCCAGCGACCCACGGTCGAGGCCGTCGACGAGGAGCTCGACAACCGCCAGCGCTTCGCCATCGGCCCGCTCGACCCCGGGTTCGGCCACACCCTCGGCAATTCGCTGCGCCGGACCCTGCTGTCGTCCATCCCCGGGGCGGCTGTGACCCAGGTCCGCTTCGACGACGCCCTGCACGAGTTCACCACCATCCCCGGGGTGAAGGAGGACGTCACCGACATCATCTTGAACCTGAAGGACCTCCTCGTCCGGGTGCACGTCGACGAGCCCGTGACCCTGCGTCTCGACAAGCGGGGCCCGGGCGAGGCCACGGCGGCCGACCTGCAGCTCACCCCCGACGTCGAGATCCTCAACCCGGACCTGCACCTCGCCTCGCTCAACGAGAGGGGCCGCCTGGCCTTCGACGTGACCGTCGAGCGCGGCCGGGGGTACGTGTCGGCAGACCGGAGCAACCGGTCGCCCACGATCGGGGTCATCCCGGTCGACTCGATCTTCTCGCCGGTGCGCCGCGTCACCTACGCCATCGAGCCGGTCCGGGTCGAGCAGTCGACCGACTACGACCGGCTCGTGCTCGACATCGAGACCGACGGGACGGTGTCGCCCCGGCAGGCCCTGGCCTCGGCGGGCGACACGCTGCGCACCCTCGTGAGCCTGGTGGCCGACCTCGAGGACGCTCCTCAGGGTCTCGAGCTTGGCGAGACCGGGTTGACCATGGGGGGGTCGCCGGACCTCGACCTGCGGATCGAGGACCTCGACCTGTCGGAGCGGCCGCGCAACTGCCTCAAGCGGGCGCAGATCAACACGATCGGCGAGCTGGTGGAACGCACCGCCGACGACCTGCTCAGCATCACGAACTTCGGCCAGAAGTCCCTCGACGAGGTGCTCCAGCGCCTCGACGAGCGGGGCCTCTCGCTGCGGACGAGGGACTGAGCGGTGCAGGGGACACCCAAGCGGGGCCGACGGCTGGGCGGCGACGCCGCCCACCAGAAGGCGATGCTCGGCAACCTGGTGGCGTCGCTCATCGCCGCCGAAGCGCTCGTCACGACCGAGGCCAAGGCCAAGGCGCTGCGCCCGGTGGCGGAGCGCTGCATCACGGCCGCCCGCAAGGGCGGGGTGCACCGCCACCGCCAGGTGGTGGCCCTGATCCGTGACCGCGACATGGCGCACAAGCTGTTCGAGGAGATCGGTCCCCGCTACGCGGAGCGCCCTGGCGGCTACACCCGCATCTTGAAGCTGGGCCCCCGTCCGGGTGACAACGCCCCCATGGCCCGCATCGAGCTGGTCTGAACCCGGCGCCGTGCGCTGGCGCCTCCTCGTCGCCTACGACGGCCGGGGGTTCCACGGCTTCGCCGACCAGCCCGGCGTGCCCACGGTGGCCGGGGCCCTCGCTGGGGCGCTCGCCCGCGCCACCCGGGCCGCCGAGCCGCTCCGTCTGGTGTGCGCCGGCCGGACCGACGCGGGCGTGCACGCCCGAGGCCAGGTCGTCCACGTCGACCTGCCCGAGCCGCTCCCCGAGGTGCGCGACCGCCGGGCTGGGGGCGGGGCCCGCCCCATGTCCGGCGCGGACCTCGTGCGCCTGGTGAACCGGCAGCTCGCACCCGCTGTCGTCCTCCGCCGGGCCGACCCGGCACAGCCTGGCTTCGACGCGCGGCGGTCGGCCGTGGCCCGCCACTACCGGTACCTGGTCTGGAACGCCCCGGTGCCCGACCCGCTCCTCTCGCCGGTCGCGTGGCACGTGCCCGACGCCCTGGACCTGCGCGCCATGGCGGCCGCTGCCGACGCCGTGATCGGGGGCCACGACTTCCGCTCCTTCTGCCGCCGGGCGCGGGGCGCAGGTCCCGACGTGCCGCTCGAGCGCCACGTGCACGATGCGACCTGGTCGGCCGCGACCGGCCCCGAGGTCGGCGGGGAGGGCACGGGCCTTTTGCTTCGCTTCGACATCACGGCTGACGCGTTCTGCCACCAGATGGTGCGCTCGTTGGTGTCGGCGTGCGTCGACGTGGGGCGGGGCCGCCGCAACGTCGCCGACCTCGTCGCCCTGCTGCGGTCGGCCACACGGGCCGGCGCGCCCGCTCCGGCGCCGCCCCACGGGCTCTGCCTGGTCGACGTGGCCTACGCCCCGTAGCCGCCGCCGCAAGCCGCACGCGCCGGCCGCCTTGCCGCTGCGGGCCTGCGAGCCGTACAATTCCCCCTCGGCCTCGTCCGAGCCCGCCACCGCCCGCTCCGGCGGGGCGCCGGCCCCCAGTCGTGGAGGACCCACCCCGTGCGCACGTACGCACCGAAAGCCAACGAGATCGAGCGTGCCTGGCACCTGGTGGACGCCGACGGGCTGGTGCTGGGCCGGCTGGCCAGCGAGGTGGCGCAGGTGCTGCGCGGCAAGCACCGTCCCTTCTTCGCCCCCCACGCCGACACCGGCGACCACGTGGTGGTCGTCAACGCAGCCAAGGTGGTTCTCACCTCCGGCAAGGCAGCCGGCAAGTTCGCGTACCGCCACAGCGGCTACCCGGGCGGGCTCCGCCGCCGGAGCTACGCCGAGCTCCTTGCCACGAGGCCCGAGGAGCTCGTCCGCCGGGCGGTGCGCGGGATGCTGCCCCGCACGGTGCTCGGACGTCGCCAGCTGGCCAAGCTGAAGGTCTACGCCGGCGAGGAGCATCCCCATGCCGCCCAGCGGCCCCAGCCGCTCGACCTGGCGTCGGCGCGGCGTCCTTCCTGAGCAGATCCGAGGAGCACCCCGTTGCCCGCACCGCTGTCCCAGACCACAGGCCGCCGCAAGCAGGCCGTCGCCCGCGTCCGGTTCCGTACCGGCCAGGGTTCGATCACGGTCAACCGCCGCCCCTTCGAGGAGTACTTCTCCTCGGCCACGCACCGGATGCTCGTCACCGAGCCCCTGCGGGTGACGAGCACGCTCGAGGCCTACGACATCGACGCCACCATCGACGGCGGCGGCATGTCGGGCCAGGCGGGAGCGCTCCGCCTCGGGATCGCACGCGGCCTGTGCGTGCTCGACCCCGAGCTGCGCACCTCACTCAAGCGCTCGGGCTTGCTCACCCGCGACGCCCGCGAGAAGGAGAGCAAGAAGTACGGGCTGAAGAAGGCCCGCAAGGCCCCGCAGTACTCCAAGCGGTAGCCGGGGAGTGGCACCGGCCCGGTTCGGCACCGATGGCGTGCGGGGAGTGGCCAACGCCGACCTGACGGCCGAGGTGGCCCTGGCGTTGGGGCGGGCGGCGGCTCGGGTCCTGTCCGCCCCCGCCTTCCTCGTAGGGCGCGACACGCGCCGATCGGGACCCTTCCTGCAGGCGGCCCTGTCGGCAGGCCTGGCTGCCGAGGGCGCCGACGTGCTCGACCTGGGTGTGATCCCCACCCCGGGCGTGGCCATGCTCGCGGCCGCACGCCGGGTGCCCGGCGCCATGGTGTCGGCCTCGCACAACCCCTTCGAGGACAACGGCATCAAGCTGTTCAGCGACCTCGGAACCAAGCTGGCGGTCGAGGTCGAGCAGGCCGTCGAAGAGGAGCTCGCCTCGATCGTCGAAGACCCCGAGCGGCCCCCGGCACGCCCCACCGGGCGGGGTGTGGGCCTGGTGGCCGCCGACCCAGCGGGCGTGCCCGAGTACCGCGCCTTCCTCGAGCGCCAGCTGGAGGGGCGACGGCTCGACGGGTTGCGGGTCGTGGTCGACTGTGCCAACGGCGCTGCCACCGCCGTGGCTCCCGGCGTGCTCCAGGATCTCGGCGCCGAGGTGACCGCCATCGCGTGTGCTCCGGACGGCGCCAACATCAACGACCGCTGCGGCTCCACCCAGCCGGCCGAGCTGGCCCGCCGGGTGGTGGCGGAGCGGGCCGACCTCGGCCTGGCCGTCGACGGCGACGCCGACCGGCTGGTGGCGGTCGACGCCACCGGCCAGCCGGTCGACGGCGACGTGCTGCTCGCCCTCTTCGCGACCGATCTCGCCTCTCGCGGCGAGCTCACGGCCGACACCGTGGTGGTGACCGTGATGACCAACCTCGGCTTCCGCCTGGCCATGGCCGAGCGGGGCATCGCCGTCCACGAGACCCCGGTCGGCGACCGCCACGTGCTCGCCGCCCTCGACGCCCAGGGCTTGGCCCTCGGGGGCGAGCAGTCCGGCCACCTCGTGTTCCGCCGGCGAGCCACCACCGGCGACGGCATCCTGACCGGTCTGCTGCTGGCCGACCTGGTCGTCCGAACGGGGCGGCCCCTGGCGGAGCTGGCAGCGGGCCTGGTGCGCCGGGTGCCCCAGGTCCTGGTGAACGTGCCGGTCCCGGTGCCCTCCGCCCTGTCCGAGGCGGCTGGCGTGTGGCAGGCGGTCGCCGACGTCGAGGATCGCCTCGGCGCCCAAGGCCGCGTCGTGCTCCGCCCGAGCGGGACCGAGCCCCTGGTGCGCGTGATGGTGGAGGCGGCCACCGAGGAGCAGGCGGAGGCGGCCGCCGGCCACCTCAGTGCCGTCGTCCGCCGGGAGCTCGCGGCTCCCGGGCCCTGAGCCCGGGGCACCAGGCCCGGGGGCCCGGAAGCGCCCTGCCCGGCCGGGTAGCCTCGTCGTCCATGTGCGGGATCATCGGGGTGGCCGGCGAGGACCGGGCCCTCGACCTGCTGCTCGACGGGCTGGGCCGGCTCGAGTACCGCGGCTACGACTCGGCCGGGGTCGTGCTGGTCGGGGACAGCCTGTGGCGGGAGCGGGCGGCCGAAGGCACCCGCTCGGTGGAGCACCTCCAGAAGGTGGCCGCCGACGCCCCCCCGGGCATGCGCACCGGCATCG
>DATGLW010000080.1:0-38934 GCA_035293965.1 Acidimicrobiales bacterium
CGACGTCGAGGGACTGTCGAGGTTGAACCCCCCGGTGCCCACGACGAACTCGGAGGTGCCATTGGGCGCCAGGTTGCCGTTCTGGTCCATCGGGCCGAAGTGCTCGTAGTCGTGGTCGTGGCCGTTGAGCACCAAGGTCACGTGCCCGGCCACCGCGTCGGTCCACAGCGTGGCGAGCTCGCTGTTGTTGCCGAGGGGGCCGATCGACCACCTGGGCTCGTGCCAGTAGACGAGGGTGCACACGCCGGGGTTGGCGGCGAGGTCGTTGCGGAACCAGGTCTCTTCCGGTGACCCCGGTCCGCAGCCACCGATGACCGAGCACTCCGAGTCGAGGGCCACCACGTGCCAGCTGCCACCCGGCACCGCGATGTCGTAGCTGTACCAGTCGTTGCTCGCTCCGGTGACCGACGAGGGCAGCTCGTTGAGCCCGCTCGCCCCGAAGTTCGCGTAGTAGTTGGAGCCGTTGCTCAGTGGTGGCTGGCCCGAGTCGTTCACGTCGCCGTACTCCGAGTTGCCGGGCACGGGGTGGACGTTGGCGTTGGGGACGGGCCCCCCCTGGGTGCTCGCAAGCTTGCCCCACGTGGCGTCGTAGCTCCCCTGGTAGTCGCTCATGGTGGGCTGGGTGCCCTGCGTTGTCGTGTTGGCGTACTGGTTGTCACCCAGCGGGACCAAGTAGGAGGGTGCGATCGAGGCGATTTCTTGGGCGGTCGCCGCCTCCTGGCAGGCCGGGGGGTTCGTCGTGCCGAGCCCGCCGTTGAAAGAGGGGCTGCTCGGGCTGCACGCGATGTCGCCGGCGGCCACGAGGACAGGAGCGGTCGTGACGGCCGACAGCACCGTCGATGCCATGGGAAGGGTGGCAGCAGCTGCCACGGCCACGACGAGCGCGCCGACGACCGTTCGCTCGGAAGACGACCTGGGCCACCGTCGCCCCCTCCGCCGCCGCTTGTGCAATCCGTGTGACCACACGGCAGCGCTCCTCCCAGAACGAGATGGCTGCGGTCGCCTCCCGGTCCGCTCCGCGGGCGGATGCTACACCATGGGTCTCCTCTTTCCCTCGACTGCTTCCTCTTCCTCTTTCCTCGACTGATTCCTCTTCTTCCTCTTCTTCTTCGTCTTCCTCCTTTCTTCCGGATTTCCTCTTGACGGTCCGCCTGCTCTCTCTCGACCGTCCGCGCCCGCGGCTGGTACGTTGCGCCGATGCTTCGGAGTTCATCCTCGTCGGAGACGTCCCCCCGCACGCCAGCCCGGCAGCTCGGCCGACGGTCGGGCGGTTGGCGAGCCGCCATGGCCGTCAGGCTCGTCTTCTCCACGGCCCTGCTGGCGGGTGGTGCGGCCTGGGTGTGGGGGGGCCTGGCCTCGGCCCCGGCGGCTGCTGCCGGCGCCGCACCGGTGGTGGCCTCGGTGAGCCCCGCGAGCGGGCCGATCGGCGGCGGCACGCAGGTGACCATCACCGGGTCGGGCTTCACGGGGGCGACGGCGGTCACGTTCGGGTCGGCTGGCCCCGGCACGTCGCTGCACGTGAATTCCGACACGTCGGTGACCGTCACCTCCCCGGCCCGGTCGTCGAAGTTCCTCGGCAATACCGTCGACGTGACGGTCACGACCCCCAACGGCACCAGTTCGACCAGCACCCAGGACGAGTTCACCTACACCTACAACACGACCTCCTCTCCGGCAGAGACGATCTCGCTGACGTCGCCCTCTCCGGCGAGCGACTACGTCCCGCTTGGGACCAACGTCACGGTCACCGCATCAGACCCCTCGTACACGGGGGCCGAGGCGTACGGGATCTCGGCGCTCGACGTGTCGAACCCGGCGAGCCCTGTGGTGCTGGCTCACACGGGGAGCGCGACGAGCGTCTCCTCGTCGCCGATCGCGAAGTCCTCGTTCACCGTTGCCCGCTATGTGGGTGAGCTCGATGCCTGTACAGGGACGCCGCCGTGCCCCACCGGCCCCGTTGGGTTGGTGAGCCAGGGTGCGGTGTCCTCACCCGTGACCGTCATCTGGGAGGGTGCCCCCACGATCACTGCCGTGGCGCCGGCGACGGGCCCGACCGCGGGGGGCACGTCGGTGACGATCACGGGTGCCAATTTTGCGGGCGCGTCGTCGGTGATGTTCGGGAGCACGGCAGCAGCGAATTTCGTGGTGACGTCGCCGACGTCGATCGTCGCCACCTCCCCGCCGGGGACCAGCACCGTCGACATCACCGTGACGACGCCGATCGGTACCAGCGCCACCGTGCCCGCGGACCGGTTCACACCGGTCAACGGGTATGACATGGTGGGCTCCGACGGCGGCGTGTTCGTCTTCCCGCCACCGAACGCGCCGGGCCAGGGCTTCTTTGGGTCGCTGCCGGGCCTCGGCATCCACGTGAACGACATCGTCGGCATCGTGGCCACCCCGTCCAACAAGGGGTACTGGCTGGTGAGCGCCGCGGGGGCTGTCTACGCGTTCGGCGACGCGACCTACAGCGGTCGGGTGAGCTCGCCGCCCTCGCCGATCGTGGCGATCGCGGGCAACCCGTCGGGCACCGGGTACTGGCTCGTTGCCGCAAACGGCAAGGTCTACGGCTTCGGTGGCGCCGCCTCGTTCGGTGACCTTCCCTCGCTCGGGGTGAACGTGGCCGACATCGTGGGCATGGTGCCGACGTCGGACGGCAAGGGTTACCTGCTCGTGGGTGCAGACGGCGGCCTCTTTGCATTCGGTGACGCCGTCTTCCTCGGCTCCCTCCCAGGCCTGGGCGTCCACGTCTCCGACGTCGTAGGGGCGGTGCCCACCACCTGAGCCACCACCGCGGGCAGCCACCACCGCGGGCTCTGGCTGCCCGGTCGCGGCCTCACCACGTCACGAGGTGCGGCGCGGCATCGGTGACGTGCTCGGGTGACCCGCGGCTCCGCTGGATGGTCCAGTTTTCGGCCGGGTAGCGGGCGCTCGGCACCACCTGGAGCTGCCCGGAGCTGCCGGGCAGCTCGAAGGTGAGCGTCACCGTGCGCCGATCGCCCGCGAGCACGTCGACCTGCGCGGCGAGCAGGAGCGTCTTGCCCTCCGGCCCGGCGGCCACGAGCGTTCGGTAGCCCTGGACCAGGGCGTGGCGGGCGTCGCCGGGCAGGTTGACGGCCAGGTAGCCGAGGTACTCCCCGTACACGGTGCCGAGCCCCGGGAAGGGCCCCCCGATGTACTGGCCCTGCCCGGGCGGGGTGCGGTTGGTGATGGTCACCTGCAGCTCGGCGTCCGTGGCTGCCCCGTGGGGATGAAGGGTCAACCTGTTGTCGACCTCGAGGTAGGGGTCGAGCTTGGTGCCGCTACGGTTGACGAGGGCGACCAGCAGGTCGTCCGCCCGGAGCTGCCCGGCCGTGCCGGTGGCCTGCCAGGCACGCTCGACGGCTGGCGACGGCGACCAGAGCAGCAGGTGGCGCCCCGCCGTGGCGTGTGAAAGCGCAGAGGCGAGCGCGGTCACCGAGACGGGGCGGTCCTCCAGGGCCCGCACGACGGCCTGCGCGATCGCCCCGAGCCGCTCGCGGCGCTGGGACGTCGAGGTGTCGGCCTCCCCCACGTACTGGTCGTGGAGCAGGTAGCCGAGCACGTCGGCCGAGTCGATCGTCACGCCGTCGGCGACGACGGGCCCAGTGGCGGAGAGCAGGTCCTGGAGGGCGACGTCGTCGATCGCCATCACCCCCTCAACGCGCTGGCCGGTGGCCGCGGGCCACATCTGTGCGGCCAGCGCCGCGCTGACGTCGAACTGCGGGGAGAGGGCGAGGTTCTCGAACTCGGTGTTGGGGTGCAGGAACCCCCAGTTGCGCGCCAGGTCCCCGGTGAGGGGGACCACGGGGGGCACGGTCACGAACCCAGAGGGCGTGAGCGTGCCCAGCGACAGGCGCCCGCTTTGGGCGGTCATGGTGCCGACCTGGAGGAACATGCCCGACCCGGCGTGCATCTGGGCGTTGTTGGCCGCGAGCACGAGGTATGTCGTCGGCCCCTCGAGCAGCGACGCGCCGGCCCCGGCAGCGGAGGCCGTTCGGGCCAGCGTGCTGCGGAGCTTGCCGAGGTCGTCCGCGAACTCCCGGCGCTTGCTGGCGAGCGGCCCGACGAGCCCGTCGCCGGGGCCGAGGTCGAGGCGGGCGAGCTGGGCGTCGGCTCGCGAGGCGACGCCCGCAAGGGTCCGGAGCGCCACCACGCGGGTGGGCCCGGCCTGGCGGGCGCCGGGGAGGAGCGCGTGGACCGCCACGAGGGTCCGGCTGCCGACGGACGCCGCCTGCCCGGCAGCGCCCGAGAGCGCCCGGAGCGAGTCGAGCTGCCGGCCGAGCACGGGCACCACCCGCAGGGGGTCGAGGAAAGCCCAGGCGAGGTGCGAGCTCGCGGCGACGAAGTCCGCGCGGGCCCGGTCCAGGGGCCGGAGGGGGAGCTCCTCGGTGAGCCCCTCGGCCGTCGCGAGGGACTTGGCCTCGGACAGGGCGGCCGCGCCCGCGCGCACCTCGCTGGCTCCCCGGGCGATCTCCCAGGCGCAGACGGCCAGCCAGGCGGCGAGCAGGCCCGCGACGACGAGCAGCGAGCGGACCCAGTGGCGCGACAGCGAGCGCGCAACCCTGACCGCGAGGTTCCCTCGGGTCGCCGCCACGGCACCGAAGCATACGAGGGAGGCGGCGCCTCCTCCCGGAGCCCCGCGCTGTAGCCTCCGGCCAGGGCGCAAGGGCGTCGATGGGCGGGACGCTCCCGAGACGCCACGGCGACGCCAGGAAGGGACGATCAGCGGGTGGGTCGGCGGAAGCGGTTCCCGAGGAGGCCCGCGCCGGCCGGCGCCGGCGCACCTGTCCGCCGGGCTGCGCGAGCCGTCGGGTCCGCGCTGATGGCGGTCGGGATCCTCGGACTGCTGTTCGTCGCCTTCCAGCTGTGGGGGACGGGGGTCTTCCAGAGCCGCCACCAAGCCGAGCTCCGGCACCAGTTCGAGCAGGTCCTGCGCGCCCACCACGAGTCCCTCCCGGCGCGCCCGGCAGCTCCGGCACCGGGTGCCCGAGCCCCGGCGGTCGTCCCCCAGGTGGCGGCGCCCCCGACGGGGAGCCCGGTGGGCGTGATCCGGATCCCTGCGATCGGCCTCGACCAGGTCGTCGTCGAAGGGGTGAACGAGGCGGAGCTCAGCCTCGGCCCCGGCCACTACCCAGGCACGCCGTTGCCGGGCGAGGCGGGCAACGTCGGCATCGCCGGCCACCGCACCACCTGGGGGCACCCCTTCTACAGCCTCGACCAGCTGGCGCCAGGCGATCCGATCGTGATCACCACCATTCAGGGCACCTTCACGTACGCGACCGTCGGGAGCAGGGTCGTGTCCCCCTCGGACGTGGCCGTCCTCGACCCGACGCCCGACCCGGAGCTCACGCTCACCACCTGCAATCCGCGCTACAGCGCCGCCCAGCGGCTCGTCGTGACCGCCCGGTTGGTCTCGTCCGTCCCGGCGTCGGACGCACCTGCCGCTGCGCCTCCTGCGCGCAGCCCGGGGAGGTCACCCGCAGCAACGAAGGCGGCGGTCCTGCCGGCCCGACTTGGAGCGCAGAACCTCGCCGCAGCGTCGGGCGACTGGGTCGACGCGTGCTGGTGGGGCGTCGGTTCGGCGGTCGTCGCAGGTGGCGTGCTCGCGGCCTGGCGGCGCTCGAGGGGGCTCGGCTGGCGGCGCCTCGTGGTGGGTGCCGGGGTGCTCGTGTTCCTCGTCACCTTGTTCTTCTTCTACGACGCCGTGAGCCGGCTCCTGCCCGCCAGCTTCTGACCAGATGCGCTCTGACCCGGCTGCACCTTGCCGGCAACGGAGGCGGAACCTCCGGCTGGGACCATGCAGACGGCGGGAGCGGCCGGGCTCGCACGGCTGCGCTCCAGCTGCGCGGGTGCGACCAGGTGGGTGCGACCAGACGAGATGACCGACCAGACGAGATGACGACTCTCGACGACGCCAACGGCTCCGGCGGCGGCTTGCTCGCGCCCCGGCTTGGGTCCTGCTTCGGCACGATCCGGCGCGGTGGGGTGGCCGAGGCGTGCCCGAGAGTGGTGGTCTGGCACGGCACGCTGCAGACGACCCGGAACGGCATGACCTGGCAGGTCGACGCGTGCGAACGCCACGCCCAGGCCCTCGCCGACCGCCGGCGGATCACGACGCTTGCCGCATTCGGTCCCAGCAGCGCCGCGGTGCCGGGCCCGGGTTGCTGATGCCGTTCGCAGCACGTGTCGGCGACGACCGACGCCCGGGACCGGCTCTACGCGACGCGTGGCGCATCGCTGGTCACGGGAATCCTGCGGCGCTCCTGACGGGCGCTGGAGGCGGATGTGCTCCCATCGAACCCAGGAAGGGGTAGGAGCTGAAGTCGAAGATCCCGCCATCTGCTGCCACGAGCAGATAGCCATTCCCGAACGGCACCATGCCGACGACCGGGGCATTGAGCCGTGTGCCGCCCATCGACCCCAAGAAGCGGGCGCTTCCGAAAGCGAAGACCCCCCCGTCGTTCGCGACAAGCCAATAGCCCGCCGTTCCTGGTGAGACTCCGATACCCACGACCGGTCCGTTGAGCGATGCGCCGCCCATCGATCCGAGATAGGGGGCTCCACCCAATGCGAAGACCCCCCCGTCAGCGCCGACCAGGTAGTCGCCGTCGACGGACGGAGCAGCCGCGGAACCCACGATCGGCGAGTTGAGGTGGAGGCTCGAGATGCTCCCGAGACTGGCCGCGTCGCCGAAGGCGAAGACTCGTCCCATGCTCGTCGCGAGCCAATAGCCGCGCCCGGTTGAGGTGGCCGAGAGACTGACGACGTGCTCGCCCGGCATCAGGGTCGGGCTCCCACCGACGTAGGTCGCATCGCCGAACGCGTAGACGGCGCCGGTGTTGGCAACGAGCCAGTAGCCCTGTCCATCGGGGGTCGGACAGATCCCAACCACCGAGGACCCGGGGACGAGATAAGCGGTTGCCCCGCCGTAGTAGGTCGAGCTCCCGAAGGCGTAGACATGCCCGGCCGAGTCGACCATCCAGTAGCCGGCTTGCACGCTGTTCGGCATCGGGCTCGCGTCAGTCGGGGTGACCGAGTTCGAGGGCGATGACGGAGCGCCGGAACCGAGCGCGTTCGTCGCCGTGACCGTGAACGTGTACGCCTGTCCGCTCGTGAGACCCCCGATCGTCGCCGAGACCGATGTCCCGGGGACGCTCGCCGTCACCCCACCCGGCGAAGCCATGACGGTGTAACTCGTGATCGGGCTCCCGCCATCTGGAGGTGCCGTCCACGCCACCGTCGCCGAGGCGCTGCCCGGGGTGGCTGTCACTCCTGTCGGTGCTCCTGGCAGGCTCGACGCCGAAACGATGAGGGCGATGGAGGACTCGGTCGGCGTGCCCGAGGGGTCTTGACAGAACGCGGTGGGCTGGTAGGTGGTGTTCGTCTTTAGCGATCCGTCGAAGACAAGCAGGTTGTTCGCGGGGGAGAGGTAGTAGGAGAAGCCGGTCGTCGTGCCGACGGACCCGGTCTGGGAGCAGACGGCCCACCCCACGTAGCCTTGAACGGCTGCACTCGAAGACGTGAGTGCCGGCAGAAAGAACCGCTGGGGGCCAGATCCAAATTGCTTGCCCGAGGCTCCAGCCGTGGCGCCGAGGGACCACGTGGGCGTGCTCGGGAGGGCAGACGACAGTTCGTCGACCGCCACCTCGTAGTAGGAGCCGCTTCCGTTGTAGGCGATGGAAAGGTTGTCCCAACCCGTCGTACCCACGACCCCTTCCCACACCTCGAGCCGGCGATTGGCGTCGCCACTCGTGTCCGTGTAGCTCCCGACCTTCGAGAAGGGGCCCGCCAGATTGGCTGAGATCGAGGAGACGGCCGGTTCGCTCGATGTGTAGTTGAGGTCGAACACGACCACGACGAGGTCTCTCGGGTTGGCCCAGGTGACGCCGACCCATGACACAGGCGTGGAACCGCCCACCTCGTCGACAGGGAAGCCCGAGGCAGTGCTGAGAGCGGGGCCCGAGGAGCTGAGCAGACGGGCAGGGGTGATCGTCCGGCTCGCGGGGGGTGCGGTCCCGTCCCTCGTCGCAATGCCGACAAAGGCGACCACGAGGAAGACGGCGACGCACCCGGCACGGCCGGCTATCAGAAGTCGGGCGGTCTTGAGAAGAAAGGCCCTCATTTCCTCCCTGCACCCTTGGGGCACGCGCGAGTGTCCCCGGTCGTGCTCGAGACCTTGCCCGACGGAAGGCTACCTGCGAGCCCCTCCAGCGTCCAGCAGCGGAGCCATGCCGGCAGAGCAGCTCACCGCTACGCGTGGGTTCCAGGCTGTGACACCGCCCCCCGAACCCGCGCAGCCCTACCGACTTGCCGTGCTGCGCGGTTGCTGAGGAGTTGGGTTGGTTCGCTTCTGGTCTGTCGGGGTGCCCGGACTTGAACCGGGGACCTCAGCGACCCAAACGCTGCGCGCTGCCAACTGCGCCACACCCCGTGGCCGACACCTGCAAGCTACCGGATCACGGCGGGGTCGGGGCGACGCGGTCGGGCCTTCGGGCGCGCCCCCGCATGGGACTGAGCAGCATCCGCTTGACGTCGTTGGGGAGGAGCGGCGGGCTGAAGAAGTAGCCCTGGGCAGTCGTCAGGCCCCGCTGGAGCAGGACGCGGCTCTGGGTCGAGCTCTCGACCCCTTCGGCCACGCAGTCGAGGCCGAGCCGCTGCGCCAGGTCGGTGATCGCAGACGCCAGGGTGGCGCGCTCGTCCGCTGGGCCGAGCATCTGCACGAACGTTCGCCCCAGCCGCAGCGTGCTGACCGGGAAGCTGGCGACCTGCTCGGGCGCAGCCAGCGCGCTGGCGGGGTCCGACAGGGAGAAGCGGACGCCCAGCTGGCGAAGCTGCTCGCTCGTCCGTCGCACCGCGTCGTCGGGGTCGTCGAGGAGCGCCGGGGTGATCTCGAGCTCGAGCCACATCGGGGGCACCCCGTGGTCGTGGAGGGCCGCGGCCACGCGGTCCGCGAAGGTGTCGGAGGCCAGGTCGAGGCGCGACACGTTGACCGACATCCGCAGGGGGGTCACGCCCCCGTCGGCCCATTCCCGCAGCTGGCGGCAGGCCTCGCGCACGACGAAATGGTCCACGTCGACGACGAGGCCGGTGCGCTCCGCAAGGGGGAGGAAGGTCGCCGGCTCGAGCACTCCTCTGGTGGGATGGCGCCAGCGGACCAGGGCCTCGACCCCCACGACCTCCGTCGTGTCGAGGTCGACGAAGGGCTGGTACAGCACGAACAGCTCGCCCTGGTCGAGCCCGCGGCGCAGTGCCGCCTCGAGATCGAGCTCGCTGTCGGGCCCCCGGCCCGCCGGCCCGCCGGCCGCACCGGCGAGCGTACTGCGGTCACCCGGCACGGCCGTCGCCGATACGGCGAGCGGCTGCGCCTGCCGCTCGCTGACAGGCCCTCGCGCACTGCCCGGTCCCACGGATCCACCCGGCGCCGCGGCGCCAGGTGGCGCTGCCGGCGAGGCCCCCGCGAGCGTCGACGGAGATCCCGCGCCGACTTCGTGCAGGTCGGGTGCGGTTGCCGCCAGGTCGAGCGCGGTGGCGGCGAACCCCGCGTAGAGGGCGAACACCGCCCGGTCCTCGGGCGGCGGCGTCCACGGGCCGGGGAAGTAGGCCGCCAGGCGGCCGTAGGTCCGCCGGGCCGAGGCCACGTCGACCACGAGCCGGGCGTCGTCCTCCCCACCCGAGTCGGGTCGCCAGAGCTGGCGGGCCAGCGCCCACGCGCCGTTCTCGTCGAAGCCGTGCTGGTGGAGCTCGACCGGCGCGTCGGGTGCGGACCGCACCACGAGGAGGTACCGGGTGGCGCCGACCGCTCGTGCCGCGCGGCGCGCGGTGCGGGCCAGCACGTCTGCCAGCGCGGCCCCGGCTCGGACGTCGGCAGCGGTGGCCGTGATGTCGTCGAGGCGCCGGCCCATCGCCGAGAGCCGCGCCGCGGCATCCTCCACGTCGGCGCCGGCGGGCGCTGCCGGTGCGGCAGGCGCTGCCGGTGCGGCGCGCGCTGGCGGTGCGGCCGGCGCTGGCGGTGCGGCGGGCGCTGGCGGTGCGGCGGGCGCTGGCGCCAGGACGGCGCTGCCGTTCGCACGCGCCCCGATGGCCCGCTCGAGGGCGGCTCGGTCCGGCAGCGGACCCGTGCTCGTCCCCGGCGCCGCGCCGGCCGGCCCCCATGCGAGGTGGTACTCGCAGAAGGGGCCGCCCCGTGCCTGGCACTCGGGCTCGTCGACCTCTGCCGGCGCCAGCCCGAAAAGCACCGGCACCTGCGACAGCACGCCTCTCGTGATCTCGCACACGAACTGGTGGCGAGCGGCGCCGGCCGGCGCTTGTGCCTGCAGGACGGCGTCGGCCTGGCCCACCTCGAGCGCCTCGAGGGTGCACATCGTGAGGAGGGAGTCGCCCAAGGGCGACACCTGGCGCAGGGCGGCCGCCGGGTCGCCTGCCGCGCGAAGGGCCGCGACTGCCGGGAGGTCGTCTGCAAGTGCCAGCACCGTTTCCCCGACGTGGCGGGCGAACCGGGTGTCGCCGGTCACCGCGCCGCCCGCGAACAGGAGTGCCACGACCTCGTCGTGGTCCGACCAGTGGGCGGTGTCGGCGAGGGCGGCCACCGGCGAGCTGACGCCAGCGAGCTGCAGCGCCTGCTCGACCCCGCCAGGACCGGCCTGCTCCTCGATGAGGCGGAGGAGGGCCCGGGTGACGGCGCCGGAGAGCTGGGCCCTCGCCGCGGGCCGGGTGCGGCTGCCAGCGCCCGTGGACCCCGCCTGCCCAGAGCCGCCCGGCGCCGCCATGCCGGCACGCATCGTAGCGGCAACGGGCCCTGAAGGCTTGGGCGCTCTACGATCGGGTGGTGACCACCAGCGACCCCACCGGCCTCGCCGCCGGCTCGCAACCTGCCGAGCCGGTAGTCGGGATGCTCGAGGAGGTGTGGTCCTCGATCGCGGACCTCTGCGCCGGGCTGGCTCCCGACGACTGGGACCGCCCGACGGACTGCCCGGGCTGGTCGGTGCGCGACCATGTGTCGCACATGATCGGCACGGAGCGGCTGCTCCTCGGCGAGCAGCCGCCTCCGTTCGAGGGTCCCCGGCCGGCGCACGTCCGCAACGACATCGGGCAGGCCAACGAGGCGTGGGTCGAGGCCCGCCGGGGGCTCCCGGGCCACCAGGTGCTGGCAGAGTTCCGCGAGGTGACGGCGCGCCGCCTGGCCGAGCTGCGCTCGTTCGGTCCCGATCGCTTCGACCGGGTCGGGCCGAGCCCCGTCGGCCAGGTCCCCTATCGGGAGTTCATGGACGTCCGGGTCTTCGACTGCTGGGTGCACGAGCAGGACATCCGGCGCGCCGTCGGCCGCCCCGGCGGCCGCCACGGCGTTGGGGAGGCCCGGGCGCTCGCCCGCATGGCCGACCTGATGGGCTACGTGGTCGGCCGTCGCGTGGCCCCGCCCGAGGGGACCGTCGTCCGCTGGCAGATCACCGGGCCCCTTGGGCGGACACTCACCGTCGCCCAGGTCGGCGGCCGGGGCGTGCCCGCGGAGGAGCCTCCGGCGCCCCCTGCCGTCACGATCGTGCTCGATGCCGGCACCTTCCTGCGACTCGCCTGCGGGCGGACGAGCGGCACCGGGGCGCGACCGGCGGGCGACGTGGGGCTCGAGGGCGACGTGTCGCTCGGGGCCGAGGTGCTCGGCGCGATGAACGTCATGATCTGACGGCAGGCGAACCCGACGCCGCCCAGCTGCCGCCGGTTATCCGGCCCGCCCGCCGCCGGACAGCTCGCCCAGCCGCCGCGGCCAGCCGGCTCGCCCGCCGGCGTGCCAGCCGGTGCCGGCCACGCAGCGGCGGCCGCCGGGCCCGGGGGGCGAACAGCCGGCCCGTCCGGCCCCTGGGCCTGCTCCTACGGGTGCGCAACCGTCCGGCACCCTGCGGCCTACGGCAGGAGCCGTGCTGGCCGTGGGCCGCCGGGCGGCCCGGTAGAGTGAGGCACTCATGCGAGCGACCGCCGAGCCCGTCGAAGGCAACCGGGTCCGCCTGTCCGTCGAGATAGACGAGCCCGAGGTGGACCGTGCCCTCGACGGCGTGGTCCGGACCCTCGCCCGCCAGGCGCGCGTGCCGGGGTTCCGGCCCGGCAAGGTCCCCCGGCGGGTGCTCGAGGCCCGCATGGGCGGCGCCGCCGTGCTGCGCGCCGAGGCGCTGCGCGAGGCCCTGCCCGATTTCTACGCGCAGGCCGTGCTCGACGCCGAGGTGGACCCGATCGCGCCGCCCGACATCGACATCACCGGCGGCGCCGAGCAGGGCCCCGTCACCTTCGACGCCGTCGTGCAAGTACGCCCCAAGGTCGCCATTCCCGGGTACCGGGGCCTGCGGGTGACGGTCCCGTCCCCCGCCGTGTCCGACGCCGACGTCGATCGCCAGGTCGACCGGCTGCGCGACAACGACGCCGAGCTCGTGCCGGCCAACCGGCCCGCCGTCGACGGCGACCACGTGACCGTGGACGTCTTCGGCGAGGCCGGCGGCGAGGAGGTCCTGTCGCGCACCGACTTCGTCTACGAGGTGGGGAGCGGGTCGGTGGTCCCCGAGCTCGACGAGCAGCTCCGCGGTGCTCGCCCCGGCGACGTGCTGGCCTTCTCGGCCACTCCGCCGGGCATGGACCCGGTGTCCTTCCGGGTCCTGGTCAAAGAGGTGCAGGAGAAGAAGCTCCCCGAGGTGACCGATGCGTGGGCCGCCGAGGCGTCCGAGTTCGCGACGGTGGCCGAGCTGCGCGACGACCTCCGCGCCCGTGTGGGACGCGTGAAGGCGCTCCAGGCCGAGATCGTCCTGCGCGAGAACGCGCTGGCCGCGCTCGTCGGCCTGGTCGACGACGGTGAGGTGCCCGAGGTGCTCGTCGACGAGGAGCTCCACCAGCGGCTCCACGACCTCGCCCATCGACTGGAGGACCAGCGCCTGTCCCTCGAGGCCTTCCTGGGCGCGACCGGCCGCTCGCAGGAGGAGCTGGTGGCCGAGCTGCGCGACGAGGCGTTCCGCAGCGTGAAGGCCGACCTGGCGCTGCGGGCCCTGGCGGACGCCGAGGACATCACGGTCGGCGACGAGGAGCTCGAGGCCGAGCTCGACGCCGTGGCGCGGCGCGCCGGCATGAAGGTAGCCGACGTGCGGGCGCGGCTCGACCGCACCGGCAGGACCGTCGCGATACGCTCGGAGCAGAGGAAGGCCAAGGCGCTGGAGTGGCTCCTCGACCACGTGGAGCTGGTCGACGACGAAGGCAACGCGCTCACGCGGGAGGACCTGCGTTCCGGGCAGGCCGGCCACGGTGCACCCGAGGTTGCCGCGGTGCAGGAGGCGGCGGCCGACGAGGCCGGCGGAGCGGCGGCGCAGGGGGGGAGCGCGCAGGGGGGGACCGAGGCGGCTCCCGAAGTCGAGCAGATCGAGAACCGGACCGACACGACCGAGGAGGCCGGCCGATGACATCGTACGATCGCCAGATCCGGGCCCAGGGCTACCTCGTGCCGACGGTGGTGGAGCAGTCCAACCGCGGTGAGCGCGCGTACGACCTCTACTCCCGGCTGCTGCGCGAGCGGATCATCTTCCTCGGCACGCCGATCGACGACACGGTGGCGAACCTGGTCTGCGCCCAGCTCCTCTTCCTCGAGTCCGAGGAGGTGGACAAGGACATCCACCTCTACATCAACTCGCCAGGCGGCGACATCACCGCCCTCTTCGCCATCTACGACACGATCAAGTACATCAAGCCCGACGTGTCCACGTTCTGCTTCGGCCAGGCCGCCTCCGCGGCCGCCGTGCTGCTCGCGGCCGGCACGAGGGGCAAGCGTTTCGCCCTGCCGCACGCCAGGATCCTCCTGCACCAGCCCTTCGGCGGGGTGGAGGGCCAGGCGAGCGACATCGAGCTGCAGGCCAAGGAGATCCTGCGGATGCGCGACCTGCTGAACCACATGCTCGCCGCCGACACGGGCCAGCCGATCGAGAAGGTGGCCAAGGACACCGATCGCGACTTCATCATGACGGCGGACGAGGCGGTCGCCTACGGGGTGATCGACGAGGTCATCACGAGCAGGGACGCCATCGCCCTCGAGGCGGTCGGCGCCGCGTAGCGGGCCCGGCACGGGGATCAGACGGCTCAGAGACGGGAGAGCACGACGGTGGCGAAGTTCGGCGAAGGCGGGGACCTGGTGAAGTGCAGCTTCTGCGGCAAGTCGCAGAAGCAGGTGAAGAAGCTCATCGCCGGGCCGGGCGTCTACATCTGCGACGAGTGCATCGACCTGTGCAACGACATCATCGCCGAGGAGCTCACCGACTCGGCGGAGGTGCACTTCGAGGACCTGCCCAAGCCCAGGCAGATCTTCGAGTTCCTGAACGACTACGTCGTCGGGCAGGAGTACGCCAAGAAGATCCTGTCGGTCGCCGTCTACAACCACTACAAGCGGGTGCAGGCCGGCCCGCCACCCGAAGACGGCGTGGAGCTCTCCAAGTCGAACATCCTCCTGCTCGGCCCGACCGGGTGCGGCAAGACACTGCTGGCCCAGACGCTGGCGCGCATGCTCAACGTGCCCTTCGCCATCGCGGACGCCACCGCGCTCACCGAGGCGGGCTATGTGGGGGAGGACGTCGAGAACATCCTGCTCAAGCTGATCCAGGCGGCTGACTACGACGTCAAGCGGGCGGAGACGGGCATCATCTACATCGACGAGATCGACAAGATCGCCCGCAAGAGCGAGAACCCCTCGATCACCCGCGACGTGTCGGGCGAGGGGGTGCAGCAGGCGCTGCTCAAGATCCTCGAGGGGACGACGGCCTCGGTGCCCCCCCAGGGGGGGCGCAAGCACCCCCACCAGGAGTTCATCCAGATCGACACCACCAACATCCTCTTCATCTGCGGGGGTGCGTTCGCCGGGCTCGACAAGATCATCGAGTCCCGCATCGGCCGCAAGGGGATCGGGTTCCGTGCCCAGGTGAACCAGGCCGAGCGCGACGACGCCGAGATCCTCCGCCACGTGCTCCCCGAGGACCTCATGAAGTTCGGGCTCATCCCGGAGTTCATCGGTCGGCTCCCCGTCGTGAGCGCGGTGAGCCAGCTCTACAAGGACGCCCTGATCCGCATCCTGGTCGAGCCGAAGAACGCGCTCGTCCGCCAGTACCAGCGGACGTTCGAGCTCGATTCGGTCAAGCTCGAGCTCACCGACGACGCGCTCGAGGCGGTTGCCGAGCAGGCTCTCCTGCGCGGGACGGGCGCCCGGGGCCTGCGTGCCATCCTCGAAGAGGTGCTCCTCGACGTGATGTACGACCTGCCGAGCCGCACCGACGTCGGCAAGTGCGTGGTCGACCGCCGCGTCGTCCTCGAGCGCGTGCACCCCACGCTCGTGCCCGTGAACGACCCGCCGGCCAAGTCGACGCGCAGCCGCCGGGCCGCATCCTGACCCCTGCAGTGGCCACGAGGTTCTCCTCGCTGCCAGAGGCGCTCGCCTGGCTCGACTCGCACATCGATTTCGAGTCCAACGTGCCGAGCCGCCGGGCACTGCCCACCCTGGAGCGCATCCGGGAGCTGGCCTCCCTCCTCGGCGATCCCCAGCGCGCCGCGCCGGCGATCCATCTCACCGGCACCAACGGCAAGGGATCGACGGCGGCCATGGTGACGGCCCTCCTCGGTGCGAGGGGCCTGTCGGTGGGCACCTACACCAGCCCGAACCTGACACGGGTGAACGAGCGGCTCGCCCGTGACGGGGAGCCGATCGCCGACGACGCCTTCTGCGAGCTGCTCTCGTCATTGGCCTTGCTCGAGCCGCTGGTGTCCGTCCGGCCCACCCGCTTCGAGCTCTTGACGGCGGCCGCCCTCCGGTGGTTCGCGGACGAGGCGGTCGACGTCATGGTGGTCGAGGTCGGCCTCGGGGGATCGTGGGACAGCACCAACGTCGTCGACGGCGCCGTTGCGGTGGTCACCAACATCAGCTACGACCACACCGAGGTCCTCGGGCCGACCCTCGAGGGGATCGCCCGCGACAAGGCGGGCATCGTCAAGCCCGGCAGCCGCGTGGTGATCGGGGAGACGGACCCCGAGCTCGTCGGCGTCATCCGCTCGGTGGCCGAGGCCGCCGGGGCGGCCGAGATCTGGGTGGCGGGGCGGGAGTTCGCCTGTACTGCCAACCGGCTGGCCGTGGGCGGCCGGTTGGTCGACCTGCGCACCCCGGGCGCCGCCTACGGCGAGGTCCTCGTGCCCTTGCACGGGCCCCACCAGGGTGTCAACGCGGCGTGCGCGCTGGCGGCGGTGGAAGCCTTCTTCGGGGCACCCCTCAGCGACGACGTGGTCGAGCAGGGCTTCGGTGCGGTGCGCGTGCCGGGGCGGCTCGAGGTCGTGGGCCGGCACCCGCTGTGCGTGGTCGACGGAGCCCACAACGTGGCCGGGATGCAGACGCTGGCCGCGGCGCTGGCCGAGGAGTTCCAGGTGCCCGGCGGCATCGTGGCGGTCGTGGGGATGCTGCGCGGGCGCGACCCGTCGGCCATGCTCGGGGCGCTTCGGCCGGCCGGCGTGGGGACGGTCGTCACCTGCGCACCGGAGTCCCCGCGGGCGCAGCCCTCGGAGGTCGTGGCCGAGGCGGCCCGCTCCCTCGGGTTCGAGGTGGTGGTGGCCGGCACGGTGGCCGACGCCGTGGCCCGTGCCCGCGCCCTGGTGGCCCCCGAGGGGATGCTCCTCGTGGCTGGCTCGCTCTACGTCGTCGCCGGCGCCCGCGCCCTGCTGCTCGAAGGAGCCGCCCAGGGCTGAGGGCCCGCGGCCTGGCCGGCCGCCGGCACCCACGCCCTCATCGCCACGGTGCCCCGCTTCCCGGAGCCGGCTCTTCGGTCCTGGTACTGTGCCCGCCTCGTGGACCGCACCCTGGTGATCGTGAAGCCCGACGCAGTCGAGCGGGGCCTCGTCGGTGAGATCGTGGCGCGCCTCGAGCGCAAGGGGCTCTCGTTGGTGGCTGCCGAGCTCCGCCTCATCGGCCCCGAGGTTGCGGCCGAGCACTACGCCGAGCACCGCGCCAAGCCGTTCTTCGACGACCTGGTCGCGTTCATCACCCGGTCGCCGTCGCTCCTGCTCGTGGTCGAGGGCCCCGGCGACACCTACCGCGTGGTCCGGACCCTCATGGGCGCCACGGATCCCAAGGAGGCCGCGCCGGGCACGATCAGGGGCGACTTCGGGGTCGAGCTCACCGAGAACTTGGTGCACGGCTCGGACTCGCCTGCATCGGCCGCCCGGGAGATCGCGCTCTTCTTCCCCGGCCTGGCCTGAGGGACGCCTGCTTCCCCGTCCCGGGCCCTGGCCCTGCCCCTCCTCGGCACCGGCCCCTCCGCGGCACCTGCCCTGCCCCTCCCCGGCCCCGGCCCCTCCCCGGCCCCGGCCCCTCCCCGGCACCGGCCCGTCCCTGGCCCCGGCTCGGTCGCGTCGCTCCGCGTACCCCGGTCTGGCTCGGTCGCGTCGCTCCGCGTACTCCCGGCCTGGCCCGACGCAGCATCCCGGGCCGGGCGTCAGACGCCCTTGTGCGACCCCCGGGGTTCCCCTAGCCTGTCGGCGTCAGCTGGCGGACCCCAGCGTGTCGGAGTGCGCGAGAGGACCCTGACCTCCATGCCCGAGAACCGCCTGAACCTGCTCGGCCGCGACATGGCCGTGGACCTCGGCACCGCCAACACGCTCGTGTACGTGCGCGGCCGCGGCATCGTGCTCAACGAGCCGTCGGTCGTGGCCGTCGACGTCAAGGACGGCCGGCCGCTGGCCGTCGGGGCCGAGGCCAAGCGGATGATCGGCCGGACACCGAGCAACATCCAGGCCATCCGGCCCCTCAAGGACGGCGTGATCGCCGACTTCGAGATCTGCGAGAAGATGCTGCGCTACTTCATCCAGCGGGTGCACCAGCGCCGGTTCGCCAAGCCCCGCATGGTGATCTGCGTGCCCTCGGGGATCACGGGGGTCGAGCAGCGAGCCGTCATGGAGGCCGCCGAGTACGCCGGGGCCCGCAAGGCCTACATCATCGAAGAGCCCATGGCGGCGGCCATCGGTGCCGGCCTGCCGGTCCACGAGCCGACCGGCAACATGGTCGTCGACATCGGCGGCGGCACCACCGAGGTGGCGGTCATCTCCCTGGGGGGGATCGTGACCAGTCAGTCGATTCGCATCGGTGGCGACGAGCTCGACGAGGCGATCGTCTCCTACGTGAAGAAGGAGTTCAGCCTCGCCCTCGGCGAGCGCACGGCCGAGGAGATCAAGATCGCCCTCGGCTCCGCCTACCCGCTCGAAGAGGAGCTCCACGCCGAGATCCGCGGGCGCGACCTCGTCACCGGCCTTCCGAAGACCGTCGTCGTGTCGACCGAGGAGATCCGCCATGCCGTCGACGAGCCGGTGTCGGCCATCGTCGACGCGGTGAAGGTGACCCTCGACCGCACCCCGCCGGAGCTGGCGGCCGACATCATGGAGCAGGGCATCGTGCTGACAGGCGGCGGTGCGCTGCTGCACGGGCTCGACGCTCGCCTGCAGCACGAAACGGGCATGCCCATGGTGGTGGCCCGCGACCCGCTCAACTGCGTGGCCGTCGGCAGCGGGCAGTGCCTCGAGGAGTTCGAGGCGCTGAAGCGGGTGCTCATCACCTCGTCGTCTCGCTGACCCGGGAGCCGGTCCTCGGGTGGCCCTGCGCCGGCGGTCGCGCCGCACCCTGCCCACCATGTCGAGGACCCCGCGGTCGCGCCGGACCGTGGCCACCGTCGTGGTACTGGTCCTCGTGTCGCTGACCGTGATCACCGTCGACCAGACCGGCCGGACCCACGACCTCACTGCCGGCGTCCGGTCGGTCGCCAACGACGTGTTCTCGCCGCTGCGCCAGGCGGTCGACGACGTCGTGCGCCCCCTCGGGGACTTCTTCGCCGGTGCCGTGCACTACGGCGCCCTCCAGCGCGAGAACGAGAACCTCCGGGCCACGGTCGGGCGCCTGGACCAGCAGCTCGCCCAGCGGTCCTTCGACGTCCAGCAGCTGCGCCAGCTGACCACCCTCGAGCACCTTCCCTTCGTCGGGAGCCTGCCCACCGTGCCGGCACAGGTCACCGCGCTCGACATGTCGAACTTCGACGCCGACGTCGCCATCGACAAGGGCCGCGACGACGGGGTGACCGTCGGCATGCCGGTGGTCGGCTCCGGGGGGCTGGTGGGGGTGGTCGTCGAGGCGAGCCACACCCAGGCCACGGTCCAGCTCGTGACCGACGGCCAGTCGCGTGTGGGCGTGACCTTCGGTGGGCGCCAGGCCTCCTATGCCACCGTGGCCGGCGAGGGCCCTGGCCAGCCGCTCGCCGCCCTGTTCGTCGCCCCCGGCACGCCGCTGCACCGAGGCGAGGTCATGGCGACCAACGGCCTCGCCGGGGCGAGCTTCCCCCCCGGCATCCCCGTCGGGAGGGTCGCCAGCTTCTCGACCCCGTCGGGGGCCGACCAGATGACCGTGCGGGTCGACCCGGCAGCCGACCTGGCCCACCTGACCTACGTGGACGTGGTGCAGTGGCAGCCGACCCCCTGAGCCGCCGGTGACCCCCGGCGCGGTGGTGCGCCTCCTGGCCGTGGTGGCCGGGCTGCTCCTCCTCGACCAGACGGTCGGGCTCGACCTGCGCGTGGCCGGGGCACATCCCGAGCTCATGTGGCTGCTCCCGGTCGGGGCCGCCCTTGCCGGCGGCATCCGGGTGGGGGCGGTGGTCGGCTTCCTCGCCGGCATGGCGGTCGACCTGGTGCTGCCGACGCCCATGGGCCTGAGCGCGTTGGTCGGCTGCCTGCTCGGCGCCGGCGTCGGCCGGGTCGTTGCCGGTGCCGACCACGACGCCTGGTGGGTGGCCCCGGTCGCCGGCGCCGCCGGCACCGCGGCAGCAGTCATGCTGTACGCGGTGCTCGGTGCGGTGCTTGGGCAGGAGCAGATGCTCCGGGTGGACCTCGGCGCGGTGGTAGCCGTCGTGGCGGTGGTCAACGCCCTCGCCGCCCGTCCGGTGTGCCGCATCATGGCGTGGGCCCTCGGCCCGGCGGCTGCGTCTGGCCGCCGGCGGCGCGCCCGGGCCCGGAGGCTGGTGCGGCCGTGACCAGGTCCCGCCGCTTCTTCAGGCAGCGCCGCCGCTACCTGCTCCCCCTGCGCGAGCTGGCGGCGCGGCGTGCCCACCGGCGCCCGTCGCGCCAGCCGCGGATCCGTCCCCGCAAGACGGTGAGCGTCGCCTCCCTCGTGGGCTCCCCCGAAGAGCGCCCGTCACGCCCGAGCCTGCGCCTCAACGTGATCGCTCTGGTCGTGTTCGGCCTGTTCGCGGTGATGGTGCTCCGCCTGTGGACGCTCCAGGTGATCGACCACCGCAACTACGCGGCGGCGGTGAATGCCAACGGCCTGCGCGTGGTGGCCATTCCGGCGCCCCGCGGCGACATCACCGACCGCAACGGCGTCGTGCTGGTCGGCAACCAGGTGAGCCAGGAGCTCGTGCTCTCCCGGGTGGCGGCGGCCCAGCACCCGAGCGTGATCGGCGCCGTGGCGGCGCTGGTGGGCAAGACGCCGGCCCAGGTCGAGGCGATCCTGAAGGACCCCCGCTACAGCCCGTTCCAGCCGGTGCCGGTCATGACCGATGCGCCGCCGGCCACGGTCACCTACCTCCAGGAGCACCCCGAGCAGTTCCCGGGGGTGAGCGTCCAGGCCCTGACCGAGCGCGCCTACCCGCAGGGGGACCACCTGGCCTCGCACGTCCTGGGCTACGTGGGCGACATCACCGGCACCGAGCTGGCGGCCCATCCGAACCAGGGCTACACGCCCGAGAGCGAGATCGGCAAGACGGGGGTCGAGGCCGAGTACGAGCAGTTCCTGCGCGGCGTGGCCGGCCAGCAGGAGCTGGAGGTGAACGCCAAGGGGACGGTGGTGGGCACGCTGCACCGGACCGATCCGGTGCAGGGGGACACCGTGGTCCTCAACATCGACGTCGGTCTCCAGCGCGAGCTCGAGCAGGCCCTCGAGAACCAGATCCTGACCGACCGCCGGACGCCCGACGTCAAGAACGGGGGCCGGTTCCCCCCCGCACCCAACGGCGCGGCCATCGTCCTCGATCCCTCCAACGGCCACGTGCTCGCGCTGGCCTCGTACCCGAGCTTCGACCTCACCCAGTTCGTGGGCGGAATCTCCCAGGCGGCGTACGACGCCATCCAGCGCGTCGGGGCGGAGAACGACTACGCCATCGACGGCCTCTACACCCCGGGCTCGACTTTCAAGCTGGTGACGGCCACCGCGGCGCTCCAGAAGGGCATCATCAGCCCCAACCAGTACGTCGACGACACCGGGACCTTCACCGTGCCCGGCTGCACGGGCGGCACCTGCGTCTTCCACAACGACGACTCGGAGGCCCTCGGGCCCGTCGACCTCCCCGAGGCGCTCACGGCCTCGGACGACTACTACTTCTACAACCTGGGTGCCATGTTCTGGCAGCAGCAGGCCGTCTACGGTCCCCAGCCGATCCAAGACGTCGGCGCCCAGTACGGCCTGACGACCCCGACCGGCATCGACCTGCCCGGCGAGGGCGAGGGGCGGATCGACAGCCCGACGGTCCGCAAGGCCCTCCACGCCAAGTACCCCAAGGCCTTCCCCTACGACACGTGGTACACGGGCGACAACGTCGAGATGGCCTTCGGCCAGGGCGGCACCGTGCTCACACCCATCGGCCTCGCCGACGCGTACGCCACCTTCGCCAACGGCGGCACGCGCTATGCCCCCGAGGTGGCGGCCGAGGTCGTGTCGCCGCAGGGCAAGGTGATCGAGCGCTACCAGCCACGGGTGACCGGCCACGTCGACTTGCCGCCCTCGGTGCGCGACCCGATGCTCCAGGGGTTCGAAGGCGTGGTGTCGAGCCCGAGCGGAACCGCCTACCAGGCCTTCCAGGGCTTCCCCCTCGCCCAGTTCCCCCTGGCCGGCAAGACGGGCACCGCGTCGAACGCACCGGGGCTCGAGCCCAACTCGTGGTTCGTCGCCTTCGGCCCGCTGCCGAACCCGAGGTACCTGGTGCTGGCGGTCATCTCCCAGGGGGGGTACGGGGCTGCGGCCGCCGCGCCCGTGGTCCGCCAGGCCTTCGACTGGATCTACGCCAACCAGGCCCAGCTGAGCGCCGCCCCGTCGGCGGGTGCAGCCACGGCCTCGGGCGCGGGTGGCCCGGTCGCCGCCTCGCCGGGCGCGGGGCGTTCGCCGGCCACGGCCCGGGGCGCCGCCGGGTCGAGCGCGACGACCGCCGCCACGACGACCACCGCCGCGAGCACCACCGGGTCCGCACCCGCCACGACGGCCGCTCCTGCCCAGGGCCGCCGGCCGTAGACTGGCCCCGCGATGGCGTCGCTGTGGCCGCGGATCGAGCCGCTCCTGTCGCAGGTGTCCAAGCCCGCCCGCTACATCGGTGGTGAGGAGGGGGCGGTCTGCCCCGAGCACGCACCCGGGGTGGTCGCCTGGCTGCTCGTGTACCCCGACACCTACGAGGTCGGCCTGCCCAACCAGGGTCTCCAGATCCTCTACGAGATCCTCAACGAACGCGCCGACGCCCTCGCCGAGCGGGCGTACGCGCCCTGGGTCGACATGGAGGCGGCCATGCGCTCGGCCGGGGTGCCGCTGTTCTCCCTCGAGAACCACCTGGCGGCACGCGACTTCGACGTCATCGCCTTCAACCTGTCGGCGGAGCTCGTCTACACCAACGTGCTGAACCTGCTCGACCTGGCCGGGCTGGCGGTCCGCTCGGCCGAGCGAGGGGACGGCGATCCTTTGGTCGTGGCAGGTGGCCACTGCGCCTTCAACCCCGAGCCCCTGGCGGACTTCGTGGACGCCTTCGCCCTGGGTGACGGCGAGGAGCTCGTCGGGGAGATGAACGAGGTCGTGGCGGCCTGGCTTGCCCGTCCGCCTGCCGAGCGTCGCCGCCACGAGGTCCTTGCCGCCCTGGCAGGGGTGCCGGGCGTGTACGTGCCCTCCCTCTACGAGGCGCGCTACGAGCACGGACGGCTCGTCGGCACGGTGCCCGTCGACCCGGCGGCGCCCGAGCGGGTCGAGAAGCGGACGGTGGCCGACCTGGCCGACTGGCCCTATCCGAAGCGTCAGCTCGTGCCCCTGACCGAGGTGGTCCACGATCGCCTCAACGTGGAGGTGTTCCGCGGCTGCACGCGCGGCTGCCGGTTCTGCCAGGCGGGCATGATCACCCGGCCAGTGCGCGAGCGCCCCGCGGACCAGGTGCTCGAGATGGTACGCCGCGGGCTCGAGCGGACGGGCTATGACGAGGTCGCCCTGACCTCTCTGTCGACGGCCGACTTCTCTGGCATCGAGGAGACGGTGCGCGAGATCGTGGGCGACCCGGCCAACGGCGAGCGGGTGTCGGTGAGCCTGCCGAGCCTGCGGGTGGACGCCTTCACCGTGGGGACGGCTGCGGCCATCCAGCGGGTCCGGCGCACCGGCCTCACCTTCGCCCCCGAGGGCGGCACGTGGCGGATGCGCCGCGTGGTCAACAAGCTCATCTCCGAAGAGGACCTCTACGGCGCGGTCGATGCCGCGTTCGGGCAGGGGTGGCGCCGGGTGAAGCTGTACTTCCTCATCGGGCTCCCCACCGAGCGCGACGAGGACGTCCTCGGTATCGCCGCCCTGGGGCGGCGCTGCGTGGAGATCGGCAACCGGTACCACCGCTCGGTCACGGTCGTCGCTTCCGTCGGGGGCTTCGTCCCCAAGCCTCACACCCCGTTCCAGTGGTTCGGGCAGGACACCGTCGACGAGCTGCGGCGCAAGGTCCGCCTGCTGCGCGAGGCGGCCGCTGGGGCGCGGGGGTTGACCGTGCGGTGGCACGACCCCGAGGCGTCCGCGGCCGAGGGCATCGCCAGCCGGGGGGACCGCCGGATCGGCGCCGTGATCGAGCGGGTGTGGCGTGCCGGGGGCACCTTCCAGGAGTGGTCGGAGCACTTCGACCTGCGCCTGTGGCAGGAGGCGCTGGCGGCGGAGGGCCTCTCGCTCGAGGAGGTCGTCCACCGCCAGCGCGTCCGCGACGAGGTCTTTCCCTGGGACCACGTGTCGGCGGGCCTGCACCGCGACTTCCTGTGGGACGACTGGCAGGACGCCCTCGACGAGCGGGGGGTCGAGGACTGCCGGTGGACGCCCTGCTACGACTGCGGGGCGTGCACCGGAGGGGGGCTCGAGCACGTGGTCGCGTCGGCGGTGCCGCCCGCGGGCGGCAGCCAGGGCACCGGCCAGGACCTCGAGGCGGCCGGGCGGGTGCCGGTCCGGTTCCTGGCCGCCCACCGGTGAGCGAGGCCGGCCCGGGCGCGCCCGCCGAGCGGCTCCGCTTCCGGTACACCAAGCTGGGCAAGATCCGCTTCACCAGCCAGCGTGACGTCGCCCGGATGTGGGAGCGGGCGTTGCGCCGCAGCGGCCTCCCCGTCGCCTGGACCGAGGGGTTCTCACCCCGCCCGCTGCTCAGCTTCGGGCTGGCCCTGCCCACCGGCCACGAGTCGTTGGCCGAGTACGTCGACGTCCGCCTGGACCCGGCGTCCTCGGGCGTCCCGCCGCACCGGGGCTTGCGCGGCACCGAGGAGCCGGAGCTGCTCGCCCAGGTCATGACCGCCCTGCTCCCCGACGGGCTCTCGGTGGTGGCCGCCGCCTCGGTGGGTGTCGTCGGTTCGTTGCAGCAGGAAGTAACATCGTGCACCTGGGAACTGGAGGTGCGCGGCGTGGCGTTGAGGGAGCTGTCGGAGCGGATCGAGCGTCTGCTCGACGCCCCCAGCGTCCCGGTGCGGCGTGAGCGCAAGGGCCACTGGGTCGTCGATGACCTCCGCCCGTCGGTCCTCCGCCTGGCCCCGATCCCGACGGGTGCCCGCGAGGAGCCGGTGGCCCAGGTGACGCACCGGATCGTGGCCGACCTGGCGACCCAGCCGCGCGGGGTCCGGCCAGTGGAATTGTTGGATGGGCTCGGAGGCGACCTCGCTCTCGTCCGGGCCCGCAGGACGCACCAGTGGGTCGAGCGCGACGGCTTGCGGGCCGAGCCGCTGGCACCGGGCACGCCGCCGTCCCTGGATCGGCAGGCATGCCGGGGTGCGTCATGAGTCGTACGAGGAGGGACCTCCCTCATGTCCGAGCCGGAGAACGGCGAGCCCACGAGGCCCGCCCCGCCTGCCGGCGCGCACGAGCGCCGCACCGCACCGCCGCCCCACCCGGACGGCGACGTCCCCGATAGCCCGGGGACCGGCATCGCCGCCGCCACGCCACCCAAGCCGCGCATCGGCGACACCCGGCCGGCTCCACCGCGACGCCCGGCTCCGGCGCCCACGCCCTTCGGCGCGGGGCCGGGGCCGGTCCCCCCTGCGTCGGCCCCGCGCCCAGGGCCCTTGGTCGGTGCCCCGGTGCCGGCAGGGGGCGGCGGCTCGGTGCCGGGCCCGCCACCCCACCTGCCGGCGGCCAACGGCAGGCGGGCGGCGGCAGAGGAGCCGGGCCCAGGTGCACGGCGGTCCCGCGGGCGCCGCCGAGGCGGCCGCGACCGCAAGGGCCGCTCCACCGGTCGCTACCTGGTGTGCGTGCACGTGGCGCCCCAGGCGACCCAGATCGCCGTGCTCGAGGGCCGCTCGCTCGTGGAGCACTACGTCTCGCGCCCGGCCGACGAGACGAGCCAGATCGACGGCAACATCTACCGCGGGCGGGTCCAGAACGTCCTGCCGGGCATGGAGGCCGCCTTCGTCGACATCGGCATCCCCAAGAACGCCGTGCTGTACCGGGGGGACGTCCGCTACGACCGCGACGACGTGGAAGGAGGCAGCGAGGGGTCCCAGCCGCGCATCGAGGAGGTGCTGCGACCCGGGCAGACCATCTTGTGCCAGGTCACGAAGAACCCCATCGGCGCCAAGGGGGCGCGCCTCACCCAAGAGGTGTCGCTCCCGGGGCGCTTCGCCGTGCTCGTCCCCGACAGCAGCGCCTTCGGGATCTCCAAGCGGCTCGGCGACAACGAGCGCCGCCGCCTCCGGCGGATCGTCGACGACGTCCGCCCGCCCGGCCACGGCCTGATCATCCGGACGGCGGCCGAGGGCGCCTCGGCTGACGAGCTGCGGCGCGACGTCGAGGCCCTCGTGCGCCAATGGGAGGCGATCGCGGCCGCCGCCGGTCGCTCGGACGCACCCGGACTCCTCTATCGCGAGCCGGACCTGGCCGTGCGGCTGCTGCGGGAGGAGCTCACGAGCGAGTACCGGGCCGTGATCATCGACGACGCCGACCTCTACGAGCAGGTGCGCTCCTACGTGGCCACGGTCAGCCCCGACCTGGTCGACCGCGTCGAGCTCTATGACACCACCGTGGAGCCCCTCCCGATCTTCGAGCGGTTCCACGTGCACGAGCAGCTGCACAAGGCTCTGGACCGCAAGGTCTGGCTGCCCTCGGGCGGCTCGCTCATCATCGAGGGCACCGAGGCGCTCACGGTCATCGACGTCAACACGGGCAAGAACGTGGGCACCACCAACCTCGAGGAGACGGTCTTCCGCAACAACCTGGAGGCGGCCGAGGAGGTCGCCCGCCAGCTGCGGCTGCGCGACATCGGCGGCATCATCGTCATCGACTTCATCGACATGGAGGTCCGGGAGAACCGCGAGAAGGTTGCCGCTGCCCTGCGCGCGGCGCTCGCCCGCGACAAGACCCGCACCCAGGTGTTCGACATCTCCGAGCTCGGGCTGGTGGAGATGACCCGCAAGCGAGTCTCCGAGGGCCTGATCGAGTCGCTGTCGACGACCTGCGAGGTCTGCAACGGGCGCGGCATCGTCCTCGACCGATCGCTGCTCGGCTAGCATGCGTGCCTCATGTACGCGGTGATCAGGTCCGGCAGCCGTCAGGAGCGTGTGCGCGAGGGTCAGCGCGTCGAGGTGGACCTCCTCGGCGAGCCGGCGGGCACCGAAGTGGCCCTCGAGCCCGTGCTCGTCGTCGACGGGGGCCGGGTGCTGGCCACGCCGGGGCAGCTGGCCGGTGCCCGGGTGACGGCCCGGGTGCTGGGCGAGGCCAAGGGCCCGAAGATCCGGGGCGGCACCTACAAGCCCAAGACCAACCAGCGCCGGCGGTGGGGCCACCGGCAGCGCTACAGCACGGTCGAGATCACATCCATCTCGGCGGGGTCCTGAGCGGGCTTCGGGCCGCGTGCCGGCCGGGAGCACGCCCGACCGGTCGTCGAATCGAGGAGGTTCCACGTGTCCAAGACCAAAGGCGGGGGATCCACCAGGAACGGCCGCGACTCGAGGGCCAAGCGGCTCGGGGTCAAGGTGTTCGACGGCACGGCAGTCCCGGCGGGCGCCATCATCGTCCGCCAGCGCGGCACGAGGTTCCACCCGGGCCTCAACGTCGGTCGGGGTGGCGACGACACCCTGTTCGCCCTGGCCGACGGTGTGGTCAAGTTCGGCACCAGGCGCCGGCGCAAGCTCGTCGACGTCCTCCCCGGCTGACGCACCTCCCGGGCTGACGTCCGGCCCGGTCGACGATCTCCCCGGCTGACGCCTGGGCTCGCCGGCACCCCCGGCCTGCGGCTGGCGCCGAGCCCGCCGACCTCCGGGCTCGGCGTCAGCGTTCGGCGCCGGCCTCCTCGAGCCCGGCCTCCTCGAGCACAGCCCGCAGGACTGCCGCCAGCCAGGGCACGGCTTCCGTCGCCGCCTTCGCGGCTCGCTCCGCCGCCTCTTCCGCCGGCCCGGCCGTCGGCACCTCGCCGGTCACCACCATGAGACCGAGCACCTCGGCCCCGAGCTGGCGGGCGGCCACGGCTTCGACGACCCCCGAGGTGCCGACCATGTCCGCGCCGAGGGCCGCCAGCATGCGGGCCTCGGCGGCGGTGCCGAGCTCGGGGCCGAGGACCTGGGCATAGACGCCGTCGCCGAGCGAGGGGTCGGTACCGTGAGCCAGGGCGCGCAGGCGCGGCGACCACGCGTCGGTCAGGTCGACGAACGGCCGCCCGAGGGCGCTGTCGGCGCGAGTGCCTGCGAGCGGGGACCGCCCGGTCAGGTTCAGGTGGTCGCGCACCGCGACCAGTCGCCCGGGCACGAGGCCCGGGGCGACGGAGCTCGCCATGCCCGCCAGCACGACGACCCGGCAGCCGCAGGCGATGGCGGTGCGCACGGGGTGGGCGACCTGGCCCACGCGGAAGCCTTCGAACAGGTGGGGCCTGCCGGACATCAGAAGGACGCGGCGGCCGCCCACTGGCATCGACCACGCGGCGGCGCGCTCGGTGGAAGCGGTCGACCGGGGGAACCAGGGAAGGGTGGTGAGGTCGAGCGGTGGCCCGTCGGCACCGAGCAGCGACGCCACGCCCGACAGCGGCGGGCTCAGGGCCACGAGGACGTCGTGAGGCCCGGACCCGATCCGCCGGCCGAGCTCGCGCGCCGCGATCCGTGCCTGGTCGGAGGGATCGGAGCCGGTCGCGGCGGGTCGTGGCATCCGGTCAATCGTAGGGTCCAGGCGCGCCGATGCCGCCGCCCGCGGCCGGCGCCGCAGCCCCGACCGGTGCCGGCTCGCACCGCTCCCGCGGGGTGCCGCGGGCGGTAGGATGTGGCGACGTGGAGGCCGGTTTTCACCCCCCGCTCGAGGAGTACCTCGAAACGGTGCACACGCTGGGGGAGGAGGGGACGCCGGCAATCCAAGCCCGGATCGCCGAGCGCCTGGGGCGCTCGGCGCCGTCGGTGTCCGAGATGCTCGACCGGCTGGAGGACGAGGGGTACGTGCGGCGGTCCGGCCGGCTGGTCGAGCTGACCGACAGCGGGTCGGCGGTAGCGGAGAAGGTGGTCCGCCGCCATCGGCTGGCCGAGCGGCTGCTCGTCGACGTGATCGGCCTCGAGTGGCACAAGGTGCACCGCGAGGCTGCCCGGTGGGAGCACGTGATCTCCGACGACGTCGAGCGTCGCCTGGTGGTCCTGCTGGGAGACCCTTCCACCTGCCCGCATGGCAACCCCATCCCGGGCGCCGGCTCGGAGTTGCCCGCGGTGGAGCAGCGGGTGCTGGCTGACGTGCCACCCGGCGGGAAGGTGCTGCTGCGGCGGATCAGCGAGGAGGTCGAGCTCGACTCGGCGCTGCTCGCCTACCTCGACGCCAACGGTTTCACACCCGGCGCCACGGCCAGTGTCGTGTCCGTCGGCCGCGAAGGGTCGGTCGAGCTCGAGGTCGACGGCGCGACCGTCCCGATCCCGCCGGACCTGGCGCGGCGCCTGTACGTGTCCGGCGAGATCTCCTGACGCAGCGGCGCCTCGCGCGCCCGGGAGGGCGCCACGTCGGAAGCGTCCACGTGGAGCCAGGTCCGCCCACCCCGGTGCGTCTGGCCCGTAGTCGCGTACCATCTCCGCCATGGGACGTCGGCTGGTCGACCGCAGTGCATGGACGGTGTTGTCGCTGGCCGTCGCGATCGGGGGGATCGCTGCTTCGACGCTTCTCCCGGACGCGGCGGGCGCGGCCTCGGGGGGCGCACCCGGGGTGACGCCCCACCAGATCACCATCGGGCTCGTCACCTCTCAGACGGGAGCGGCGGCCGCCAATTTCAACGGTGCCGTCCAGGGTGCCCAGGCTCGCTTCGACCTCCAGAACGCGCGCGGCGGCGTGCTCGGCCGCAAGATCAAGCTGGTCGTCGGCGACGATCAGACGAGCTTCACGGCCGCGCAGACGGCGGTGAGCGACCTCATCGAGGTCCAGAACGCGTTCGGCTTGATCTTCGTCTCCGACCTGACCGGCGGCGGTGCCTACAAGGTCGCGCAGCAACAGGGTGTGCCCGTGGTCGGGTTCCCGACCGACGGCCCCGAATGGGGCGAGCAACCCAACACGAACATGGTCTCCACGCTGGGTGACGAGGGCCCCTCGCCGCCGGCCAACACGGTGTTCCCGAAGCTGGCCAAGCTGGTCCACGCCAGGAACATGGCGGTGCTGGCGATCGCCAACGAGCCGCCCTCGGATGTGGCCGGGCAGGACTTCGTCAAGGCGGCAGCCGCCGTGGGCCTGAAGGTCGGGTACCAGAGCTACAGCATCCCGCTCGGCTCGGTGGACGTCACGTCCGTCGCGCTGGCGATGAAGAAGGCCGACGTCGACGGCTTCCTGTCGCTGATGCTCGACAACACCACGTTTGCCCTCATGGAGACCCTCAAGCAGGAAGGGGTGAGCCTCAAGGCCCCTATCCTCACCGTGGGCTACGGCCAGGATGTCCTCGACAGCCCCTCGGCGCTCCAGGCGGCACAGGGTGGGATCTTCACCGTCGGCCAGGTGCCGGTCGAGGAGAAGACCCCGGCGACGCGCAGCGAGGAGGCGGCGTTCGCGAAGTACGAGCACTTCACCGGCATCCCCAACCTGAACTGGACGGAGGGCTGGATCTCTGCCGACCTGTGGATCCAGGGTCTCCAGCGGGCCGGGAGGAACCCCACCAGGTCCTCGTTCCTGCGCGCCGTTCGCTCCCTCAAGGGCTACACCGCCGGGAACCTG
Organism: Acidimicrobiales bacterium; assembly: GCA_035293965.1. Classification (GTDB taxonomy): domain Bacteria; phylum Actinomycetota; class Acidimicrobiia; order Acidimicrobiales; family RAAP-2; genus DATGLW01. Next base: position 30,443 of record DATGLW010000080.1, read on the forward strand.
CTGCCGGCGCCCCTCGACCTCAGCCTCAAGGACTTCGGCAAGAACCCGAGGACGTCGTGCTCGTACTTCGTGAGGCTCGAGGGTTCGGCGTTCTTGCCGCTCAACAAGGGCAAGCCGGTCTGCGGGAGCCTCGTGACGTAGGAGCCGCCGGCAGGCCGCGCCCCGCCCTGCAGCGGTGGCCCGCCAGCCCGCGCTCCTAGGATCCCCTCGATGGCGGAGTTCGTCGACGAGGCCCAGCTCCACGCCAAGGGCGGCGACGGTGGTGCCGGCGCGGTCTCGTTCCGGCGCGAGGCTCACGTGGCCAAGGGCGGTCCCGACGGGGGCGACGGGGGACGCGGGGGCGACGTGTGGCTGGTGGCATCGGCCAACCAGGCGTCGCTGCTCGCCTTCCGCGACCACCCCCACCGCAGGGCGGCCGACGGTGCCCACGGCTCGGGCAAGCGCAAGCACGGGGCGCGCGGTGCCGACCTCGTGGTGCCGGTGCCGGTCGGGACGGTCGCCCACGACCGCGACGGGTCGGTCCTCTGCGACCTGGCGTCGCCGGGCGACCGCTGGCTGGCGGCCCGCGGCGGTCGTGGGGGGTGGGGGAACGCACGTTTCCTCACCAACCGGCGCCGGGCGCCGGCCTTCGCCGAGCAGGGGGAGCGTGGCGAGGAGCGCTGGGTCGGCCTGGAGCTGAAGCTCACCGCCGACGTGGCCCTGGTGGGGTTCCCCAACGTCGGCAAGTCCACCCTGATCTCCTCCATTTCGGCGGCGAGGCCTCGGATCGCCGACTACCCGTTCACCACCTTGCAGCCGCACCTCGGGGTCGTGCGCGTGGGCAGGCGCCCCTCGCACCCCGACACGGAGGTCACCGAGCTCGTGGTGGCGGACGTGCCGGGCCTCGTTGAGGGGGCGGCCGAGGGCAAGGGCCTGGGTCATCGCTTCCTGCGCCACGTCGAGCGGGCCCGCGTGCTGCTCGTGCTGCTCGACCTGTCGCCCGCGGCCGAGCGCCCGCCGGCCGAACAGCTCCGGATCCTGCTCGGCGAGCTGGGCCGGTACTCTCCCGAGCTGCTCCAGCGCCCGCGGCTGGTGGTGGGCTCGCGGGCCGACCTGGCTGTGGGCTCTCCGGCCGGTGACCGGGCCGCGTCGGAGCCGGTCCCCAGCAGAGGGGCCCCGGCCTCCGGGGGGAACCCCGGGGGCCGGCCCGGCGAAGGCGAGCCCGGCGGGAGTGGGCCTGGCGAAGGCGGGCCTGGCGGGGGCTGGCCCGGCGAAGGCGAGCCGGGCGGGAGAGCGCCCTTGGAGGATCGGGTTCCGCCGGAGATGGAGCTCCGGGTGTCGTCGGTGACCGGGCTCGGGATGCAACAGCTCGTCGGGCGCCTCGCCGTGCTCGTCGCAGGGGCGAGGGCAGCCGAGGCCCCCGTCGGGCGAGCAGCCGTCGTCGTCCACCGGCCCGTGCCCGAGGGCATCGAGGGGGTCGCCGTCGAGCGGGCCGGGCCTGGGTGCTGGGCGGTCACCGGGCGGACGGCGGAGCGGGCCGTCGGGCTCTCGGACATGACCGACGAGGGGGCCGTTGCCGAGGCCGTCCGCCGCCTTCGCCGCCTCGGCGTGGACCGGGCGCTCGCCCGGGCGGGGGCCCGCGACGGCGACGAGGTGCGAGCAGGGGCCGTCTCGTTCACCTGGTACCGCGACAGCGCGGCGGACGACGCCGAGGTGCGCGCCGAGCTCGAAGCCGTCGGTCGCGACGAGCGGCCGTCACGGACCCGCCGCCGCAAGGGCGCCGCGGGCACCGGCCGCGGCCGCCGACGATGACCGTCGCTCGCCGGGGTTACCGGACCCTCGTCGTGAAGGTCGGCTCCTCGTCGGTCACCACGGCCGGCGGGCAGCCCGACGCGGCGCTCATCGACCGATTGGCCGACGAGATCGCCGAGCGCCACCGGGTCGGCGAGGAGACGGTGGTCGTCACCTCCGGCGCCATCGCAGTCGGCTGGGCGGCGCTCGGGCGCGGCGAGCCGCGGCCGAGCGACCCGAGCGTGCTGCAGGCAGTGTCCGCCGTCGGCCAGCACCGATTGATGCGGGCCTGGCAGGACGGGCTCGGCCGCCACGGCCTGCTCGCCGGCCAGGTGCTGCTGGCGCCGCTCGACTTCGTCCACCGTCGCCAGTACCTGCACGCCCGCCGGACCCTGGCCCGCTTGCTCGAGCTCGGCGTGGTCCCCGTGGTGAACGAGAACGACGCCGTGGCCGACGAGGAGATCCGCTTCGGCGACAACGACCGGCTGGGTGCCCTGGTGGCGCACCTGGCGGGCGCGGAGCTGCTCGTGCTCCTGACCGACACCCCCGGCCTGTTCACGGCCGATCCGCGCACCGAGTCGGCGGCCTCGCTCATCGAAGAGGTGCTCGAGATCGACCACCGCCTCGAGCAGGTGGCGGGCGGCCCGGGCAGCGACGTCGGCAGCGGTGGCATGGCCTCCAAGCTGGCAGCGGCAAGGATCGCCGTCTGGTCGGGCGTGGAGGCCGTCATCGCCGACGCGGCCCGCCCCGGGGTGCTGGCTGCGGCGGCCAAGGGGCAGCCGGGCGCGGGCACCAGGTTCCGTGCCCGGAGCCGCCGCCTGCCCTCTCGCAAGCTGTGGATCGCCTTCGCCCTCGGTTCAGCGGGCTCGCTCGTGGTCGACGCCGGTGCCCGACGGGCTGTGGTCGAGGAAGGGCGCTCCCTGCTGCCGGCAGGGGTGACGGCCGTGCGCGGGAGCTTCGTGGCCGAGGACGCGGTCGAGATCGCCGGCCCCGACGGCAGGGTCTTCGCCAAGGGCCTCGTCCGCCTGCCCTCGGCCCGGGCCTCCGAGTGGGTGGGCCGCCGTAGCGGCGCTCTTCCCGACGACCTCGCGGGCGAGGTCGTGCACCGCGACGACCTGGTCGTGCTCACCTGATCGCCGGGCCGCCGCTCCCGGCCCTCACGCGGCCGCGTCCGGAGCCCGCCCGTCCCGCCGAGCCGGCGCAGGTGGCGGCGGCGCCGGGGCGCCCCCGCCCCACACGGGTCCGGGCGCCTGGCCCCACGTGGGACCGGGCAGGCCTCCGCGGTACGCTGAGGGGGTGACCCCCGAGGAGCTGGCCCGGCTGGGCGGGCGCGCCCGCGCTGCGGCGCGCCTCGTCGCCTCGTCGTCGTCGGCCCGGCGCGACGACGCCCTGCGCGTGGCAGCGGACCTGCTCGTCGAAGACATGGCCGTGGTGCTCGAGGCCAACGGGCACGACGTCGCAGCAGCAGCTGCCGCCGGCGCCGGTGCCACGTCGGTCGACCGGCTGCGCCTCGACGAGGACCGGGTGGCTGCCATGGCCGAAGGGCTGCGCAGCGTGGCCGCCCTGCCCGACCCGGTCGGGGAGGTGGTCGACGGCTGGGTGCGCCCGAACGGGCTGGCGGTCACGCGGGTCCGGGTGCCCCTCGGGGTGGTCGGGGTCGTCTACGAGAACCGCCCCAACGTCACGAGCGACGCCGCCGGCCTGTGCCTCAAGGCGGGCAACGCAGCGTTCCTGCGGGGCTCGTCCTCTGCCTTGCGCTCCAATCGCGCGGTGGTCGGGGTGCTGCGGCGAGCCCTGGCCAAGGCGGGGCTTCCTGAGGACGCCGTGCTGCTGGTCGAGGACACGAGCCGCGACACGGCAGTCGCCTTCATGCGCCTGCGCGGGGTCATCGACTGCCTGGTGCCGAGGGGCGGGCCCGACCTGCTGGCAGCGCTCGTCGAGCATGCGACCGTCCCCTACGTCCTCGACGGCAGCGGCAACTGCCACGTGTACGTGGACGCTGCGGCGGACCTGGCCATGGCCGAGGAGGTCGTGGTCAACGCCAAGATGCAGCGACCCGGCGTCTGCAACGCCGCGGAGTCCCTGCTCGTGCATGCAGCGGTGGCCGACGCGTTCTTGCCGCGGGTGGCCCGCGCGCTCGCCGGGGTCGAGCTGCGGGGCGACGAGCGGGTCCGCGCCGTCCTGCCGGGAGTTGCCCCCGCGACCGACGACGACTTCGCAACCGAGTTCCTCGGGCTGGTGCTGAGCGTGGCCGTGGTGGACGACGTGGGGGCGGCCATCGACCACATCGCCCGGTTCGGCTCGGGGCACTCCGAGGCCATCGTGACCTCGGACATCGGCACTGCCGAGCGCTTCGCCCGGGAGGTCGACGCCGCCGCCGTGCTCGTCAACGCCTCGACGCGCTTCGTCGACGGCGGCGAGCTCGGCCTCGGTGCAGAGGTCGGCATCTCGACGCAGAAGCTGCACGCGCGCGGCCCGATGGGGCTTCGCGAGCTGACCTGTGTGAAATGGGTCGTACGAGGAGAAGGGCAGGTGCGGCGATGAGCCCGCAAGGTGAGAGCCCCCGAGGTGAGGAGGCAGCAGGATCTGCCGTCGCGCCCCCCGGTGCGCCCCCGGCGGCGCTGGGGCTGCCCGAGGCGGGCCCGGCGCGCTTTGCGTCGGTCGGCGAGGTCCGTTCCGGGCTGGCCGGCGTCGGCTACCTGGCCGACGAGGGCATCTCGGGGGTCGTCTTCCTCGCCGACCGGCTGAGCAAGCCGGTGCTGGTCGAGGGTCCGGCGGGCACCGGCAAGACCCAGCTTGCCAAGTCGGTGGCCGAGCTGACGGGCAGCAGGCTCATCCGGCTGCAGTGCTACGAGGGGCTCGACGAGTCCAAGGCTCTCTACGAGTGGAACTACCGCAAGCAGCTCCTGCGGATCCAGGCCGGCCAGCTGGCGACGGGCGGGCCGGCAGCCGAGCCGGCGCTCACGGCCGCAGCCGGCGACGGCCGCGGCGTGTCGTGGAAGGAGCTCGAAGAGGACATCTTCTCCGAGGACTTCCTCCTCACCCGCCCGCTGCTCGAGGCGATCCGTGCACAGGAGCCGGTCGTGTTGCTCATCGACGAGGTGGACCGGGTCGAGCTCGAGACCGAGGCGTTGCTGCTCGAGATCCTCTCGGAGTTCCAGGTGTCGATCCCCGAGCTCGGCACCGTGCGCGCCCGGCAGCTCCCGCTCGTGTTCCTCACCTCGAACAACACCCGCGAGCTGTCCGAGGCGCTCAAGCGCCGGTGCCTCTTCTTGCACATCGACTACCCGGACCTCGAGCGCGAGCGCGACATCGTCCGTGCCAAGATCCCGGGCATCACCGAGGAGCTCGCCGACCAGGTGGCGCGCATCGTCCGCTCGCTGCGCACCCTCGAGCTCCGCAAGGCGCCCTCGGTCTCCGAGACGCTCGACTGGGCCCGCACGCTGGTGCTGCTCGGCATCGAGTCGATCGATGCCGCCCAGGCACGCGACACGCTGCACATCTTGCTCAAGTACCAGACCGACATCGAGCGCGCGGCCAAGGAGCTCTTGTCCGCGGAGGCCTGAGGGTCGCCGGAGCCCTGTCGTGCTCGACCTGCTGAACGGGTTCGTCGCCGAGCTGCGCCAGTCCGGGCTGCCGGTGTCGCTCACCGAGCACCTCGACGCGGCCGAGGCCGTGCACCACGTCCCTTTGGAGGACCGCGAGGCGCTCAAGTACGCCTTGGCGGCCACGCTCGTGAAGTCGAGCTCGCACTGGCGGGCCTTCGAGACTGCCTTCGAGATCTACTTTGCGCCGCGCCTGCACGCCCCAGAGAGCGGTGCGGGTGGTGGCGGTGAGGAGGAGCCCGGCGGCGAGCCCGGACCGGCCGGCACCGCGCAGCGGGGCGAAGGGTCCGGCGGGGGCGGGTCGGGCCTCACCCCAGAAGAGCTGGCAGCCCTCCTCTACCGGGCGCTGTTCACCGGCGACCCCGGGCTCGTCACCATGGTGGCCCGCCAGGCGGTGACCCGCTACGCCGGCATGGAGCCGGGCCGCCCCGTCGGGGGCACGTACTACCTGTACCGGACGCTGCGGAACCTCGACCTCGACGGGGTCTTCGAGGAGCTGATGGCGGCGGCCCGGGCGTCGACCCCGGCCGGCAAGGGCCTCACCCCCCTCGAGGAGCGCCTGGCTGCCGACGAGTACCGGGTCCGCATCGACCAGCTCCGCCGGGCGGTCGAGCAGGAGATCCGGCGGCGGCTGGTCGAAGATCGCGGGGCCGGCGCCCTGGCCCGCTCCGTCCGCAAGCCGCTGCCCGAGGACGTCGACATGATGCACGCCAGCCGCGAGGAGCTCGACGCGCTCCAGCGCGCGCTGCACCCGCTGTCGCGCAAGCTGGCCGTGCGGCTCACCCGCAAGCGGCGCAGCGGCAGGCGGGGCCCGCTCGACTTCCGGGCCACCATCCGCCGGTCGCTGTCGACCGGCGGCGTGCCCGTCGAGCCCCGTTACCGGCACCCCCGGCCGGCCAAGCCCGAGATCTTCGTCATCGCCGACGTGTCAGGATCGGTCGCCTCCTTCGCGCGCTTCACCTTGCACCTCGTGTACGCCATCAGCTCCCAGTTCTCGAAGGTGCGGAGCTTCGTGTTCGTCGACGGCATCGACGAGGTCACCCGGTTCTTCGACGGGGTCGAGGACCCGGCCGACGCCGTGCACCGCATCAACACGGAGGCCGACGTCATCTGGGTCGACGGGCACTCCGACTACGGGCACGCACTGTCGGTGTTCCACCAGCGGTGGGGGGACCAGGTGACCTCGCGCACGAGCGTGCTGCTGCTCGGGGACGCCCGCAACAACTACCACGCCTCGGAGGCGTGGGTGGTCGAGGAGCTGCAGCGCAAGGCGCGCCACGTCTACTGGCTCAACCCCGAGCCCCGCGACTACTGGAGCTCTGGGGACTCCATCATCGGCGAGTACGCCGTCCACTGCGACGCGGTGGTCGAGTGCCGCTCGCTGCGCCAGCTGGAGCGGTTCGTCGGGGACCTGGTTTGAGGGGGCCGCCCGACAGCGTCCGTGCGGCCCCGCCGACACCGCCGGGTGCGACCCGGGTGGTGCTCGTGCGCCACGGCGAGGCGGCCTGCAACGTGAACGGCGTCGTGGGCGGTCGCCGCGGCTGCACCGGTCTGACCGGCACCGGCGTGCGCCAGGTGGAGGCGTTGCGCGACCGGCTGGCCCGCACGGGTGAGCTCGGCCCGGTGGATGCGCTGTACTCGTCGGTGCTGGCGCGCGCCGTGGCCACGGCCGAGATCCTGGCGCCCGTGCTCGAGCGGCCCGACGGTGGCTCCCTCCGGGTGGTCACGGACTGCGGCTTGTGCGAGCTCCACCCGGGGGAAGCCGATGCCGTCACGTGGGCCGAGTTCTCGGCGCGCTTCGGCGAGCCCGACTGGGACCGCGACCCCACGACGCCGTTGGCGCCGGGTGGCGAGAGCTGGTCTGGCTTCGTGGATCGTGCCGCGTCCTGCGTGGCGCGGCTCGCCACCCGCCATCGGGGGGGTCGGGTGGTGCTGGCGTGCCACGCTGGCGTGATCGAGGCCACGGTGCTGGCCTTCTTCGCCGTCGACCGGACCCGCCGGTCCCGGGGCCTCCTGCGCACCGAGCACGCGTCCCTCACCGAGTGGGAGCTCGCCGAGGGCGGGTGGCGCCTGTGCCGGTACAACGACGTCACGCCGTGGCAGGGACCGGGCGAGCCGGGGACCTCGCCCGGTGGGGCGCCCCGCACGGCCTCCGTGCGCGGCGCCGCGGCGGCGGCGGGCTCGTAGGGACAGGAGGACGGCGTGCGCTTCAGTGTGTGGCCGACGACCAGGCAGAGCTGGGACGACTTCTTCGACCTGGCCGTGCACGCCGAGGCGACCGGGTGGGACGGCATCTGGGTGGCGGACCACTTCATGCCGGCGGCCCCGCCGCTCGACGTGCCCACGCTCGAGTGCTGGGCCGTGCTCGGGGCTCTCGCGGCGAGCGTGCCCCGGGTCCGCATCGGCTCGCTCGTGGCCTCCAACACCTACCGGCACCCCGCGGTGCTGGCAAACATGGCGGCGACCGTGGACCAGCTGAGCGGTGGCCGGTTGGTGCTCGGCATCGGGGCCGGGTGGCAGGAGAACGAGCACCGGGCCTACGGCATCACCCTCCCGCCGGTCCGCGAGCGCCTGGCGCGCCTCGAGGAGGCCTGCGAGGTGCTGCGGGGGCTGCTCGACCGGCCTCGCACCACCTTCCACGGCCGCTTCTACGAGCTCCTCGATGCGCCGCTCGACCCCAAGCCGCTCCAGCAGCCCCTGCCGCTGCTCGTCGGGGGAGGCGGCGAGCGGGTGACCCTGCGGATCGCCGCCCGGTGGGCCGACGAGTGGAACACGTGGGGCACCCCGGACGTGCTTGCCCGCAAGGGCGCCGTGCTCGACCGCCACTGCCACGCCGCCGGCCGCGACCCCGCCACGATCCGCCGCTCGGCCCAGGCGGTCGTCGTCCCCGCCGATCCGGCCGTGGCCCCCGCGCCGTCGGCGGGCTGGCCGGCGACCATCGGCGGCAGCGCGTCGGAGCTGCGCGAGCTGATGGCCGCCTACGCCGCTGCGGGCGTCGACGAGTTCGTGGTGCCCGACTGGAACGCGGGGCGCGGGCAGGCCCGGCGTGACTTCTTCGACTGGTTCGCGGCCGAGGTGGCCGCCGGGTTCCGGCGATGACGGCGTCCTCCGAGGCTG
>DATGLW010000081.1:0-2504 GCA_035293965.1 Acidimicrobiales bacterium
GCCGGGGCCGGTGGCGGTGCGGCGAGCGGTCCGGGGCCGGGAAGGTGCCGCACCACCCGGTGGTAGCCTGGAACCCGGTCGGTGCCGCCGTCGCTGGCCACCGGCGCCAGTCTCCGTCCGAAAGCGAGCCCCCTCGATGTCCATGTCCCAAGCGCCCTCCCTGCTCTCCGACGAGGCCATGGGCACGTTCGACGCCGACGGCAACTACGTGCCCCGCCAGATCACCGAGGACGACCTCGACGGAGCGTCTCTCGAGGAGGCGATGGCAGGCACGATCGTCGAGTTCGACGACGGCGACATCGTGGAGGGCACCGTGGTCAAGATCGACCGCGACGAAGTGCTCCTCGACATCGGCTTCAAGTCCGAGGGCGTGATCCCGGCCCGCGAGCTGTCGATCCGCAACGACGTCGTCCCAGAAGAGATCGTGTCGCTCGGCGACCACGTCGAGGCCCTCGTCCTCCAGAAGGAGGACAAGGATGGCCGACTGATCCTCTCGAAGAAGCGCGCCCAGTACGAGCGAGCCTGGGCCACGATCGAGAAGCTGAAGGAGAAGGACCAGGTCGTCAAGGGCCCGGTCATCGAGGTGGTCAAGGGCGGGCTCATCGTCGACATCGGGCTGCGGGGGTTCCTGCCTGCCTCCCTGGTGGAGCTCCGCAGGGTGCGGGAGCTGCAGCCCTACGTCGGCCGGGTCATCGAGGCCAAGATCATCGAGCTCGACCGCAACCGCAACAACGTCGTGCTGTCGCGCCGGGCCTGGCTGGAGGAGGCCCAGAAGGAGCAGCGGGGGGACTTCCTCGCCAACCTGCGCCCCGGCGAGCGGAAGCGGGGCGTGGTGTCCTCGGTCGTCAACTTCGGCGCGTTCGTCGACCTGGGCGGCATGGACGGCCTCGTGCACGTGAGCGAGCTCAGCTGGAAGCACGTCGACCATCCCTCCTCGGTCGTGCAGGTGGGCGACGAGGTCGAGGTGGAGGTCCTCGACGTCGACCTCGACAAGGAGCGCATCAGCCTGTCGCTCAAGGCCACCCAACCCGATCCGTGGCAGCAGTTCGCCGACACCCACGAGGTGGGCCAGCTGGTCTACGGGCGGATCACCAAGCTCGTCCCCTTCGGCGCGTTCGTGCAGGTGGGCGACGGCATCGAGGGGCTGGTGCACATCTCGGAGATGGCGGCGCACCACGTCGACCTCCCCGAGCAGGTGGTGAACGCGGGCGACGAGCTGTGGGTCAAGATCATCGACATCGACCTCCAGCGCCGGCGGATCAGCCTGTCGATCAAGCAGGCGGCCGAAGGCGGCGAGGTGGCCGCCGAGTACAGCGAGGCCTTCGGCGAGCACGCCTACGACGAGGAGGGCAACTACATCGGCCCCTACGGCTACACCGACGCCGAGTTCACCCCGGAGACCGAGGCGCAGGCCGCGTGGGCCGAGTACGTGGCCGAGAACCCGGGCCTGGCGGCGCCGGGCGAGGCCGCGGCGCCGCCCGAGCCTGCCGGCGAGGGGGAGGGCAGCCCCCCCGAGGCGTAGCCGGCGGCACGGTCCGGCCCGAACGGCCGAGCCGCGCCCTCCTTCGTCGCCCGTCCACCTGTCGCCCCACGTCGGCTCGGGGCTTCGCTTCAGATCGGGCGCGTCCCGGAGCGGGCGAGCACGCGGCCGCCTCTGTCGAGGGCGGCCACGGCCACAGCGCGGTCGCCGGGGGCGAGGTGACGGGTTGCGATCTCGGTCTCGAACCCTTGGCGCCGGGCGCGAGCGACCGGCCGCATGCCGACACGGTCGGTGCCGGCCAGGACCGGCCGACCCCGGTAGACACCGGCCCGGAAGTTGGTGGCCACCGGCTTGCCGAGCCCGGGCGTGCCCGCTGGCCACGGGCCCGAGATGGGGTGGAACCAGATCGGCTCGCCGCGGTCGTCGACGATGAGCGGGCCGAACTGGCCGGCGCCGGCTGACGGGGCCAGGAAGATCGAACCGGGCGCGGTCGAATCGGCTGGCACGGTCACCGTCACCACCGGCGGCCGGAGGTCGGGGCGCGAGCGGAAGGCGGCCACCGTGCCCGCCGGCCAGGGCGGCGGGCTCCCGCCTACCCACTGGTCGACTGCGTAGCCGATGCCTCCCAGCGCCGCCGCGCCCCCCGCTGCCCCGATGCCGAGGAGGAACCCCCGGCGCGAGACGCGGAGCTCGGGGCCAAGGCGGCGTCCTCCCCCTGCAGGGGTGCTGGCCGAGCCGTCGCCGGCGCACACGGCGCCGGATGCTACGCAGGCCCCCTTTGGGCGCCCTGGGAACGCCCTGGGGCGGGCCTGTGCGCCCCACGCGCCTGGCGCGACCCGCCCGCCGCGGGCAGGCCCGGCACGGGCACCCCGTCGTAGTGGGGCGGCGGCTGGTCAGCCGGGCAGGCGCCGGGTGGGTCGTCGTAGCGGGGGTCGCGGACCCAGGCCCCGGACTCCCAGCCCGGTGCCATCGGGCCGAGGTGGAGCATCGGGGACAGCAGGGTCGTGAGGTAGGCCCCGAAGGA
>DATGLW010000082.1:0-6530 GCA_035293965.1 Acidimicrobiales bacterium
CCGCCTACTTCCTCGTGGTCTGGGACCTGATCCGCTTCGCCCGTGAGTCGGGCATCCGGGTGGGCCCTGGCCGGGGATCGGCCGCTGGGTGCTGCGTCGCCTACTGCCTCGGGATCGTGGACCTCGACCCGATCCGCTACGCCGCCGAGCGTTACGGCGCCGACCGCGTCGCCCAGATCGTCACCTTCTCGACCATCAAGGCGCGTGCGGCGGTGCGCGACGCCGCCCGGGTGCTCGGCCTTCCCTACTCGGTGGGCGACCGCATCGCCAAGGCCATGCCTCCCCTGGTGATGGGGCGCGACACGCCCCTCGCCGCCTGCCTCGAGAAGGTGGCGGGCCACGAGGACGGGTACGCGGCGGCAGCTGAGCTGCGGACCATGTACGACACCGATCCCGACGCCCGCAAGGTCATCGACGTCGCCAAGGGCCTCGAGGGCCTGCGCCGCCAGGACGGCATCCATGCGGCCGCCGTGGTGATCACGAAGGAACCCCTGACCGAGTACCTGCCGATCCAGCGGAAGCCCGACGCCGGGGCCGATCCGGAGGCCGCGCCCATCGTCACCCAGTACGAGATGCACGGGGTGGAGGAGCTCGGCCTGCTCAAGATGGACTTCCTCGGGTTGCGGAACCTCTCGGTCATCGAGCGGGCGCTCGACCTCGTGGAGGCCGCCACCGGGTCGCGCCCCGACATCGACCGGATCCCCCTCGACGACGGGCCGACGTTCGAGATGCTGCGGCGGGCCGAGACGGTCGGGGTCTTCCAGCTGGAAGGTGCCGCCATGCGCGCCACGCTGCGGGCGCTCGCCCCCACGTCGTTCAACGACGTGGCCGCCCTCGTCGCCCTCTACCGGCCCGGGCCCATGGCCGCCAACATGCACCGCGACTACCCCGAGCTGAAGAACGGCCGCAAGCAGCTGTCCTACCTGCACCCGGACCTCGAGGCGATCCTCGGGGACACCTACGGGCTCATGCTGTACCAGGAGTCGGTGATGCGCGTGGCCCAGAAGTTCGCCGGCTACACGCTCGAGGAGGCCGACAACCTCCGCAAGGCATGCGGGAAGAAGATCCGCTCGCTCATCGCGGCCGAGCGCGAGAAGTTCGTTGCCGGCTGCGTGGCGCAGGGCTACGGCGAGGAGCTCGGGACGAAGCTCTTCGACATCATCGAGCCCTTTGCCGACTACGCCTTCAACAAGTCGCACTCCTACGGCTACGGGTTGGTCGCGTACCAGACCGCCTGGCTGAAGGCGCACTACCCGGTCGAGTACATGGCGGCGCTGCTCACCTCGGTGAAGGACGACAAGGACAAGACGGGCGTCTACCTGGCCGAGTGCCGCTCCATGGGCATCGAGGTGCTCGTCCCCGACGTGAACCGCTCGGCGGCCGAGTTCACGCCCGTCGCCCCGCACTCGTCGCCGGCGGCGGGCCCGCGGGCACGGACGGATGCCCCGGGCTCGGCCCCCACGGGCGCGGGCGGCAGGCCCGGCATCATCTTCGGGTTGGCGGCCGTGCGCAACGTCGGCGAGAGCCTCGTCGAGCGCATCGTCGACGAGCGCGAGGCCAACGGCCCGTTCGCCGACGTCTACGACTTCTGCCGCCGGGTCGACCCCGTCGTGCTCAACAAGCGGACCATGGAGTCGCTCGTGAAGGCAGGCGCGTTCGACTCGCTCGGCCACCCGCGTCAGGGTCTGTGCCTGGTCCTCGAAGAGATCGTGGACCGGACGCTCGAGCGCCGCCGCGAGCACGAGGTGGGGATCGCGACCCTGTTCTCCTCCGTGGAGCCCGCCGAGGGGCGGGACGACTCGGGGCGCTGGGAGGGCACGCGCATCGCGGTGCCCGAGTCGGAGTTCGACAAGGCCCAGAAGCTCGCCTTCGAGAAGGAGATGCTCGGCCTCTACGTCAGCGACCACCCCCTCATGGGCCTCGAGCGAGCGCTGGCTCGCCTGACGGATTGCCCGCTGGCCGAACTGCGGGACCTTGCCACGGACGGCGGCGAGGTCGCCGAGGGCGTCGTGCGCACCGTGGGCGGGGTGGTGACGGAGCTGCGGCGCCAGTACACGAAGAAGGGCGACCTCATGGCCCGCTTCGTCCTCGAGGACCTGCAGTCCTCGATGGAGGTGTTCGTGTTCCCCCGAGTCATGGCCGAGTTCGGCGCCCTGCTCGAGAACGACGCGGTGGTGGTGGTGCGAGGCCGGCTCGACCTGCGCGAGGACCAGCCGAAGCTTGTGTGCATGGAGGTGCGCCGCCCCGGGCTCGACTCGGGCGGAGCCGAGGCGCTCCGCCTGGCGCTGCCCCTCGGCGTGCTCACCGACGCGACGGTGGGCCGCCTGAAGGAGGTCCTGGCCGACCACCCCGGCGACTGCCCGGTCCTGCTGCACGTGGGGACCAAGGTGCTGCGGCTCCCCCCCGAGTTCAACGTCGACAGCCGCAACGGGCTCGTCGGCGAGCTCAAGACCCTGCTCGGGGCCAACGCCGTCCTGGCCTGAGGCGGGGCTGCGCGGCGGCGTCGGCTGGGAAGCGGAGGGTGCGGCCGGTAGAATCTGTGCCATGGCGCTGGTGGTGACGACGAAGGACTGCACTGCTCTGAGCGACGCGGAGCTGGCCGAGATGGCCGATCTGTGCGCCGACCGCACACCGTCGTTCGACATCGGGTTCCTCTCGAAGCAACGCGAGGAGTGGGTGCTCATCACCCTCGCTCGTGAGGGCTCGAAGCTCCGCGGGTACTCGTTCTGCACCCTGGAGCGCATCGGGGGCACGCCGTCCCTGCTGGTCGGCTTGGCGTCCGTCGACCGGACCTCGCGTGCCGAGGCGACGCTGAAGGCCATCATGGCCGACCAGTACCGCCGGGCCTTCCTGGCCTTCCCGGACGAGGATGTCCTGCTCGGCACCCGGCTCCTCTCGCCCGACGGCTTCCGCGCCTTCGCCGGGCTCGCCGACGTGGTGCCCAGCCCGGGGCACCGTGCCTCCGGCGAGGAGCGGGCCTGGGCTCGACGCCTGGCCAAGCGCTTCGGCTCCGAGGGCCGCCTCGACGACCGGGCCTTCGTCGTGCGAGGGGACGGGTCGCCGAGCGGGGGCCTCGACTTCGTGGCCCCCAAGGTCAAGCTCCCCGAGCGGGTGGAGGAGCTCTTCACCTCGCTCGATCCGGAGCGAGGTGACCGCCTGGTTGCACTCGGCTGGGCGATGGCCGAGGACCTGGCCGGCGGGAAGATCGGTCGCTGAGGAGCCTCCCGGGGGTTAGCCCCGGGGCAGGATGGCGGTGCAGGTCTTGTAGCAGTGCCCCTCGCGCGGCCGGCTGAGGGCCGTGAGGAGGTAGTGGGGCCGGAAGCCCAGGGCGGTCGCCAGCGCCTTCCCCGACAGCCGGTCGCGTCGGGCCGCGTCGAGCGACCTGGCCGCGTGGCGGTCGTCGACCGGCAGCCACACGTCGTCGCGGGCCCAGCCGAAGCGCACCCAGGTCGAGCCGTCCACGCGGCGCCGCAGGAGCTGTGGCCCCCTCGTGGGCACGACGAGGGCCACCGACGGGCGTGAGCCGGTGAACTCCCAGTAGGGAGCGGCCTGGCCCGGGAAGCCGAGGAGCGGGCCGCGAGGGGGCGCCGCCAGGCGGTGCAGCACCCGGCGGACCGGCCGCCCCCGCAGCGTTCCCACCTGGCGCGGGAGCGCAGCCGCCGACACGGCTTCGGGGTGGGCGAGGTCGTCGCGCTCGGGATCCTCGGCCAGGGCAGCCTCGGCGATGTCGAAGGGCGCGAGGTCGGGCTCGTGCCCGTCGGGCCAGCTGACGCGCAGGCGCACCACTGACCCCGAGGACAAGTCCACACCGGTGGTGTCGTCGAACGTGCACGACAGGACGAGAAGGCGGATCTCCGCCTCGCCCCTCGGCGCGGGCGCCCGTCGACGCAGTCGTCTTGCGCCTACGCCGCCGGTGCCAGCGGGCGTGGCGGGCGCAGCGGGCGTGGCGGCACCCAGGTCCGCCGTGTGGACCCGCTGGATCGCCACCGGTGGCACGCCGGTCCCGTCCGCCGCGGCGCCGGTCACGGGCGGGGGCCGGGTCCGCCCAGCTGGCGAGCCAGCGTGCCCGGGTCGGCGGCGGGCGCCTGGCACGCGAAGCGGTGGCAGAAGTACGCCAGGCCGTCACGTCGCCCGGCCCACAGGGGCGAGGGTGTCGGCTCCCCCCAGGCAACGACCGTGCTGGGCAGCCAGCGGGACCGGGCGACGGCCAGCAGGTCCGGTCGGTCCCCGACGATCACGAGCTCGGCCCCCTCCTCGGCCATCGCCGCCGCAGCCAGCAGGTCGGCGCATGCCAGCGGCTGGCTCGAAAGGAGCGGCCCCTCGAGCTCGAGGATCCGTTCGCCCGCAGACCGGTAGCGTTCCTCGCCGGTCAGCGCGCCCAGCCGCAGGAGGGCGACGGCGCCTGCTGAGTTGGCCGAGGGGACCGCCCCGTCGACGACCTCCTTCGGCCGCACGATGAGGGCTTCGGCGTCACGCCCGGTGCTGTAGAGCCCGCCCTTGCCGGGGGCGCCACCGCCCGCCGGCCCGTCCCAGAAGTCCCGCAGCAACGCGTCGGCCGTTCCCACGGCGCGCTCGGTCCAGCGCGCCCGTCCGGTCAGCTCGGCCAGGCTCAGGCACGCGTCGACGACCCAGGCCAGGTCCGCGGCGTAGGCCAGGTGCCGGGCGGTGCCGTCCTGCCAGCTCCGCAGCCACCGGCCGTCGCGCGGACGGCGCAGCTCGTCAAAAAGGAAGTCCATGATCTCCTCGGCCCGTTCGGCCCAGCGCCGGTCGCCGGTGGCTGCCGCCGCCTGGGCCAGGACCGACGCGAACATCGCGTTCCACTCGGTGAGGACCTTGTCGTCGCGGGCCGGTTGCGGCCGACGCCGCCGCGCCTCGAGGAGCACGCGGCGCGCCGCCTCGACCTCGTCGGGACGCCGGAGGGAGGCGCCCAGGGGCCGGTGGAGGACGTTGGTCCCTTCCCAATTGCCCGACGGGTCGATGCCGTACCAGGCAAGGGCGGCATCGACCGCGCTTGTCGCGCCCGCTTCGGCCAGGGACCTGCGGACCTCCGCCTCGGTGAAGGTCATGTGCCCCCCCTCGACCCCTCCGGCGTCGGCGTCGAGTGACGAGAAGCAGCCGCCACCAGGTGCGGCCAGCTCGCCGAGGACGAACTCGATGGTCTCGGTCACGACCTGCAGCCAGTCGGGCTCACCGGTGACCTGCCACGCCCGCAGGTATGCCCGGGCGAGAAGGGCCTGGTCGGTCAGCATCTTCTCGAAGTGGGGGACGAGCCACCGGCCGTCGGTCGCGTACCGGCAGAACCCGCCTGCCAGGTGGTCGTAGACGCCGCCGGTGGCCATGGCGGCCAGCGTGGTGCCGGCCATGGTGCGTGCCGGCTCGTCGCCGGTCCGGAGGTAGTGGCGCAGGCACAGCTCCACGAACGTCGGGCGGGGGAACTTCGGCGCCGGACCGAACCCGCCCCACTGTGGGTCGAACCGCCGGCCGAGCTCCTCCACCGCCCGGGACAGGATGTCGGCGAAGGGGGTCCGGTCCCCGTGGCCGTCCGCCAGCGAGTCGACGAGGCGCGCCTCGCGGGCGACCGCGTCCACGAGGGCATCGGCCTGGCGCTCGACCTCGGGGCGCCTCGACCGCCAGGCGTCGGCCATCGCTGCCAGCACCCGGCGGAAGGACGGGAGCCCGTGGCGATCGGTGGGCGGGTAGTAGGTCCCGCCGTAGAAGGGACGGCCGTCGGGCGTGCAGAAGACCGACAGGGGCCAGCCACCCGATCCGGTCAGCGTCTGGACCGCGGCCATGTAGACGGCGTCGACGTCGGGGCGCTCCTCGCGGTCGACCTTCACCGCCACGAAGGAGCGCTCGATGTCCTCGGCTGTGGCCGGGTCCTCGAAGCTCTCGTGGGCCATCACGTGGCACCAGTGGCACGAGGCGTAGCCGATGGAGACGAAGAGCGGCTTGTCCTCGGCCCGTGCACGCTCGAGGGCCTCGGCGCCCCACGGGTACCAGGGCACGGGGTTGCCGGCATGCTGGCGGAGGTACGGGCTGGTCTCCGCCCCGAGACGGTTCACCGTCCCGATGCTAGGCGGGCGCCCGCGAGGGGTCGTCACCATGCTCGTTGCCCGCGCCCTCCCCTGGGGGCCGCGGGCCCACGGGGGTCGTGAAGCCCTCTGGGGGATGGATCGTGAAGCCCTCTGGGGGTGGGCTGGCCCAGGACGCGCCCTCGGCCCGCCGGCGGACGGCCGTTCATGCAGGCTTCATGCGGGGCTTCGGCCCCCTGCGAGGTGGTCGACCCCCAGTAGGGTGGTCGGCCGTGGAGCTCAGCCTCCGAGCCAAGACCGTCCTGGTCACAGGCGCCAGCCGCGGCATCGGGCTGTCCATTGCCCGGCGGTTCGCCGAGGCGGGTGCCAACGTCATGCTCTCGTCGCGCAAGGCCGAAGGGCTCGTGGAGGCGGCGGCCTCGCTGGAGGGTGCCGGGGGCGCCGTGGCGTGGCAGGCGGCGCACGCCGGCCGGCCGGCGGACGCCGAGGCCTGCGTCG
>DATGLW010000083.1:0-9045 GCA_035293965.1 Acidimicrobiales bacterium
GCTCCACCGACGATCTCCATGATCTCGGTCGTGATGGCGTCCTGCCGGGCGCGGTTCATGATGCGGCTGAGCGTCCTGATCAGCTCGTCGGCATTGTCGCTGGCGGACGCCATGGCCCGTTGCTGCGCCGTGAAGAACGAGGCAGAGCCCTCGAGCAGCGCGGTGAAGACTTCTGCCTCGACCGCCCGGGGCGCCAGCTCGGCCAGGAGCGGGCGAACCTCGGGCTCGAACTCCGTGTAACCCCGCGGCCCCTCCCCGCTCGCCTCGGGGCGAGGAGGCGCACCCCCATCCGGGCCGGCGCCACGAGCTCCTGCGGCGCGCTCGGCCCCGTGGCCGGGAGCGGGAAGCGGCAGGAGCTGGCGGACCTCGACGTCCTGGCGTCCGGGCGAGCGGTAGCGGGTCGACACCAGCAGCACTTGGTCGACCTCGCCGGAGAGGAACGGCAAGGTCACGCGGGACGCCACGGCTCGGGCGTCGGCGAACGAGGGGCGCTCGCTCACGCCCGTGACGGCGTGCTCGACCTCCCGACCGCGGAAACGCATGTACGACTGGGCCTTCTTGCCCACGGTGAAGAGCCGCACCTCGATACTCTCGCGCTCCAGCTCGGCCACGAGGCGCTCGGTGGCGCGCAGGACCGACGAGTTGTAGGGGCCCGACAGCCCCCGGTCTCCAACGATCGCCATGACGGCCACCTTTTGGCGCCGTTCCGGCGCACCGAGGAGGGTGGCGGCCGCCACCGGGTCGCCCTTGGCCGCCTCGGTCACGATCCGCGCCATGGCTGCACGGTAGGGGCGGTTGGCCGTCATGCGGTTCAGTGCCCGGACGATCTGCGAGGCCGCGATGAGCTCCATCGCCTTGGTGATCTTCCGGGTCGCCTGCACGCTGCGAATGCGTCGGCGCAGCGCACGCTCCTGGCCGCCTGCCATCGCTCAGTCCGCCGCCCCGACGTCGAAGCCGTCGAGGAAAGCCTGGAGCGCCTTGTCGAGCGCGTCCGTGTCGGGCAGCTCGCCCTTGACCCTGATGGGCTCGAGCAAGTCTGCATGGTTGGCACGGAAGTAGGCCCGCAGCTCCGACTCGAAGCGCCGGACCTCGGGGACCGGCACCGAATCCGCCCAGCCCCGGGTGCCGGCATAGATGACGAGCACCTGCTCCTCGACGGGCACCGGCTCGTTCGGAGGCTGCTTGAGCAGCTCGGTCAGGCGGTAGCCGCGATCGAGCTGGGCCTGGGAGACCTTGTCGAGCTCGGAGCCGAAGGTGGCGAACGCCTCGAGGTCGCGGAACTGCGCCAGATCGAGCTTGAGGGTGCCCGACACGCTCTTCATCGCCTTGATCTGGGCCGCGCCGCCGACCCTGCTGACCGAATTGCCGACATTGATGGCCGGGCGCACCCCAGCATAGAAGAGGTCCGACTCGAGGAACACCTGGCCGTCTGTGATGGAGATCACGTTGGTGGGGATGTAGGCCGAGATGTCGCCCGCCTTGGTCTCGATGATGGGCAGCGCGGTGAGCGATCCGCCGCCGCGCTCGTCCGACAGCTTCGCCGCACGCTCGAGGAGCCGGCTGTGCAGGTAGAACACGTCGCCCGGGTAGGCCTCCCGACCGGGGGGGCGGCGCAGGAGGAGCGAGATCTGCCGGTAGGCCTCCGCCTGCTTGGACAGGTCGTCGTAGACGATGAGCGCTGCCTCCCCGTTGTCCATCCAGTGCTGGCCCATCGCACATCCGGCGTAGGGGGCCAGGTACTTGTAGGGAGCGGGGTCACCCGCCGAGGCCACGACGACCACCGTGTAGTCGAGCGCCTGGTGGGCCGCCAGGGTGCTGACCGTCTGGGCGACCGAGGAGTTCTTCTGGCCGATGGCCACGTAGATGCACTTCACGCCCTGGCCGCGCTGGTTGAGGATGGTGTCGACCGCCACCGTGGTCTTGCCGGTCTTGCGGTCGCCGATGATGAGCTCGCGCTGCCCCCGACCGATCGGCGTCATCGCGTCGATGGCCTTGATGCCGGTCTGCAGCGGCTCGCTCACCGGCTGGCGGCCGATGATGCTCGGGGCCTGCACCTCCATGCGACGGGTGGTGTCGGCCGCCACGGGCCCCTTGCCGTCGAGTGGCTCCCCGAGAGGGTTGACGACCCGGCCGAGCAGGGCGTCGCCGACCGGTACCGACAGGATGCGGCCGGTCGCCTTGACGATCTGCTCCTCTTCGAGGGTGTCCACGGCGCCGAGGACGACGGCGCCGATGGAGTCCTCGTCGAGGTTGAGCGCCAGCCCGAGCGTACCGTCCTCGAACTCGAGCAGCTCGTTGACGGCTGCCCCGGGCAGCCCGGACACCCGGGCGATGCCGTCGCCCACCTCGACGATGCGACCCACCTGTTCGGCGGTCACCGCAGGGGTGTACTCGGCCACGTGGCGCCGGAGCGCCTCGGTGATCTCGTTGGCGTCGATGGTCAGCTCAGCCATCTGCGTGCATCCCTTCGTCTCGTCCGTGGCGAGCGCCGCCTCGCCCGTTCCTTCCCTCGCCGGCCGCGCCGCTCGCCGCGCCGAAGCCGGTGCGTTCCCACTCCGGCGACGCCATGTGCTCACGGAGCACCTGCAGGCGGCCCCGGACACTGGCCTCCACGTGCAGGTCCCCGATCTGGACCACGACCCCGGCCAGCAGGGAGGGGTCCACGGTGACCTGGAGCTCGACCGGGGTGCCGGCCAGCTCGGACAACGAGCGGGTCAGGCGCTCTCGCTCGGCCTCGTCGATCTCGGCGGCAGCCCGTACCCGGGCCACTCGCCACCCGCGAGCCCGCGCCGTCTCCTCGACGAGCCAGTCGAGGATCCCGACGGTGTCCCTCGGCCGCCCCCCGACGAGCACGTAGTCGACGAGCCGCAACGTCGTCGGCCGGACCTTTCCGGCGAGCAGCTCGTCGACGACCCCGAGCCGGGCCTCCACCGGTACGTCGCGGTCGGTGAGCACCCGGCGGAGGGCGGGCGTGGCGTCAACCGTGCGTGCGAAGCGGAACAGCTCGTCCTCGACCTCCTCGAGCTCGGCCGGCGGCACTTCCTCGAACAGGGCGGCGGCGAAACCGCCCACTCGCTCTCGCGAGGCCTGATGGCCGAGCACCGATTCGGGCATCACCTGGCCCTCTGCCGCCTGGTGCGCGCGCAGCGCGAGCCAGTGGATGGCCGCTGGGACCTCCGACGCTCCTACCGCGCCGACGGCGAAGGCGGCTGCCCGCCTGGCGACGTCCGACACCCTGCCGGCCAGCAGCTCGGCGAGCACTGCCCGGCGTGGGCCGGCGGCGACGGCGGTGTCGCTGAGCGCCGTCCGCAGCGTGGTGTTGTCGGCGAAGAGGCGATCGACAGCCGCCAAGTCGGCGGCCAGCGCCTGCACGTCGACCCTCGGATCATCGAGGACGGCCGCCACGTAGCCCTGGAGCGACGGGTTCACGGATGCTGACCGGCGCCCGCTCCGGCACCTGCCGTCGGTGCCTCGCCGTGGTCGCGCTGGAGGGCGTCGACGGCCTCGTCGATCAGGCTGCGGTGCACCTCGGCGTCGACCTCCCGCCCCACGATGCGCTCAACGACGTCGAGCACGAGCTCGCCGAGCCGGGAGGCCGCCTCCTCGATGGCGCGCTGGCGCGCCAGGCGGACGTCGGTCTCCGCCGACGCCACGATCCGGTCGTGCTCGGCCTGCCCCCTCGACTGTGCGTCGGCCACGACCTGCTCGGCGGTGCGGTTGGCCTGGGCGACGATCTCGCGCGCCTGGTGGCGCGCGCGCTCGAGTGCCAGGCGCCGCTCCTCGTCGGCCTCCGTCGCCTCCTGCTTGGCCGCGCTGGCTGCGTCGAGCTCGGCGCGGATCCGCTCGGCCCGCTCGCGCAACGCCGCGTTCAGGTACGGCAGCACGAAGCGGCCGATGACGGCGAGCACGACGATGAAGGCGACGAGCTCGACGATGAACGTCGCATTGGGGACGAGGAAGTTGCTGGTAGCTGTCATCGGCATGTGCTCGCCTTGTCCTTCGATGGCCCGGCGACCCTCACCGGCACCTGGTGTCGGCACCCGGCGCCACCCGGTCCCCACGGCCGGGACCTCCCGCGGTGCGCGCACGAACGGACGGCGGCGCGCCGGGCGCCATGCCGGGCGACGAGGGCCGGTGCGGGCGAGGGATCGTCGTGATCCTCCTTCGTGAGCGTTTCGCTACTTCTTGTAGAGCGAGAAGATGAAGAGCGCCGTGAAGGCGAGGTTGATGAAGTACATCGCCTCGACCAGACCGACGGTCAGGAACATGATGGTGAAGAGGCGGCCCTGCGCCTCGGGTTGCCGGGCCACGCCGGCGATCGTCTGGCTGCCGGCCAGGCCATCGCCGATCGCCGCACCCACGGCGCCGCCGCCCAGGGCCAGCCCGCCCCCGACCATGGCGCCGGCCAACTGAATGGCCTGCTGCGTCGTGTCTGCCATTTGGTGCTTCTTCTCCTTTGCTGGTTGCCAGCACCAGGACCGAGCCCGGTGCGGGGAGCTGTTGCGTGGTCGATGGGGAGATCTCGTGTCGTCGGCGGCCGCCAGCTGGCCCGGTCAGCCCTCCACTCCGGGCGCCCCTGCGCCGGAGCGCATCGCACCCGCCACGCCCGCCGCCGACAGGACCGCCTCGCCAGGCGCCAGGCCGGGATCGTCTCGCTCGAGGGACGGCTGCCCGCCCGATGGTCCGTCACTCGCCGGGACGGCCTCGTGGGCGCCGCCGTGGTCGGTGCTCATCGCCACGTCGAAGTAGAGGATCGTGAGCAGGGCGAAGATGAAGGCCTGGATGCCGCCGATCGCGATGTCGAAGAGCTTCCACAGCGCGTTGAGCGGCACGACCAGGATGTTGCCGATGGGGATCCCTCCGAGCTTCCACACCCCGAGGTACGCGATGAGCGACAACATCAGCCCACCGGCGAGCAGGTTGCCGAACAACCGGAGGGCCAGGGTGATCGGCTTGGCGATCTCCTCGACCAGATTGATGAAGAGGTTGAACGGCAAGAGGAAGATCGGGAACGGCTGCAGCAGGTAATGCCTCACGTAGCCGCGCAGGCCCCGGGACCGGATCGAGGAGATGTGCACGAGCACGATCACGAACAGCGCCATGGCCAGGGGCAGGTTGATGTCCGCGTTGGGGGACGCCAACCACTCGTACTTGGAGCCGATGCCGAGCGCCTCGAACAGGTTGCACACGAAGATGAAGACGAACAGGGCGATGGCGAGGGGCACCACGGCGGCACCTCGGGGACCGATGGAACCTTCGACTTGCTTGGAGACGGCCTCGACGGCCACCTCCCAGGCCGCCTGCAAGCGCCCGGGCACGCCACTGGTCACCTGACGCCGCAGGGCCAAGCCGAGCAGGATCACCACGACCAACGCGGCGCCGGTCGCCCAGACTGTGTCCATGTTCAGCGTGAGCCCGGCGACCTTCTTCTGGATGTGCTCGCCGACGGAGATCTCGGTCGCCGCAAGGAGGGTCGCGCCCGGCACGATGCCCACGGTCACCAGCCCTCGGCGCTGTCGCCTGGCACGTTCACCCTGCCGTTACCGCCGGAGCCGGCCCCGAGGACGCCGTGGCCCGCCACCGCACCCATGCGCAACATGGAGCGGGCCACGTTGAAGAGCAGGAGCACCTGGAACACGGCCAGGCCTCCGAGGATGCCGACGCCGAGGTCGAAGTCGAGGAACATGAGGCCGAGGGCAACGACGGACACGCCTGCCAACCTGGCCACGGTGTTGGTGGCGAGGGGCCGACGCGTCCCTCCGCTGGCGCGGCGACCCACCTTGGCCACCGATCGCTGCGCCATCCGGAAGTTGACCAGCCCCAGCCCGAGACCCACGCACAGCCCGAGCCCGGTGAGCGAGGCGCCGAGCGCCACGCAGAGCACCAGCCCGGCGACACCCACCACGAGCGAGCCGAGGACGGTCCGGCGAGACACCCGGGCCACGTCGGGGAGGGAGAACCGCTCGAACATCACCCCTCCCTCGAAGCAGGGGTGCTGCCGAGGGATCGGGCAGCAGCCTGGGTGTTGCCCATGGCCGGGACCCGAGCCCGACCGGCAGCGTCGCTCAGAGGAACTTGCGGACCTGGGCCACCGTGAGCAGCACCGCAGACACGATCCCGAACGCCAGGCCTGCGAAGCTCAAGGCAGGCGTGGTGCCGAGCCACGAGTCGAGCCCGAAACCGACGGCACCAGCACCGACCACGCTGATCGCGCACGCCATGCCGATCCAGAAGAAGTCGGCAAAGGTCGGTGGCCGGGAGCCCTTCGGCGGCTCTGGCCTTCTGTCCGAGCTGTCGCCCACCGCGCCGAGGCCGTGCCGCGTCAGACGGGAAGGGGAGACGGAGGGTCAAGCGAGTACCCCGAGGTCACGCGGCGACGGCTGGGCCCGCGCCGCCCGTCCGGATGGGAGCAACCCCCGGTTGGGCGAGGTGGGGATGGAACACAGGGCCCATCATCGCATCCCGCCCGGTCCCACGGCAAAACGAGGGCCGCCCGGCCCCTGCTCGCCGGTCATGCGCACCCCTCTGCCGGCGGTGGACCGGCGGCAGCCTTGCTCGCCACGGCAATCTCGGGTACGCCCACTTCCCGGCCGCCGTCTCTCCGTGTGCCGTCTCCCTCGGCACCGCCGGGCCCAGCCACGAGCGTGTCATCGACATCCCTGGCAGCCACGGCCGTGCCGTCGACGGCCGTGCCGTCGACGTCCGTGGCAGCCACGGCCGTGCCATCGACGGCCGTGCCATCAGGGAGGGCGACGGGCCGCGGGGCCGAAGGTGTCGAGGGTTCCGGATCGGCGTCATCACTGCCACCCTGGCGGAGGCCAGGGTGGAACAGCGTGTAGAGGCCGACCCCGAGGGCGGCTGCACCGAAGGGGATCGCGGCGTTCACCTGGTGGACGAACAGGGGGAACAGGACGAACCCCGACAGCAGTGCCGTCCACGCCCACAGGATCACCACCGCCCGCCGGTGCCCGTGACCGAGACGCAGCAGCCGGTGGTGGATGTGGTCCTTGTCGGGGGCATGGAAGCCGGTGCCCCGGGCGGTGCGCCGGAGGAAGGCGAAGGCCATGTCGACGAGGGGCACCCCGAGGATGAAGGCGGGGATGGCAAGCGGGGCGAAGAAGAAGTACGTCGTGCCGCTCGCGGGGGGCATCCGTCCCCCGATCACCATCGTGGAGGCCGACATGAGCAAGCCGAGGAAGAGCGCGCCGGCGTCGCCCATGAAGATCCGAGCCGGGTGGAAGTTGAACGGCAGGAACCCGAGGCACACCCCGCAGGCGATGGCGGCCACGAGCGGGCCCATGTTGTCCGCCGGGAGCAGCCCCAGGTCCATCAGGCGCAACCCGTACACGGCCAGCGCACCGCCCCCGATGGCCACGATGCCGGCGGCGAGGCCGTCGAGCCCGTCGATGAGGTTCAGGGCGTTGGTGATGGCGATCACCCACAGCGCGGTGATGAGGGGGGTGACGCTCGGGCTGAGCACGATGAACCCGACGTGCAGGAGACCGCCGAGAGGGACCTTGAACTGGTACATGGTGACGCCGAGGAAGTACAGGATGCTCGCCGCCAGCACTTGGCCGGCCACCTTGGCCGGCGCCGACATCTCGCGGGCGTCGTCCACCAGGCCGACGGCGAAGATCGCCGCCCCTGCCAGCACCACCCCGAGCGGCTCCGAGGAGCCGCGGAACACGGCGTGCAGCGCCGGGACCTGCGAGGCGACGACCATGGCGGCCAGGAAACCGAGGAACATCGCCGCGCCGCCTCCATAGGGGGTGGGCTGCCGGTGGACCTTGCGCTCGTCGGGAACTGCCACGTAGCCGGCCCGCCGTGAGACGGCCCGCGCCGGTAGGGTCAGAGCGGCCGTCACGGCGGCCGCCACCACCACGACCAGTGCGTACCACCCGAGAGGCGGCATGGTGTCGAGCGGCCGTGCCGGGCCTCAGCCCGGGCTGCTCAGAGCCGGATAGGGCGGGAAGGCGGCGCAGAGCTCGGCGACCTCTGCCCGGACGTCGGCGACCACCTCGTCGTCGCGGCGACGCAGGGTCCTCGCGATGAGCGACGCGATGCGCGCCATCTCTGCCGTGCCCATGCCGGCGGTCGTTTCCGCCGCCGAACCGAGGCGCAGGCCCGAGGTCACGAACGGCGACCTCGGGTCGTCGGGGATGGTGTTGCGGTTGCAGGTGATGCCGGCCCGGTCGAGGACCTCCTGGGCAGCCTTGCCGGTGAGGTCGGCATCGAAGGGGCGGAGGTCCACGAGCAGCATGTGGTTGTCGGTCCCCCCCGACACCACCCTGAACCCCTCCTCGGCCAGCGCGCCAGCCAGGGCGCGGGCGTTGGCGACCACTGCCGTCGCGTAGGCGGCGAACTCGGGCCGCGCCGCCTCGCCGAAGGCGACCGCCTTGGCAGCGATGACGTGCTCCAACGGCCCGCCCTGGAGGCCCGGGAACACGGAGCTGTCGATCGACTTGGCGAGCTCCTCGCCGCACAGGATCGCCCCGCCGCGCGGTCCCCGGAGGGTCTTGTGGGTGGTGAAGGTGACGACATCGGCCACCCCGACTGGGCTCGGGTGCACGCCTCCGGCGATGAGACCGGCGGGATGGGCGGCATCGAACATGAAGCGGGCGCCGACCGAGTCGGCGATCTCTCGGAAGGGCTGAGGGTCGATGATCCGCGAGTAGGCGGTGGAGCCGGCGACGATCAGCCTCGGCTGCTCGCGTTTGGCCAGGTCGGCGACCTGGTCGAGGTCGATCGTCTCGCCCGGGTCCTCCCCCCGGGCCCCGGCCGGCGTGACCCCGTAGGACACGAACCGCCAGATGCGGCTCGTGATCGAAGCCGGCGACCCGTGGGTCAGGTGGCCACCATGGTCGAGGCGCATGGCGAGGATCGTGTCGCCGGGCTCCAACAGCGCCTGGTAGACGGCCAAGTTTGCGTTCGCTCCGGCGTGGGGCTGGACGTTGGCGTGCTCGGCACCGAAGAGTGCCTTGGCACGCTCGCGCGCGAGGTCCTCCACCTCGTCGATGACCCGGTTGCCCCCGTAGTAGCGGCGCC
>DATGLW010000084.1:0-12441 GCA_035293965.1 Acidimicrobiales bacterium
CGGGCCACGAAGTCGACCGGCAGCTCGTCGGCCGACAGGGTGGTGGCCGTGCCGAGGTGCGTCGCCATCGTGCGCTCCGCGTCGCCGGTCACGAGCACCAGGCTGCGGCCCGTGCCGACGAGCTCCTCGTTGCCGCCGTCGGGCCGGGCCACCACCGGGTGGAACTCCACCCCGATGGCCCGGATGTCGTGCGTGAACACCGCCCCCACGTCGTCGTCGGCAACCTTGCCCACGAAGCCCGCGCGCCCGCCGAGCGCCGCCACCCCCGCCATCGTGTTGGCCGCCGAGCCGCCGGACACCTCGACGGCGGGGCCCATGGCGGCGTAGATCTCGCGTGCCCTCGCCAGGTCGACGAGCTCCATCGACCCCTTGACGAGCCCCGCGGCGGCGAGGACGTCGTCGCCGGCGACGGCCACCACGTCGACCAGCGCGTTGCCGATGCCGACGACGTCGAGGGGCTGGGCCTCCGGGCCGCCCCCGGGAGCCGCGGCATCGAGGTGGCCGGGCGCACGGGCGGCGGGGGGCGGCGGGGGCACGACGCGAGAGGGTAGCCGCAGCCCCGGCAGTAGCCTGCGGGGGATGCCCAGCCCGCTTCCCGAACAGGTCCAGGCCACCGCGGTGCCCGCCGAGGCGTACCGCCTCCCCAGGACCGTCGAGCCCCTCACCTACCGGCTGACGCTCGAGCCCGACCTCGCCGCGGCCACCTTCACCGGCACCGTCGAGATCGATCTCGCCGTCCACGAGGCCTGCGACTCGGTGGTGTGCAACGCCGCCGAGCTGACGGTGACCGACGCCGAGCTCGCGCCGGCCGGGCGCCCCCCCCTCACCGCGCGCGTCGAGCTGGAGGGCGCCACCGAGCGGGTTCGCTTCGTGACCGACGAGCCCGTGCCGGCGGGGCCGGCCACGCTGCGCTGCCGGTTCTCGGGCGTCCTCAACGACAAGCTGCGCGGCTTCTACCGAAGCACCTTCACCGACGTCGACGGCGTGGCCCGGACCATCGCCACCACCCAGATGGAGAGCACCGACGCCCGCCGTGCCTTCCCGTGCTGGGACGAGCCGGACCGCAAGGCGGTCTTCGAGGTCACCTTGGTCGTCGACCCGACCCTCGCCGCGTACTCGAACTCGCCGGTCGCCAGCGAGTCGTTCGACGCCGACGGGCGGCGCCGCGTGCGGTTCGCCCCGACCATGAAGATGTCGACGTACCTCGTCGCCTTCGTCGTCGGCCCCCTCGAGGCGACCGAGCCCGTGGACGTCGACGGCGTGCCGGTGCGGATCGTGCACGCCCCCGGCAAGGGGCACCTGTGCGACTTCGCCCTCGAGGTGGCAGCCCACGCCCTGCGGTTCTTCGCCGACTACTTCGACATCCCGTACCCGGCCGACAAGCTCGACCTGGTCGCCATCCCCGATTTCGCCTTCGGCGCCATGGAGAACCTCGGCTGCGTGACCTTCCGCGAGACCGCGCTGCTCGTCGACCCCAAGGCCGCCGCCCGCACCGAGCTCGAGCGGGTGGCCGACGTCGTCGCCCACGAGATCGCCCACATGTGGTTCGGCGACCTCGTCACGATGGGCTGGTGGGAGGGGATCTGGCTCAACGAGGCCTTCGCCACCTTCATGGAGGTGCTCTGCGTCGACGCCTTCCGGCCTGCCTGGCAGCGCTGGGTCAGCTTCGGGCTCGAGCGGGAGGCAGCCCTGGCGGTCGACGGCCTGCACACCACCAGGCCCATCGAGTACCCGGTGGGGTCGCCCGAGGAGGCCGACGGCATGTTCGACGTCCTCACGTACCAGAAGGGCGGCAGCGTCCTGCGGATGCTCGAGCAGTACCTCGGCGCCCAGACCTTCCGCGACGGCGTGCGGGCGTACCTGCGGGCCCATGCGTACGCCAACACGGTCACCGCCGACCTGTGGGACGCGCTCGAGGCCGCGAGCGGCGAGCCGGTGCGGGCGGTCATGAACTCGTGGATCCTCCAGGGCGGCCACCCGCTCGTGTCGCTCGCCGAAGGGACGCTGTCCCAGCAGCCATTCACCTACGGGCCACCCCGGCCGGGCACCGCGAGCGCCGTCGGGCGCGACTGGCAGGTGCCCGTGCTCGTGCGCCGCCTGTCCGACGAGGCCGCCGAGCGCAGGCTCCTGCTCGGGCCCGATCCCGTCCGCGTCGACGGGGCGCCGGACGCGCTGATCGTGGTCAACGCCGGCGGCTGGGGCGCCTACCGGGTGCGGTACACGAGCCCGCACCTCCGCCAGCTGGCCGGCCGGCTCGCCGCGCTGGCGCCCCTCGAGCGGGCCAACCTGTTCGCCGACACCTGGGCCGGGGTGCTCGCCGGGCACTCGAGCCTCGACGACTTCTTCGAGCTCGCCCGGGGCCTCGGTGCCGACGAGGAGCCGAGCACCTTCGCCGTGGTGGCAGGCGCCCTCGAGCTGTGCGACCGGGTCGTCGGCGAGGGCGACCGCCCGGCGCTGGCCGCAGCCACGAGGGCCCTGCTCGGGCCCCGGGCCGCCGAGCTGGGCTGGGAGCGCCGCCATGGCGAGGGCGAGCGCGTCCCCACCCTGCGGTCCCTCCTGCTCCGCACCCTCGGCACCCTCGGGGAAGACGAGGAGGTCCGCGCAGAGGCCGCCAGGCGCTTCGACGCCGCGCATCCGGGAGGGGGCGACGCAGGCGAACCGGTCGACCCCGACATCGAAGACGCCGTGCTCGCCGCCGTGGGCGCCCGCATGCGGCCCGGCGATTACGAGCGCGTCCTGGCCCGCTACCGTGCCCCGTCGACGCCCCAGGAGGAGATGCGCTACCTGATGGCGCTCGCCGCCTTCCCCGATGCCGAGCTGGCCCGTCGGACGTACCACCTGGCCCTCGACGAGGTGCGGACCCAGAACGCGCCACTGCTCCTGGCGACGCTCCTCGGCACCCGGGTGGGGGGACCCGCCGCGTGGCCCCTGCTCGCCGAGGACTGGGCCCGGGTGCTCGACCGCTTCCCCGACAACACGCACGCCCGCATGCTCTCGGGCGTACGGCTGCTCTGTGGCGACTCGGCCCTCGCCACGGCCGTGACCGACTTCCTCCACGCCCATCCGGTCCGCACCGGCCAGCGGACGGTCGAGCAGACCCTCGAGCGCCTGTGGGTCAACGTGGCCTTCGGCGAGCGAGTGCGCCCGACGCTCGGCGCCACCCTCCGCCAGGTGGCGGGGTCGTCCTGAGCGGGATCCGCCCGGAGCGAGCCCCCGGGCCCGTGGCTGGCACCGCGGGGACGGTGGGCCAGTGAGCGCCGGAGTGGTCGCGGCGGTGCTGGCGCTCGTGTTCGTGGCCGAGCTGCCGGACAAGACGATGATCGCCACCCTGGTGATGGGCAGCCGTGGCCGCCCCCGGCCGGTGTGGGCCGGCGCGTCGGCGGCCTTCGTCCTCCACGCCGCGCTGGCGGTCACGGCCGGCCGGCTCCTGCTGCTCCTCCCCCACCGCACGGTCGAGCTCGTCGTGACGGTGCTGTTCCTGGCCGGCGCCGCCTACCTCTTGGTCGTCTCCGAGGCCACCGAGGAGGCGCGCGGCGAGCAGGAGGCGCGCGGCGAGGAGCGGCTGGCCGCCGGAGGACTGCCGAGCCCGTGGCGCCTGGCCGCCGGCGCGTTCGCCGTCATCGCCGTGGGCGAGTTCGGCGACCTCACCCAGCTGCTGCTCGTCAACCTCGTCGGCCGGTACCACGAGCCGTGGGCGGTGTTCACGGGCGGGGCCCTCGGCCTCGTGGCCGCGGCCGGCCTCGCGTCCTTCGGCGGCCGCGGCCTGGTCAAGGTCGTGCCACTCGGGATCGTGCGGCGGGGCGCCGGGCTCTTGCTCGCAGGCTTCGGGGCCTACGGTGTCTACACACTCGTCGCGTGACGCCATGACGCCCGACCCCGGACCGCGACCCGAGCGCCCCGGGTCGCCCGGGTCGCGCCCACCTGCCGTGGGCCGCCTCGGCGAGGTGGTGGCCCTCGCCCGCGACACCCGCGGCTTCATGCCCGACGACGAGGGGCTGGCGCTGCTCCGGGCCGGCCTGCGGGCAGGATCGGTCGCGCGCCCCGGCGGGGGCCGGGCGGTGTTCGTCGAGATCGGGGCCTGGTGCGGCAAGTCCAGCCTCTACCTCGGGGCGGCAGCCGAGGCCACCGGCGCCGTGCTCTTCAGCGTCGACCACCACCGCGGCTCGGAGGAGAACCAACCCGGCTGGCCCTACCACGAGCCCGACCTCGTCGACCCCGACGACGGCCGCATCGACACCCTCCCCCACTGGCGGCGCGCCATAGCCAGGGCCGGCCTCGAGGCGTCGGTGGTGGGGATCGTGGGCGACTCGCCCACGGTCGCCTCGTGCTGGTCGACCCCCCTGGCCCTGTGCTTCGTCGACGGTGGCCACGGCAGCGAGCCGGCATGGGCCGACTACCGGGGATGGGCACCCCACGTCGCGGTGGACGGCCTGCTCGCCATCCACGACGTGTTCCCCGATCCGGCAGACGGCGGCCGTCCCCCCTACGAGCTGTGGGCCCACGCCCTCGCCTCGGGCCAGTGGGTCGAGGAGGCGGCGTGCGGCAGCCTGCGCGTGCTCAGGCGGGTGGCGCCGCCCCGCTGAAGTCGAGAGCCGGCGCCGGGCACCGCCCGCCGGGCTCGCAGGCAGACGACGAGAGGTCGACCACGGCCGGCAACCCCTCCCCCCGGAACAGCCCCGCCGCCGGGCTGGCGTCGGCCAGGGCATCGGCGGCCAGCACCATGGCGGCGGCCGTGTAGGTGGTGCGCTCCCCCGCGGGGAAGGTCGCCCGGCTGGGGAAGACGAGCCCGGTCCAGTAGGAGCCGTCGGCGAGCCGCAACTCCTGGCCGGCCGCGAACAGCTCGAGGGCCGTGGCGTGCATGCCCAGGGCCTCGAGCGCGAGCACGCACTCGGCCGTCTCGGCGGCAGTGACCCAGTCGCCGCTCGACACGCAGCGGACGCCGGCGCCGGGCAGCACGAAGGTCGACCAGTGCCGGACCAGGCGGTCGCGCCCCGGTGCGCCCTGCAGCGCGCCGCAGAGGACCGGGTAGTACCAGTCCATGGCGAACTCGTCCTTCGGGGCAAAAGACCCCTGGTGGTGGGCCACCGCGTGGCCGAGCCGCCCAGCCGCGAGCTCCCAGCCCGGTCGCTCCTCGCCCAGCGTCTCGGCCAGGGCCAGGGCGCAGCGCAGCGAGTGGTAGACGGAGGACGAGCCGGTGAGCAGGGCGTAGGCCTCCGGGACGCCGGCGGCGTCCACCGACCAGCGGACCGCCCCGTCGGGTCGCTGCCAGCGGAGCACGAACTCGATCGCCCCCTCCACCATCGGCCACAGCTCGACCGCCAGAGTTGGGTCGCCGGTCACGAGGGTGTAGTGCCAGAGGCCTGCGGCCACGTACGCGCACACGTTCGTGTCGAGGCGCTGGTCCTTGACCGCGGTGGGCCAGTAGTAGTTGAACCAGCTGCCGTCGGCGAGCTGGCTCCGGGCGAGCCACTCGTAGGCCCTGCGAGCCTCGGCGAGGAACCCGCACACGGTGAGGGCCATGGCCGACTCCACGTGGTTCCACGGGTCGCAGTGGCCGCCGGGGAACCAGGGGATCATCCCGTCGGGCTGCTGGACCTCGCAGATGGAGCCGGCGGTGGCGAGCACGTCGGCGGCGCTCAGCACGCCGGGCACCTCGGGGATGGCCGCGAACCCGAGCCGCGCCTCGGCGCCTGCCAGCCCGGGGCCTGCCAGCCCGGGGCCTGCCAGCCCCGTGGGCGCCACCGGCCCGGCGCCGGGGCCGCCCGGAAGACCGCCGGCACCCGTCACGCCGCTCACGCCGCCGCTACCGACGGGCGGGGCGCGCGCAGGTCCCGGTCACCCGGGCCGCCGGCGGCCCCGGCCGGCTCCGCGCCCCCGGCACCGCGGGCTCGGCGCTCGTGGCCCGAGCGCGCCGGCTTGGCCACGTAGAGGATCAGGCTCTTGCCGATGAGGGGAGACAGCACCCGGTCGGCCCAGCGGGTCACCCGGGGCGACCGCACGATGTCCCACACGAGCAGGCGGTGGTACGCGGCGACCACTGGGTGCAGGTCGTCGGCGGGCCCCACCAGGCAGCGCAGCCACCAGTAGGGCGAGTGCAGCCCGTGGGCATGCCCGCTTCCTTGGGTCACCAGCCCCGCGTCGTGCAGCCGGCGCCGGAGCGTCGAGCGGCGGTAGATGCGCACGTGGCTGCCGGGCACCTCGTGGTAGGCGTCGGACAACAGCCAGTTGACGAGCTCGGGCCCGCAACGGGGCACGGTGACCGCCATGGTGCCGCCAGGCCGCAGCACGCGGTGCAGCTCCGCCATGGCTGCGACGTCGTCGACGAGGTGCTCGAGCACCTCAGCGGCCACGATGCGGTCGAACGTGTCGTCAGAGAAGGGCAGGCTCAGCGCGTCGCCGGCCACGGCACCCGCCCGGACGGAACCAGGATCGAGCTCGCCCGCCTCGACCATGGCTGCCAGGGTCGCCCGGACTGCCGCCACCTCGTCGACGCCGGCATCGAGCGCCACCACCCGGGCCCCGCGCCTGGCAGCGGCGAACGCGTGGC
Organism: Acidimicrobiales bacterium; assembly: GCA_035293965.1. Lineage (GTDB taxonomy): Bacteria > Actinomycetota > Acidimicrobiia > Acidimicrobiales > RAAP-2 > DATGLW01. The sequence continues at coordinate 6,548 of DATGLW010000084.1, forward strand.
GGCCGAACCCGCACCCGAGGTCGAGCAAGCGGTCGCCTGGCCGCACGCCGAGGCGGTCGAAGTCCACCGTCAGCACCGGCCCGCTCCGGGAAGGGGGGCGCCGCGCAGGAGCGCCTCGTAGCAGCGAGCCGTCTCGCGCGCCGTCACCTGCCAGGTGAAGCGGCTCATCACCCGCTGGCGGCCGGCCTCCCCGAGGCGGGCCCGCAGCGCAGAGTCGTCGAGGAGCCGAGCGATCGCCGCGGCGAGGGCGCCGGGGTCGTCGGGGGGCACCAGCAGGCCCGTCGTGCCGTCGTCCCCCACCACCTCGGGCAGCGCACCGCCCGTGGTGGCCACCACTGGCACCCCACAGGCCATGGCCTCCACCGCCGGCAGCGAGAAGCCCTCGTAGAGGGACGGCACGATGGCCACCTGGGCCTCGCCGTAACGGCGGGCCAGCTCGTCGTCGCTGATCCCGGTCACGCACGACACCACGCCACCCAGACCGAGCCGTTCGATGGCTCTGTCCACGCGCCCCCCCGGACGTGGCCTGCCGACCACCGTCAGTCGCACGGGCCGCTCGGTCCGCAGCTTGGCGACCGCCTCGAGCAGCGGGACGAGTCCTTTCATCGGCACGTCGCTCGACGACGTCACCATGAGCTGGCCCGGCCGGGGGACGACGCCGGGCAGCGGGCGAAAGACCGTGTGGTCGACGCCCACGGGCACCACGGCGATGCGCGCCGGGTCCACCCCCATCTGGTGGCTGATGTCGGCCCGCGACGACGCGGAGACGGTCACGATCGCCGGCAGGGCCTGGGCCACCCGGACCTGCATGCGCAGGAAGCCGAACCACCGCCGGGTGGTGAGGCGCTGCCACGTGCCCGACGCGTGGGCCAGGGCCAGCTGGCGGTCGACGGTGATCGGATGGTGCAGCGTGGTGAGCAGCGGCCACCGGTCTCGCAGCATGCCGAGCATGCCGGTGCCGAGACACTGGTTGTCGTGGACGAGGTCGAACCGGTCGCGCCGGGCGGCGAGAAGGCGCCGGGCCCGCAGGGAGAAGGCCAGCGGCTCGCCGAAGCCGGCCGAGCACATCACGGCGAGCTCGACCACGTCGGCGAGGTCCCGGAGCTCGCGGGGGTGGGGCAGGCGGAAGGGGTCCGGGTCGCGGTAGAGGTCGAGGCCCGGCACCGGGGTGAACCCCACGCCGGGGTCGAGCACGGGCCAGGGCGGACCTGAGAACACCTCCACGGAGTGCCCGAGCGCAACCAGCTCGCGTGTCAGGTGGCGGGTGTAGACGCCCTGGCCGCCGCAGTGGGGATTGCCCCGGTAGACGAGGAAGGCGATCCGCAGCCCACCCGGCGCCGGGGGGGTGGGCTCGACGCGTGCTGGCGGCACGTTCCCGGCGCTTCGCTCCCACGATTCCTGCATCGAGGCCCACCGCCGCCCGAGGCGCTCGGCGACAGCGAGCCGGGGGACCATGACCGGACAGCCTCCCCCGATGGAAGGTGCCGTTGCAAGCAGCCCGCCGCGGCGGCTGCGCTCGGAGGACGGTGGGCCTGTCAGCTGCCGCCGGCTGCCAGTCCGCCGACGCCGGCCGCCGGCACTCGCCCACCATGGCCGTCGCCCTCCCAGCAGGCCTGGACGTCTTCGGAATCGGGCGCCAGCCGTGGCTCGGGTACCGGCTCGGGCAGCATCTCGGGGACCTCGCCGTCGCTCGGTTGCTCGGCGCGGCCGGGTGCGGTCAGCGGCTGCCAGCCGGCGCGGCGGTAGCGCTTCGCCATCGGGAGGCACGCGGCGAAGGTGGCCGCGCCACCGAGCAGGAGCACCACGCGGGGATTGGTGATGTCGCTGATCCCGCCCACGAGCGGGCCCCCGATGGGCGTCGACCCGAGGAAGGCGGTGGCGTAGAGCGCCATCACCCGGCCACGCATCGTCGGCTCGGAGCTCAGCTGCAGCGTGGCGTTGGCGGTGGCAGTGAAGGCGATCATGGCCGCTCCCATCACCACCAAGGCGGCGACGGCGAAGACCTCACCCGGGGAGATCGCCACAACGGCAAGCATCCCGCCGAAGCTGAGGCCGATGGCCGCCAGCGCAGAGGGAGAGGGTCGGCTGCGGCTGGCGACGAGCAGGCCGCCGACGATCGCGCCCAGACCGAGCGCAGAGCTGAAGGCGGCGTAGGTGCCGGCACCGCCATGGAAGGTCACTTCGGCGAACAGTGGGAGCGTCACGTTGAAGTTGAAGGCGAAGATCCCTGCAACGGCCACGACGAGCAGCGTGTCGCGCAGCACCGGGGTCCGCCACGAGTAACGGAGACCGTCGCGAACCTGGCCCTTGGCGCGGAGCACCGGCGGGTGCCGCTCGAGCTCCGACGTCCGCATGAGCAGCAGCGCCGCGAGAACTGCCACGTAGGACGCTGCGTTCGCCAGGAAGCACGAGGAGATGCCAATGGTCACGATGAGCGCGCCACCGGCAGCCGGCCCGATGACCCGAGCCGAATTCATCACCACGCTGTTGAGGCTCACCGCATTGGGCACGAGGCGGTGCCCGACCATTTCGGACACGAACGCCTGCCGGGTCGGATTGTCGATCATGGTGACGAGGCCCAGCAACGTGGCCAGCAGGTACACGTGCCACAGCCGCACCGCGCCGGTCAGCGTCAACAGGCCCAGCGTGAGCGCCAGCACGCCAGCGGCGGATTGGGTGCCGAGCAGCATGTGGCGCTTGTCCACCCGGTCGGCGAGGAGGCCGCCCACGGTGCCGAAGAGCAACATGGGGAGGAACTGCAGGGCCAGCACGAGCCCGACGTCGAAGCCGGTGCCGTGCAGGCGGTCCAGCACCAGCAGCACCTGGGCGATGCTCTGCATCCACGTGCCCGACATCGACACGATCTGGCCGACCATGTAGAGGCGGAAGTTCCGCACCGACAGGGCCGCGAACGTGCGCCGCGCCGCGGCTCGCAGCGGGCTCACGCGTCACCCGCCATGCGCTCGAGCAGGGCGACGGCACGGGCCATGGCCTGGTGTTCGGCGGGATCGAGGCTGGCCAGCTGCCGGACGAGGTAGGCGTCTTTCAGCGTGCGGACACGCTCGAGCGTTTGCCACCCCTCGGCGGTGAGCCGGACCCGCCAGACCCTGCGATCCGACGCGTCGTGCTCACGCCCCAGGAGGCCGGCCTCCTCCAGGCCGTCGACGACACGGGTGATGGTCGGGGGCCGGACGAGCTCGGCCGCTGCCAGCTCGCCCAGGGTGGGCTGGCCGAGCCGGGCCACAGAGCCCAGCGCCGAGGCCTGGGACGGCGAGAGACCGGCCAGCGACTCGCGTCGGAGCCGACGGTGGAGCCGGGCGACCGCCACCCGCACGCGGACCGCCAGTTGCCGGTCGTCGACTCCCCCAGTCGGCGCGGCCAGGTCGGCGGAGCCTGCGCCGCCGGCGGGCCGCCGTGCACCGTCCTTCACGGAACCGACGTGCGCCCGGCCCTTCTCGACGACCACCCTCTCATGTTAGTTAGTTTTGCGAACTAACGGCACGCGACCGGGCTGGGTCGCGACGTCGCGGGGAGCCGGGCCAGCACGCTCACCCGGTACGGCACGCCGTCGGCAGGCCGCGGGAGCCCTCAGCCGGCCTTCCGGTGCCGCACCAGCGTGAGCGGCGGCCTGGTCTGCTGGACCTCGGCCTCGTCGCGCTCCTGCCCCGAGGTCAGGCGGACGCCGACGTGGTACGTCTGCACCAGCATCCACCCGAGGGAGCCGGCGGCAACCGTGACCGCCGTGCCGGCTGCCGCCAGGGCAAGACCCAGGGTGGCGCTGGCCGGCGGACCGTTCCAATGGGTGACGTACTCGGACGCGGCAGCGATGAACAACCCGAGGCCGGTGACGTTGAGCAATCCGTGAGCCAGGCCGACGACTTTTGCCTGCGAGCCGCGCGGGATCCCGAACAGGAAGTCGACGGCGCCCGGCAGCGCGGCCAGCACCGCCGTGCCCGCGCCCACCACAGCCAGTGCGATGGCCAGGTTCAACCAGAACTGGTGCCCGTTGGCGGCGTAGACCGCGAACGCGACCAGGGTGCCGGTGTAGAAGCCAACCGGGAACGCGACGAGCATCGGATGGACCGGATGCCCGGCGATCTTGGCCTTGCTGTACATGGTTCGTCCCCCTTCCCGATGACCAGTACGAGCTCAGAGCCTACTGGCGCGACGAGGTCGGGAACAGGGGCGGCCGGCGCGTGTGCGGACGGGTCAGAAGCCCGGCACGTAGCCCCCCCGGCCCAGCGCGGCGCTCTCGAAGGGGTCGAGCTCGTCGTCGACGCCGCCGAGGACCTCGGTCACCCAGGGCAGGCGGTCGCGCAGGATCCGCTCGACGCCGCCCTGCAGGGTTGCCGAGCTGATGGCGCAGGAGCTGCACGCCCCCTGGAGCTGCACCTCTATCACGCCCGACTCGACGTCGGCGCTGACGAGCTGCAAGTCGCCGCCGTCGGCCTGGACGGCGGGGCGCATGAGCTCGATCAGGCCCTGGAGCGCCGCCAGCCGCTCGGCGCGCTCGTCGCCGGTGAGGTGCGCGACTGCGGCCGGCGCCTCGCCCGCGGCCCCGGCCCCACCATCTTCCGGCGTCTCGCCCGCGGCCCCCGACGCATGCAGATCCGTGGGCTCGTCGCTCCTTCGATCGCTCATGCCGCAATTCCTCCTACTGGCAGACCGCCAGCCCTGGGGGCCGCCATGGCCCCCTCTCATTCTGCCGTGCCATCGCCAGGAACCCGGCCGTCACCCCAGTCCCGGCGCCGGCGAGGGCTGCCGGCCTGGTCAGGGTCGTGCCGTCGCCGGCCGCAGCCCGGTGGTCGCCCAGAGTGCCTCCGCCGCCACCGGGTTCTGGAGAGCGCCGATCCCGTCGATCTCGATGCGGACGACGTCGCCGTCGCGTAGCCAGCGCGGCGGCGAGTACCCGGCCCCCACCCCGGCGGGGGTACCGGTCGCCAGGACGTCACCGGGCTCGAGCGTGAACGCGGTGGTGAGGTACTCAACCATCTCGCCGCAGGAGAAGATGAGCTCGGAGGTGCACGAGTCCTGACGGAGCTCGCCGTTGACCCACGTGCGTACGGCCAGCGACCCAGGGTCCCCGAGCTCGTCAGGGGTGACGATCCACGGCCCCATGGGCCCGTGGGAGTCGAACGACTTGCCGATGGTGAAGGTAGGGGTGCGGGCCTGCCAGTCGCGCACGCTGACGTCGTTGACGATCGTGAAGCCGGCGATCACCTCGAGCGCGCGGTCTGCCGGCACGTTCCTGCACCTGGTGCCGATCACGATCCCGAGCTCGCCCTCGTAGTCGACCTGCTCGGAGACCGCCGGCACCAGGATCGGGTCCCCCGGGCCCACGACGCAGGTGCGCTGCTTGTTGAACCAGTACTGGTACTCGGGTGGCTCCCGACCCATCTCGGCGACGTGGTCGCGGTAATTCATGCCGATGGCGAGGATCTTCGGGGGGAGCGGCACAGGGGCGCGCAGGTCGACGTCAGCCAGTGCGTAGCGGCGCGCCGCTCCGCCCGGCGCACCAGCGGCCGCAGCCATGGCGTCGGCACCGCGACCCAACAGGGCGACCATGTCCCCCGGGAGACCCACCAGCGGATCCGTGAGGTCGACGACCTCGTCGCCGGCCACCACGCCGGTGCGAACGCCAGCGGTGGCACCGTTGGACGCGGGCACGAAGCTGACCAGCCTCATGCCGCTCGACGCTACACGGCACGGTCGTCGCCAGCGCCGGGGCCGGGGCTACAGGCCGGGGCAACAGGCCGGGGCAACCTCTGCGGTCCCAGCTGCGTCGTCGTAGATGTGGACGGTGAATGGCAGAGCCAGTGGCAGGAAGTGGCGGGCGCCGGGGACGGCGACGGGCAGTACGGTCCAGAGCGCGTAGGACGCCAGTGGCAGGAAGT
>DATGLW010000085.1:0-28681 GCA_035293965.1 Acidimicrobiales bacterium
ACCTCAAGGGCGACAGCTACCGACTGAAGGACCGAGACCTCGGGAGGGTGCCCACAGACGACGCAGCGTGACGATGGCCACCCGAGGGGGGTCAGTTTTCAACCGTCCGAAAGGGGTCAAGATTCGGGCGGCGTTGACACCACCATGGTGGTCCAGGCCGACCTCGATTTACAGGAACCGTAGGACATCACCCCGCAGGGTCCAGGTGGCATCCTCAGGGCGATCGAACGAACAGGTCCGGACACTGTGCCACGAGCCGGCCCACGCCAAGCTGCACGGCCCTTCGACTTCGAGCCGGAGTCGGGACCTCTGCGAGGTGGAAGCCGAGTCCGTCGCCTGCCTGGTGTGTCATGCCCCTCAGGCAGGTCGGCTCTCCTCGTGGGTCGTCATCCTCCCCAGGTCGCGGTCCTTCAGCCGGTAGATGTCGCCCTTCAGGTTGATCAACCTCGGCGTGGTGGACGAGGCGGTCGACCATGGCCGCCGCCCTCACCGGGTCCGCGAAGACCCCCCCAGCGGGCGAAGGGCTTGTTCAGGTGACCACGACGTTGGCTCGTTCGTTGCGGACGGAGATCAGTTAGAAGTAGACGTTGGCGGCCTCGCCGTCGAAGGGGATGTAACCGACCTCGTTGATGACGTGGAGGGGGATCCGCCCGATCCGGGTGCGCTCGGCGGGCAGGCGTCCCTGGTGGTTGGCCTCGCCCAGAACACTCGTCATCCTCGTGGCCCAGGCCGTCGGGGATCCCGCCGTCCCGATCCATCCGGCTCTCGTGTTCGTCCACGGCGACTGGGACAGCGGCGCGGAGCTTCGGATCCTGAGCAAGCGGCCGTACCGGCATCTCGGGGTCTGGGTCACGTGGCCCAGGGCGCTCACGTCGATGATCGCCAAGCCGGGACCGCTGACCCCGGGGATGTCCACGCGATCGGCGAGCACCTCGCCGGCGTGCGAACAGGTGACGCCACCTGCGCGGCGACGACGAAAGGGCCACTGATCCCCGCTCGTTGGCGACCAGGCCGGCCGCCGGCCAGCCTCTTCCATGATGGGCTCGGTGGTCACCGGCGCCCCAAGGGCCCGCTGCGGGACGCCGCTGCGCTCCGTTCCTCGCTCGACCTGCGGCCGTCCCTTGGCCCGCCTGGCAGGTCGAATTTCGTGCCACCTCCGTGCCACACCGGGCGGAAAATGGGTGTCTACAACGGTCACTGGCGGATCGCGAATACAGCCTTCTGACCTGCCCGCTTCCTGTTCTCCCCAGGTAAGGAAATAGGCCTCGGACGGGTTCCCAAGCTGAGAACACGATTCGCCGGCGGCGCCGTCTTGCGCCCGGTGCGGAATGGCGTGCCGACCCGCCGAGCTTGCTGGCTGACGCCTACCGGCAAGCGCCCCCTTGGCGCCCGCCCTCTGCGGAACTCGCAGTCGCCGGCGAGGGACTCCGGCCGGGTTCGCGAGGCGAGGGACCAGCATCGACGGTTCGGAGGGTTGAACACGCTCCGGAACGGCGGAACCAGGACGGCAGCGTGACACGTGGTGGCACGTGCCACACGGACACCGCCCCGGTGTGGCACGCCTGTGGCACGAACGCGGACCCCGGTCGGATTCCCTTACCGCCCAGGGCCCCTGAACTGGACTTTCCTGGTGGTCGGGACCGGCGTCGATCCGGTGACCTCGCGCTTTTCAGGCGCGCGCTCTGCCAACTGAGCTACCCGACCGCATCCATCCAGATCGTGGAGACGCTCTCGACCTGGCGGCGGACCTGACGGGATTTGAACCCGCGACCTCCGCCTTGACAGGGCGGCGTGCACTCCGAGCTGCACCACAGGTCCTCGTACCCCCTCGCCGACGCGTCGTCGGTGGCACCGGGGGGTGGCCCACCACTATACGTCCCCCACGAGGCTGCGACCCCAGCTCAATCGCAGCGTGACGGGCCGACGCCCGGCGCCCCTCGCCAACCAGTCGGTCGGGACCGGCCCGCCGCGGAGTCACGGGCGGGTCGTTGTGGTGCCGGGGGCGGCGCTCCGTGGGCCCGCATGGCGGCCTCTCGGGGGGCTCCCTGCCCTTGCCACCGGAGGCCGCCCGGAACGGGAGCGTGCTCCGCCCGGGCAAGCCTGCCGATGGCTCCTCCGCCCTCCTACCGGAGAGAGCCGGCCGCGCCGCCGTGGCTCACGGGCGGCCGTGAGGCGATGATCCGGCGCCGCTCAGAACCTGGTCCGCCGAGGTGTGATCCCCGGGGCCGGACGCGGTGTCGTTCTCGGTGCCGGAGGTCGAGGTCTGGTCCCCGGTGCCGGACGCGGTGTCGTTCTCGGTGCCGGAGCCCGAGGTGTGGGGTGAGCCGGTGGTGTCAGTGTTGCCGTGGGGCGCGTCCGTCGAGTCGGTGGTGTCGGTCTTCGAGCCCACGCCGGACTGGTGGGCGCTGATGATCCCCTGGCAGTAGGACTGGATGGCCGAGTCGCCTCCGGCGGCCTTGGACAGGTTGGCGTAGGCCACGCTGTGGCTGTCGAGCCCGCCCGAGGTGAAGGCGGTGCACAGCCCGAAGGTTGCCGGGCTGGTCGCGCTCGCGTCGGGGCCCTGGGCGTGGGACGTGCCGTTGACGCTATCGCTCGTGCCCGAGTGCCCCGTGTCCGGGTTGGGCACCGAGATGCCGACGTCGGCCAGCACGTGGGAGACGGCCGACTGGGCCGGAGCCGGAAGCGAACCCGTCGCCGCAGCTGCGCCTGCGCCTGCGAGAGCGATGGGGCCCGCCGCGGCCAGGACCTTCAAGGTCATGAACTTCCCGAGCATCGACTGTCTCCTTGCCGTAGGTGCAGGAACGCCCGAGCCGTCCTTCATGGCGGCAAATGCAGACATCGCCGCCTCCCGACCAACGTGTTCGGCGGAGGTGGCCGGCCCCCGGGCTGCCCGCACCAGCTCGGCCACGTGACCGAGCCCCGGGGGGGCGTCGTCCGGGTGCAGGGCACCGCCGAGCAACCGTTCCACCAAGGTCGGGTCGAGGGTGAACCGCGCCATTCCGGTGTCCAGATCGTCCGAGGCCGCCACGGCGTTACACCTCCCGGGCCAGGGCGGCCCGCATGCCGGGGTGCCGGGCCAGCCGCCGGAGCGCCCGGTGCTGGGCGACGCGCACCGACCCCGGCCGCTTGCCGAGCAGCCGGGCAACTTCTTCGACCGACAGGCCACCCACCACCCGGAGCACGATGATCTCTGCTTGTTCTGGGTTGAGTGCGGCTGTCAGCTGGGCGATCGCCTCCTGAGCCGACAGCTCGCCGGCTACCGTGCCGGCAAGATCCTCGCTGGTGGCCATCTCGGCCAGGGAGGCGCTTGGCACCGGGTCGGTCCGGCGCCGAGCGCTCCGACGGCGGTGATCGGCGAGCCGTCGGCGGGCAATGGCAAAGACCCATCCCCGGAGAGCCGGCGCGTCACCCTGGAAATCACGGATTCCCTCGGCGACGGCCACCCATGTCTCGCCGGCGAGATCATCGGCAGCGGCGGGCTCCTGCCAGCGCAGATAGCGGAGCAGGGGCGGCTGCAGCCAGCCGAAGAGGGTCGCCGCGGCCCACTCTTCGCCGGCCTGGAGCGCGGCCAGCAGCTCGTCGAAGTCCTCGATGCCGGTCACCTCGTCTGGCATGCTCCTCGGGCCCGGTGTCGGGCCGGTTGCGCGCCGGTTGCATGCTCGTCGAAGCGGCCGGAGTGCCGAGAGTCGGGTACGGGTCCGTGCATCCCTGCTCTCGTGCCGGTGACCGTGCCGGAGCCTGCCCGCTACGGCTGGGGTTCGGGGGACCCGGGAGCAAAGTCGGCGAGTCCCGGAGAGAGTCCCGGAGAGAAGGAGGCATCCGCCCCCGGGGACAGGATGGCTTCCCGGGCAGGCGGGACCCCGGCCGGGCCCGACTGCCCCGTCCGTGCCCCGACCACGGCAGGCGCGACGGCGGGGGTATGAGTGGCGGTCCGGGTCGCCCTCCCGAGGACGCCGAGGACCACGCCGGCACAGGCAGCCGCCGCCAGCCCGGCCGCCACTCCGACCAGGTGCAGCCCGTCGACGAACGCCGACTCCGACACGCGCACCACGAGGTCGTGCGCGTGGCTGGCGCTCCCGGTCGAGGCGAGGGCGGCGGCCAGCGATCGCCGGGCGGACGGCAGGTAGGGGGCTCCCGAGGTACCGGCAAGGCCATGGGTGACGACCGACGTGTAGCGGGCAGTGAGGATCGTCCCCAGGACCGCCACGCCGAGGGCGCCGCCGAGCTGGCGGGTCGCGCTCTGGGTGCCCGAGGCCATCCCGGCCTGCTCCGGCGGCACCGCGCTCATGACCATGGACGTGGTGCCCGGCGCCATGAGGCCGATGCCGGTGCTGACCAGCACGAGTGACACGAGGATGACGCCGACCGAGCTGTGGACCCCGGCGAGCGCCATGGAGCCGGCCCCGACCGCCGCCACGAGCAGGCCGGCACTCGTGACCGCCCGAGCGCCGTAGCGGCCGAAGGCCCGGGCGCCGTAGGGGGAGGCGACCATCACCGCCGCCGCCGAGGGCATGAGGGCGAGGCCAGCCGCCAGGGCGGAGAGGCCAAGGACCAGCTGCACGTACTGGGTCACGACGAACGACGAGCCGAAGCTGAAGAAGTACTGCACGCCGACCACGCCGCAGCCCACCGAGAACCTCGGCAGGCGGAAGTAGCGGACGTCGATCAGTGGATGCCGGCTCCGGAGCTCCCACGCGCAGAACGAAGCGCCGACGGCAATGGCCCCCGCGAGGGAGCCGGCGACCAGGGGATCGCCCCAGCCCCGGTCCGGCCCCTCGATGAGCCCGAACACCATCCCACCGGCGAACAGGACCGACAGCACCACGCCGACCCAGTCGATCGCCGTGTCGCGCCGCGGCGCCGAGCTCGGCACGAGGGCGAGGACGGCCACCATCGTGCCGAGGGCCACGGGGACGTTGAAGACGAACACCGAGCCCCACCAGAAGTGGCTGAGGAGCAGCCCTGCTGCGAGCGGCGCCACGACGCTGCCTGCCGACGCCGTCGCGGCCCACACGCCGATCGCCCGGCGCAGCTCTGCCTCGGTCGTGTAGATGTCGGTCATGATCGACAGGGTCATGGGCATGACGAGGGCGGCCCCCACGCCCATGACACAGCGGGCGGCCACCAGCGCCGCCGTCGAGTGCGACAGCGCGGCCAGCCCCGAGCCTCCGGCGAAGACGCCCAGCCCGAGGGCGAGGGTGCCCTTGCGGCCCACGCGGTCTCCGAGCGAGCCCGCAGCCAGCAGGAGGCCGGCGAACACGAGGGCATAGCCGTCGACGATCCACTCGAGACCGGTGTTCGTGGCCAGGAGCGCCCGGGCGAGCGTCGGTATGGCGACGTTGAGGAGGGACAGATTGACCGTGATCGCGGCCAGGCTGACGCAGAGGGTCAGCAACACTGCCCGCGGCCGGACTTCTCGTGCCGACGTTCCCACGCCCCTCCGTTCGCCGGGTCGCGGCACGGACCGCCCAGCGGCAGACCCGTCCGCGGCGCCCACGTTAGGCGCCGCGGGTCGTAAAAGGTGAGGTGAGAAGGGGCCAGGTGCGGGGTGGAGCGCGCGCCAGTGGGGCGAGCGGAGCCCCTCAGAGCTCCAGGACCAGGCGGCCTCTCGTTCCGCGTGCCTCGAGCTGGCGGTGCGCCTCGGCTGCCTGTTCGGGCGGGAAGGTCCGGGCCACCCGCAGGGTGAGCACGCCGTCCTCAGCCTGCTGGCGGAGGCTGTCGAGCTTCTCGCGCTCGGTCGCGTAGCGGGCCACCAGCACCTGGTGGATGGTGATCCCCCGCTCGGGCTCGCCGTCGAAGGCTCTGACGCAGGCCACCGACCCCCCGTCGCGAACCGCAGGGAGCACCCTGGCCCCAAGGACGGCAGCGTCGACCAGCCCCTCGACACCTTCTGGCGCCACCTCACGGATCCGGGCCGCGACGTCGTCGCCGCGGGCCACCACGATGTCGGCGCCGAGCGAGCGGACGAGGTCCTGGTCACTGGCCGAGGCATCGGCGACCACGCGCAGGCCCTCGGCCTTGGCCAGTTGGACCGTGTACCCACCCACCGCGCCCGCCGCGCCGGTGACGGCCAGCGTGCTCCCGGCCTGCAGCGCGAGGAGGTCGAGGGCCATGCGGGCCGTGAGCCCGTTCATCGGCAAGGTGGCCGCGGCGGCGTGCCCGACGCCGCGAGGCTGGGCAACGACCGAGCGAGCCGGCACGATCACCTTCTCGGCGTAGGCCCCGCCGTGGGGACCGGTGGGCAGCACGATGGCCATCACCTGGTCGCCAACGGCCACAACAGTCACCCCCTCGCCGACCTGGTCCACGACGCCGGCCGCCTCCATGCCGGGCACGTAGGGCGGTCGCCGGCCCTCGGTGAGCCGGTCCCCGTAGGCGCCAGCGCGGAACCCGACGTCAGCAGGGTTGACGGTGGCTGCGTGCACCCGGATCCGGACCTCCCCCGGCCCGGCGAGCGGTTCTGGGACCTCGAACACCCGCAGGACCTCTGGACCCCCGAACGTCTCGACGCCGACCACGCGCATCGAAGCCACCTCCCGGTCGCACCCAATCCGTTGCCAGGAACCACTCTGCCCCGCGTGCCCGCGCACACGGTGCCCCCGCGCTGTTCGCGTGCCGTACTCCCGGGCGCCCCGCTGGTGGTCGGGCGGCGCGTAGATTGCGCCGAGCCGAGCGGCTGGCGCGGCACCGGCGCAGATGGCCGTCGCCGCAGGTCGCCCGGGTGCCCGCGAAGCCGACCGCCAGGGGAGAGGGGTTCCGATGCGAGTGTGCCTGATGATCGAAGGTCAAGAAGGCGTCACGTGGCAGGAGTGGCGGGCGCTGGCCGAGGCCGTCGAGTCGGCCGGGCTCGACGGCCTGTTCCGCTCCGACCACTACACCTCGTTCCACGGGCCCCCGGGGCCCGCCCTCGACGCCTGGGCGACCATCGCCGCGCTGGCCCCGGTCACCTCGCGCATCCGGCTGGGGACGCTCGTGTCCCCGGCCACCTTCCGCCACCCGAGCGAGCTCGCCAGGGTGGCGGCCACGGCCGACCACGCGTCGGGCGGCCGGGTCGAGGTCGGCGTCGGGGCGGGGTGGTTCGAGCAGGAGCACCGGCAGAACGGGTTCGAGTTCCCGCCGGTCGCCGAGCGGCTGGGCCGTCTCGAGGAGTACGCCGAGGTATTGGTGCGCAGCTGGAGCGGCGAAGCCTTCGACTACCGCGGCACCTACTTCGTCCTGGAGGGCCAGCGGGCCCTGCCGGCTCCCCTGCAGGTCCCGCACCCGCCCCTGATCGTCGGCGGCCGGGGCGGTCCCCGGTCCGTCGCGCTCGCCGCCCGCTACGGGCAGGAGTACAACACGGCCTTCTTCGGCGTCGACGAGTGCCGGGCGCTCCGGCGCCGCATCGACGAGGCCTGCCTGGGCGCGGGGAGGGACCCGGCGGCCCTCCCGCTGTCGCTGATGGCGCTCGTGGCGGTGGGCGCCGACGGGCGCGAGGCCGAGGACCGCCTGACCAGGTTCCTCGAGCGTTTCCGGGGCCCGCGCGAGCGGTGCCACGCCGGCACGGTCGAGGAGATGGCGGCCCTGCTCGCCAGTTACGAGGAGGCCGGCGTCACGCGTGTCTTCCTCCAGCACCCGGACCGCCAGGACGCCGCCGCCATCGAGCTGCTGGGCGAGCTGGCGCGCCGGGTGGCCTGAGGGGCGGCAGGTCGGCGAGGCTCGCCCCGCCGACCTCGGGGGGCGCCGCGCCACTCGACTCGTGAGCCTCTGCGGGCGTGCCGTCCCTACCGGCTCCCGCCCACGGCAGCCAAGGCGGCGTCCGTCTCCTCGACGAGGCGGGCCACCAGCTCGCCAGCAGGCAGCTCGCGCCCCCTCGCCACCCCCTCCCCGGCCCAGAGCGAGAGGAAGTCGGCCCTGCCGAGCTCGGCGGCCTGGCGACGGAGGTCCCTTGTCAGCGCGTTCATCACCGGGTAGGGCGGCAGGTCGGTGGCCGCCGCCAGGTCGCGGGCCATCCGGTTCGCGAGGCCCCGCGCGGGCTTCCCCGAGAAGGCGCTCGTGAGGACGGTGGCACCGTCGGCGGCCGCCAGGGCCTGGCGGTAGGGCGCGCTCGTGCCCGCTTCGGGGCAACGCAGGAAGGCGGTGCCCAGCTGGGCTCCCGCTGCGCCGAGGGCGAGGGCGGCGGCGACGCCCCGACCGTCCATGATGCCCCCGGCGGCCAGCACCGGCAGCCCGGCGGCGTCGGCCACGTCCGGTACGAGCGCCGCCAGCCCGACGAGGCCGGTGGCGACGTCGCCGGCGAAGGTTCCCCGATGCCCGCCGGCCTCCGCGCCCTGGGCACACAACACGTCGGCGCCGGCGTCGCGGGCGGCGCGAGCCTCGGCGACATTGGTGACGGTCGCCACGACGAGGGAGCCGGCGCCGTGCAGGGCGTCGGTCACCGCCCGGCTTGGGGCGCCGAAGGTGAAGCTCACGAGGGGCACGCGCGCCTCGAGGACGGCGGCGAGCTGCTCGTCGAAGGGCTCGGCGAAGTGGTCGGGCGGGTCCCCCTCCTCGAGGCCGAGCTCCCGGCGGTAGGGGGCGAGGATGCGCCAGGCGGCGGCGATCTGCTCAGGGCTCACCTGGACGGGTGTGTCCACGAACAGGTTGACGGCGAAGGGCTTGGCGGTCAGGCGCCGCACGGCCGCCACCTCGGCGCGGATGGCGCTCGGGCTGGCGTAGCCGACGCCGAGGGAGCCCAGGCCGCCCGCTTCGCTCACCGCTGCCGCGAGCTCCGGGGTCGACGGCCCGCCGGCCAAGGGAGCGAGGACGATCGGCAGCGCCACGCCCGTCGCCCTCGTGAAGGGGGTGTCCGTCCAGGCCCGGGTCGTCATCGGCGTGCTCCTTGCGTCGCGGGCCGGTCGCCTACGGCGTCTCGATCGAGAGGTCCGGATCGGCAGCGGGTCGCACCCGTCTCTCGCACCTGGCCGCCGGGCGAAGTCCACCTGGGCGCGGCCCGCGCAGACGTCGGGTGGCACGAATCCATCGTGAGGCAATCGTAGGAGCGGTGCCGTCGTGGCCCTGTCGTCCACGTCGGGCCGCTCGCCGCCCTGCCCACCGTGGGCGTCGGTCGTCGTCCACTTCTGGCCACTGGCGCACTACCACCGCCGTGACGTCGCTCGGCGGCCACCCGCTGCGGGCGGGATGCCCGTGCCGCCGCCGGGGCGGGGTCAGGTCACGCCTCGGCGGCGCGGCGGGCCGCTGGGCTAGAACTGCGGCCATGGCTGCCCGGTTCGACTCGAAGGTTGCGCTCGTGACGGGCGCGGGCTCCGGCATCGGCCGGGCCGTCGCGCTCCGGCTCGCCGAGGAGGGGGCGGCCGTCTTCGGCGTGGACGTCGACGAGGGTCGGCTCCAGGAGACAAAGCGCCTGGCGAGCGGCATGGTCTCGCTGCACCAGGCCGACCTCGCCGAACCCTCCGCGTGCAGCGCGGCCGTGCGGGCCTGCGTCGAGGAGCTCGGCCGGTTGGACGTGCTCGGCAACGTCGCCGGGATCTACGTCGCCGGGCACGTCGAGGACATGTCGCTCGAGCAGTACCGGCGCGTCATGGCCGTCAACCTCGACGCCTACTTCTTCCTCGCCCAGGCCGCCATCCCCCACCTGCTCGAGACCGGCGGCAATATCGTCAACATCGCGTCGAACGCAGCCCTCCAGGGCGTCCCCTATTCCGTCGCCTACTGCATGAGCAAGGGCGGGGTCCTCCAGCTCACCCGGTCGCTGGCGGTCGAGTTTCTCAAGCGTCCGCTGCGGGTGAACGCCATCGCCCCTGCCGGGACGAACACGAACATCGCCGCTTCGACCCAGTTCCCGGCCGACGCCGACGTCGACCTGCTGACCCGCATGGCCGGTCTGCGCGGCATGGCCGAACCTGAAGAGATCGCCGCCCTGTTCGCCTTCCTTGCGTCCGACGAGGCGCGCTCGATCACCGGCGCCGTCTTCAGCGTCGACAACGGCCTCACCGCGTCCTGACTGCGCAGGCGGGGCGCAGGTAGCTGGCTCTTCTCCCACTGGCGCCGCCGGCGGTGCCGATCTGTGCCTTCCCGAGCCGAGCCGAGCCGGGCGTGCCCGAGCCGGGCCGAGCCGGGCCGAGCCGAGCGGGGCCGAGCCGGGCCGAGCCGCGCCGAGCGGGGCCGAGCCGGGCGTGCCCGAGCCGCCTGGCAGGGATCGCAGCGCGACGCTGCGGAACCCGGCGTCGTCAGGCCGGGCAGGGATGCGCCCTTGAATGGCGGATGGGCCCCGGGTAGGGTCCGCTCCAGCGGCCCCTGTTGCCGGCAGGTACGGCCCGTCGGACCGGCCTCGGACGCCTGAGGGGCACGACGCAGGAGGGTTGAGGCATGCGTGTCGAGGACATGGTTCTCATCAGCACCGATGACCACGTGGTGGAGCCGCCGTCCATGAGCGACTACTTCCGCGACCACGTGCCGGCCAAGTTCAAGGACCGGGTACCCCGCGTGGTCCGCCGCGAGGACGGCACCGACGCCTGGCTGATCGAGGGCAAGGAGATCTCCACCTTCGGTCTCAACGCCGTCCAGGGACGGCCCCGCGAGGACTGGGGGAGCGATCCGGCGTGCTTCGACCAGGTCCGGCCGGGCACGTACGACATCCACGAGCGCGTGCGCGACATGAACGTCAACGGCGTGCTCGCCTCGCTGTGCTTCCCCTCCTGGCCGGGCATCGCAGGTCAGTTCTTCGTGGCCAGCGAGGACAAGGAGTTCGCCGGGGCGATGATCCGGGCCTACAACGACTGGCACATCGACGAGTGGTGCGGCCCCTACCCCGGTCGCTTCATCCCCATCGCCATCTCCGGGTTCCCCCTCGGTGCCGAGTGGATGGCGGAGGAGATCCGCCGCATGGCGGGCCGCGGGTGCCACGCGGTGTCCCTCCACCCCGAGACGTACCGAGCCGGGTTCCCGGACTACCACGGCGACGAATGGGACCCGGCCTGGCAGGCTTGCGAGGAGACCGGCACCGTGATGGTGTTCCACTTCGGCGGCGCCCCGAACTTCATGCCCCGCTCGCCCTTCGACGTGATCCCGCACGTGATGCCCTTCCAGACGGCCATCTTCGCGGCCGAGCTGCTGTGGTCGCCGATCATGCGCAAGTTCCCCGGCGTCCGTCTCGCTCTCGCCGAAGGCGGCATCGGCTGGATGCCGTACTTCCTGGAGAAGGCCGACTTCGTCTACGACCACCACCACCGCTGGACCGGGGCGGACTTCGGCGAGAAGTTGCCGTCCCAGGTCTTCCGCGAGCACGTGCAAGGGTGCTTCATCGACGACGAGACCGGCCTCCGCAATCGCGAGCAGATCGGCATCGACATGATCACCTGGGAGTGCGACTATCCGCACTCCGACTCGACCTGGCCCCAGGCGCCCGAGACCCTCATGAAGTCGCTGGTGGCCGCCGGCCTGACCGACGAGGAGATCGAAAAGGTGACCTGGGAGAACGCAGCCCGGTGGTACCGGTTCGATCCCTTCGCGCACCGTGCCCGCAGCGAGGCCACGGTCGGCGCTCTGCGCGCCCAGGCTCAGGACGTCGACACCACGCCCCGCGAGTACGGCCCCCTCGACCACTCCCACGGGCTGAGCCACAACGCGGGCCAGTTCATGGGCCAGCAGTCCCAGAGCTGAGCTGCCTCGGGCGGGTCGCCGCGGCCCTGCGCCGGCGATCCAGGCCGCCCGGCTGCTCGAGCGGGCAGGCAGCGTGAGCAGCCCGGCGCGAGCGGACCGCCTCGCCTGGCGCTTCGGGGCCTGCCGGTCAGGTCAGGGCTGGGCCCACTCCCCGACGATGCCGCGAGCTCGCAGGTCGTCGATCCGGTCGTCGTCGTAGCCGAGCTCGCGCAGGATCGCGCGCGTGTGGCCGCCGATGGTCTCTCCGGCACCGAGGCGCGAACCCGATCGGGAGAGCCTGACCAGCTCGGTGGTGCGCACGTGCTCGCCGAAGATCGGGTGCGTCACGGTGGTGAGCCAGCCGTTCTGGTCGGCGACGCCCCCGGGCTCGAACATCGCGACCGCCAAGGCGCCGCCGTACGGGGCGACTTCGGCACAGCCGACCCCGGCGGCGCTCAGGTCCCGTTCCCACTCGGCTGCCGGGCGTTGCCCGAACACCTCGGCCAAGCGGGCCGTCAGGTCGGCGTCGTGGGACGATCGAGCCGAGGCCGTGGCAAAGCGTGGGTCGTCGAGACCGGCGCTGGCTGGCAGGGCGCGGCGCAACTTCTCCCACGCACGCTCGGTCGGGGCGCACAGCACGATCCAACGTCGGTCCGCCGCCTCGTAGAGGCGGTACATCGCGTGGAAGCCGTACCCGTCGGGGTCCGTCTCTACCGGAGGAGGCGCCCCCTCGTACTCGACCAGCGCGTCGGACATGATGTGGCCCATGGTCGAGAGCATCGAGGTGAGCGTGGCCTGCCCCCCATGGCCCCGGTCCCTGGCGTAGAGATCGAGGGCGAGCGCCACCGCCACGGCCAGGGCTGCGAAGCCGTCGGGGTGGCCCGAGGGTGTCCCGCCGAGCCGCACGGTCGCCTTCTTGATCTCCTCGATGGTGAGCTCGACCCCCTCGATGCCCCCTCCCCCGCACCGGGCGGCGAACCCGGACCCGGCGGCGATCGTCGGGGCGAAGGCGGGACGGCGGCAGTAGGGGCCATCGATCCCGTAGCCCACCCCGTGGTGGTACATCACGTCGGGGTTCACCTGGAGCACGGTGTCGGCGTCGACTCCCATTCGCTCGGCCACTCCGCCCCGGTAGCAGTGGAGGACCAGGTCGGCGCGGCGCACCAGCTCGGCCAGGATCGCCCTCCCCTCCTCCGAGAAGGCGTTCACCGCGATGCTCTCCTTGCCCTGGGTGACCCGCACGCCCGCCGACTCGGGCATCGGCATGTTGAAGCGGATGGGGTCGCCGTCCAGGGGCTCCACCTTGATGACCCTGGCCCCGTGGTCCGCCAGCATGGTCGACCCGAAGGGCCCTGCGTAGAAGGTCCCGAGATCGAGGATGGTGATCCCTTCCAGCGCGGGCCGGCCGATCGGGGGCACGCCGGCCGGTGCAGGGCGACGTGAGGGTTGGCGGGCCCGCAGCTCAGGGCCGTGGGCGTCGAGGGCGGGCACGGCCCCGCCAGCGGAGCCGGGTGTCGCGGACATCTTGACGAGCACGTTCATCTCGCGCACCCGGCCGATCCCCGCGTGCTCGACCTCGATCGCGTGGCGATCGTGGAGGATCTGGGGGTGGTCGAAGAGCTCCGCGTCGCGGCGGTAGATCTCGGCGAACACGTTGGGCTCGGCGTCGAAGACTGCCTGCCACTCGGCCACGGTCCTGGATCGGACGGCCTCGAGCATGAGCGTCCACCACCGATCGCGCACGTCGTCGCTCGGGCTGTTCGGGGCATCGCGCCACTCGGGTTCTTCGAGCAGGTCCGCCAGGCCCAGCACGCGCACGAAGTCGTCGAACTGCCGGGGGGTCGCATGGGCGAACTGCAGCCACCGGCCGTCCTTGGTGTAGCCGTTGAGGAGGCCGAAGGAGAGCCACGTCGTGGGCACCGGGCGATCGAGGTTGGGGGCGCCGACCGCCGTGAAGGCGTCCGGGTAGCGGGAGGCCAGGATCTTCATGAAGTAGGACCAGGGGTCCTGGGCCAGCATCCCCTGGGCGAGGGTGGCGTCGACACGTTGACCGTGCCCGTGCCCGGTCCCTCCGTCGCGTTCGTGGAGGGCGATCAGGGTACCCTGGGCGGCCAGGAGGGCAGCCGCGTAGGTCGCCCCCAAGGGCACCGTCATCACCGGCTGGCCGACCCGGTGCGGCACGGTGTTGCCGTACATCGAGCCGGTCTTGGCCATGACCACGGCCTCGTAGGCCTTGAGGTGCGAGAAGGGCCCGTGGTGCCCGAACCCGGTGATCGAGGTGTAGACGAGGCCGGGATTGTCGGAGCGCAGCTCCTCGTAGCCGAGGCCGAGGCGATCGGCCACCCCGGCACCGAAGGCCTCGATGACCACGTCGGCTCCGCTGGCAAGCCTGCGGGCGACCTCCAGGTCGGTCGGGTCGTGCAGGTCGAGGACGACGCTCTTCTTGCCCCGCAGGTAGAACGGGGCGGCGGCCATGGCCCGAACCTGGCTGCCACCCGGCGGCTCGACCTGGATCACCTCGGCCCCGTAGTCGGCGAAGAGCAGCGACGTGTAGGCGCTGGCGACGTTGGAGGTCAGGTCGATCACCACGAGCCCTCGCAGCGGTCCTCCGTTGGCACTCATGTTCACCGACCACATCCTCGAGCGAGCCGCTCTGCGGCACCGTCTGGTCTGGGGCTGGACGACGCAACGCCGGGGCTGCGCCGGCACGGGCCAGGTCCGTCGCCGAACGGCACGGGCAGCCACAGGGCCGCGGCATGTTTGCAAACACTGTATCCGGCTGCCGGCGCAACGACAACGAGCGCGCGCGACAGCTCGGGCGTCCTGGCGGCGGACGGGCCCGGCGCGTGCGCAGCCGCGCTCTACTCGGCTGTCGACTCGCGCTGCTCCCGCCAGCCCAGGGCCGGCAGGCAGAAGCGCAGTACATGGTCGAGGGCTGCTTGTCGCGACAGTCCGAACCGCCCATCGAGGGCCCAGGACCACGCCTGGCTCGTCAGGGCATGGATCGCCAGCGCGTCGCGCTCGGGCACGGTTGCCGGAAAGGTGCCATCCTTCTTCCCCGCGCGCAGTGTCGCGATGAGAGGCTCGGTCATCACCGCCGTGGCGTACTGTTCTTCTTCGTCAGACCCCCGCGCCCGCCGCGTGAGCTCGGCGCGGATCATCGCCACCCGGCGGGCCCGCCGCGCGTCGTAGCCGAAGCTGAGGAGCTCGTCGATCCAGGCCTCGAGGGCACCCCGAGGCGTGGCTGCCGCGGCGACCCGATCGGCGAGGTTCCTGGCCGCCCGTTCGGCGTCGCGGCGGTAGATCGCCTTCAGGAGGTCGTCCTTGGACTGGAAATGCCGGTAGAAGGATCGGGTGGAGAGCCCGGCCTCCGCCAGGATGTCCTGCACGGTGGCTGAGGCGTAGGCGTTGCGGCGCATGACGGCCGTCGTGGCGTCGAGCAGCATCTTGATCTCGGCATCGTCGACGAACCGGCGCGGCCGGCCGGCACCCCGGCCAGAGGGGCTCTTCGAAACGACCATGCGGCAAGGTTATGCGAGCCAGCCCTGCCGACCCGGCGAGCCGGCCCGTCGAGCGGTCGGCGGGCGCCCCGGGCCAGGGCAACGGGCAAGCCGGCCCGAGCTGCCTCAGCTCGGGCCCGAGGGGGCATGCAGCGCGCCAGCATGACCGGAAGAGCCGGACCTCTGCGCGGCGCTCCTCGGGCTCCCCGGTGCCGGGCCTTACGCGCCGCCCTCGACGAAGGAGGAGGCCCGCAGGATGGTCCCCGTGTAGGCGAGGGGGTCCTCGGAAGTGAGCACCGAGAGGATCGCGCGCACGGGCACGTCCATCGGTATGGCGGCCGCAGGGTCGACCGCGCCCCGCTCACCCATCAGCTCCACGAGCTCGGTCCTGGTGAAGCCCGGGTCGACCGCCACGACCGCCACGCCGTACGCGCGGAGCTCGGAGGCGATGACGTTCCCGAGGCGGTTCAGCGCTGCCTTGCTGGCGGCGTAGGCGATCCTCTCGCCGATGCGAACGGCGCCCGAGGGCATCGCGGCACCGCCCGGTGCGGTGAGGTCACCTGCACCCGAGGTCATGTTGACGATCACGCCACCGCCACGCTCGCGCATCGAGGGCAGCACGGCCTGGATGAGGAAGAACGGTGCATGGAGGTTGGTGTCGAACTGGCGGAGCCAGTCCTCCCTCGACAGGTCACCGACGGCGGGGGTGCCGCCCGAGGTGTCCGCGGCGTTGTTCACGAGCACGTCGACGCCGCCGTAGCGGTCCACTGCCGAGCGGACCAGGTGCTCGATGTCGCCGACGTCGGTCAGGTCGGTGCGCACTGCCAGGGCGCTCCCGCCCGCGGCCTCGACGGCCGCGACCGTCTCGCCGATGGTGCCCGGCAGCCGGCGGTGGGGATCAGCCGTCCTGGCGGCCACGACCACGTTGGCGCCGCGGCGACCCAGCTCGATCGCGAGCTGCTTGCCGATGCCCCGGCTGGCGCCGGTGACGATCGCGGTCTTGGCGTTCAGCTCCAACGGGGCTCCTCTCCTGCCTGCGGATTGCCGGCCTGCGTGCCACCCGAGTCGACACGGCGCGCCGGCACTGTGGGCGGATCGGGCGTCGTGGTGGCCGGACCGGGCGTCATGCCTCCGCGGAGGCCGGGACCTCGATCACCTTGCCGCAGATCGTCTTGCCGCCGTTGACGGTCACGAAGCGCGAGCCCTGCAGCTGGACGAAGTACTCGCAGTCGCTCTTCGGGAGCATGGCCTTGGTGCCGAGACCCCGGAAGTTGGTCGGGGTGGCGAGGATGCCGCCGGCGTTGTAGGAGCCGACCTTGCGGAGGTTCGAGATGAAGGAGGCAGGCGTGGGGTTCTTCCCCGCGTGCTGAAGCCCGTAGATCATGAGGTCAGCCGACAGGTACCCGCTGTACAGGCCGAGATCGGGGATCCCCGTGAACCCGTGGTCGTAGGTGTGGAGCGCCGCCCGCATCTGGCGGGTCGGCGCGTTGGGCGAGGTGAAGTCGATGATCGAGGCGAAGTAGTCCCCATCGATGGCCGCCCTGGCCGCGGGGTTGTCGAGGACGTCGTTGTCGTAGCCCTCGGTCATCAGCTGGGCCTTCATGGGTATGCCGGCGTTCTTCACCGCCTGGGCGATGGCGATGTCGGAGGCGTCCTCGAACGACGTGTCGTAGCCGTTGCAGCCGGCGGTCTTCATCTGGAGCACGTCTGCGGTGAAGTCGACGCCACCGAAGGGAACCGAGACGTTCTCGTAGCAGACGTCCATCCCGAGGGTCTTGGCGGCGTAGACCTCGGCCTTCACGCCCCGGGTGGATGAGGGTGAGATGCCGTAGCCGAGGATCCCGAACTTCGTGACGCCCTTGCTCTTGAGGAACTTCACCCGCGTGGTCGAGGTGTAGGTCACGCCGTTGACGGGGCCGATGGACAACGAGGGCACGACGTCGAACATGTTGGGGAAGGACTTGTCGAACCACTCGGGCCCGTCGATGCCGTAGCCCGTCACGGGCACGCCCGCCTGTTGGGCGTAGCGATCGCCGGCGAAGAAGAAGGCGCTGTCCTCGATGATGCCGAACACGTGGTTCACGCTGATCAGCTTCTGGACCGCGGTAGCCGTCGCGGCCGGGGTCGACTGGGTGTCAGCGGAGACCAGCTTGAGCTTGCGTCCGTCGATGCCGCCATGGGCGTTCTGGAGGGCGATCCGGGCCTGGGCGCCGCCGAGCCCGTCGGCGAAGGTCGAGGAGGACACGCCGGTGAAGTCACCGATGTAGCCGATCACGATCGGAGCCTTGCTCGTGGCGGCACCAGACGCCACCGCAGGCAGAAGGGCAGCGCCTCCCGTGGCGGCCAAGGCCACGAGCACACGGGCCATGGTGAACCGGGCTCTCCTTGCCATGCTCGACCCCCTCTGTCCTGCAGCGACTGCGAGCGGCCGTCATGGTACGACAATGAAAACGACATTTCAAGGGTCACGGTCGAAGAGGGTCGCGGGCAGACGGGGCGGTCGTTGGCGCCAGGGTTCCCCGATCGGCTGCCGCACGTCGCCGGCCCTCGTCGCCGGGCCTCGTCGCCGGGCGCCGTCGCCGGGCGCCGGTCCTTGCCGGCCCTCGTCGCCGGGCGCCTGCCCCTGGCGCCTCGCCGCGGGCCCGGGCGCCGGGCGCCAACCCGGCGGAGGAGCGACCCCCGAGGAGCGCCCCCCGGCGTGGTCCGGCCCCGGTCGTCTGCCGCATCCACCCGGCACCCGGCACCCGGCATCCGGCACCCAGGCATTGAAAGTAACATTTGCATCTGGTAGCATCTCGGATGGGCCGGCAGGGCGCAGATCGTCGGGATCGGCGCCACGCCGTCTCGGACCGGAAGCAGCCAGCCGGACCGCGGGCAGCAGCCGCGCAGGGCTGGTAGGAGCCGGACAAAGGAGGCCCTCCTCATGGCAATCGAAACGAAGTTGTGGGCGAACTCCGGCGACTCCCACTACATGGAGCCGCCCGACCTCTATGACCGGCTGCCCGCGCACCTGCGGGACCTGCTGCCTCGTTCGACGCGCGACGAGGCGCGCGGCGTCGAGGTCATCACGGTCGACGGGCAGACCTTCGAGCGCCCGATCCCGAAGCCGATGACGCCCGAGCGCCTGGCGCGCACTGCCGCCCGCCCGCTCGACGAGGACCTCGACGAGGTGGACCGGGAGAGCGGCGGCAACATCTTCACGCGGGCGCCGGGCGCCTTCGACCCCGTGAAGCGTCTCCAGGACCTCGACGACGAGGGGGTCTGGGCGGAGGCGATCTACCCGTCGCTCGGCACCTGGACCTTCAACATCCGCACCGCGGAGCTGGTGAAGGCGGGGTGCGAGATCTCCAACGACTTCTTCATCGACTTCCAGCGGCACTCGCCCCGGTACGTCGTCGCGGCGTCGATCCCCCTGCTCGACGTGGCCGACGCCGTCGCCGAGATCAGGCGGGCGGCCGCCATGGGGTTCAAACTGGCCTTCTTCCCGGTGCGCCCCCCGTTCGGGCGCCCGCTGTGGCAGGACGAGGAGTGGGAGCCGGTGTGGGCCGCGCTCGAGGAAAATGGCCTCGTCCTGGGCTTCCACATCGGCACCGAGCCCGTCGACCCCACCGGTCGTATCGGGCTCTACTACCGGGGCCCCGCCGGTGCGGTCCTCAACTACGTCGAGACGACCTACGGCGGCCAGCGCGCGGTCACCCAGATGATCGCCTGCGGCGCGCTCGACCGGCACCCCGGGCTGCGGATCCTCGTGTCCGAGGGCGGGGCCACTTGGGGACCCTTCTTGGCCGACCGGATGGACGAGGGCTACCGCCAGCACGGAGCCGCCGTCCGCCCGCGGCTCTCCAAGCCGCCGAGCGAGTTCCTCTACACCCAGGTGTACGCCAGCTTCCAGCACGACCGCTCCGCCGTGCTCGCCCACACCGCCATGGGCTGGAAGAACGTGATGTGGGGCTCGGACTACCCCCACTACGAGGGCACCTACGGCCACACCCAGAAGACGCTCCACGAGCTGTTCGACGATTGCGACCCCGTGGCGAGCCGCCGCATCCGGATCGGCGCATTCCAGGAGCTCTTCCCCCACGTGCCCGAGCCCCCCGCCGACGGGGCGGAACGTCCGACCTGATCGGTCCTCCTCCTTCGAACCTGTGGGGAGCGGCACCGGGGAGCCGTGCCCCGCTGGGCAGGCCTGCCCTTCGGCCCCCAAGAGCCAGTCGACGCCGTGCACCGGTCACCCGGGCGCGAGCAGGGAGGTTCCCGTGGCAGTCACACACTCGCCACCCGAGGTGGTGCCTGGTTGGCCCGAGCCCCCGGGCCACTCCGTCGTCGGCACGCCGCCGCGCCGGCCGGGCTCCGTCCGCCGGACGGCGACCATCGACATGGTCTGGCCCGAGGGCTTCGGCACGCCCCTCCAGCTGCGCGGCCGGGCGCGCGATCTCCTGACCCCGCTGCGTGGTGACCCGATCGCCGCCGCAGAGGCCGGCATGATCGTGCGCGTCGGCGAGGGACGGACCGTCACGGCCATCGAGGCCTGGCCGGCGGCACCGACCGTCGAGCGCCTCGTCGGAGCGCGGGGCGGGGCGTCGTTCCGGTCCGCGATCGACGACGCCCTCCCCGGGGAGCGCGAGGCGGCGACACCCCTCTACTTCCTGCTCGACGACATCGCCGGTGCGAGCCTCATCGCCGGGTTCGCCTGGTCGAGGAGCCGGCCGGCATGGGCGCAGGGGAGGGACACGGGTTCGTCGGCCGCCCGCACCGAGCCCCACGGGATGCGCAAGGGGCGCGTGATCTGCTCGGGCCTGCGACCCGGCGGCTACCAGGAGCAGGCCCGAGCGCAGGGCAACTCGACCCCGCATTTCCTGCGCCTCGCGGGTGACCTGACCTCGCCCGATCCGTGGGCATGGCACGAGATCGAGGCGCCACCCGAGGTCTGCATGCGCCGGCGCCGGCGGGTCGACGTGTGGCGCCGCGGCGGCGTGCTCCGCGTCGATGCCCACTTCCGCGACAGCCTCTGGGACGTCGACGGCACAGAGCTGGCGCTGCACGAGTACACCCTCGAGGCGTCCGTCGACCGGTCGACCCGCAGGATCCTCGACCTGGTGGCGACGCCGCGTGTCCTTCCCTTCCCCGAGTGCCCCGGTGCCGCGCCCCACGCCGCCCGGCTCGTCGGCATGCCCGTCGACTCGTTCCGCACCAGCGTCCAGGAGACGCTGCGCGAGCTCGAGGCCTGCACGCACCTCAACGACATGCTCCGGTGCCTCGGGGAGGTCCACGCCCTCGCCGAGCTCGTGGAGAAGCCGATCGCAGGGGCCGAGCGATGCTGACCGTGGACGACACCCTCGAGCACGACGACTACGACGAGTTCGGGCTCCTGCACGAGAACGCGGCCGAGCTGGGGCTGGTGTGGACCGGTCGCCCCGCGGTCGCCCGCAGGGAGGTCGAGGTCGAGCCGGACCAGCGCCTCTCGATGATCGTGTGGGGCGACGGCCAGCCCGAGCTCGTCTTCCTCCACGGGGGAGGTCAGAACGCCCACACGTGGGACTCGGTGGCCCTCGCGCTCGGTCGCCCGGCGGTGTGCGTCGACCTTCCGGGCCACGGCCGCTCCTTCCGGCGTCCGGACCGCAACTACGGGCCCTGGCGGAACGCCGAGGCACTCGAGGTCGCCCTGCCGATCGTGGCGCCGACCGCCCTCGCGGTCGTCGGGATGTCGCTCGGGGGGGCGACGACCATCCGTCTCGCGGCCGAGCGCCCCGACCTGTGCCGCCGTGCCGTGATCGTCGACGTGACCCCCCAGATCAACGATCCGTCCCGCGAGATGACGACACAAGAACGCGGCACCGTGGCGCTCATCGGCCGGGAGCCGACGTACCGCTCGTTCCACGAGATGGCCGATGCGGCGGTCGCGTTGAGCCCGTTGCGTCCCCCTTCTGGCGTCCGGCGAGGCGTGCGCCACAATGCCATCCGCCTGCCGGACGGGCGGTGGCGGTGGCGCTACGACCTGTTCGGCCCCCGCGGGGGTGGCGCGACGGACGAGGGCAACTGGTCGGACTTCACGCCGCTGTGGGACGACGTCGCCCGGATCGGCGTGCCGACGATGTTCGTCCGAGGTGCGGCGTCGAGGTTCAACACCGACGGCGACGTCGCCGAGATGCGGCGGCGCCTGCCCTCCCTGCGGGTCGAAGAGGTGGCCGGGGCCGGGCACGCTGTGCAGAGCGACCAGCCGCTCGAGCTCGCCCGCCTGCTGGAGGACTTTGTGTACGGCCTACACGGGACGGCCCGGGCAGGAGGGGCGCGGGCGTAGTACCGACCAGGTCGACGTTCATGTCCCGCCTGCGCACGGTGAAGGGTTACACGCTCGGTGGCCTGGCGCCCACACCGGTCAGCTTCGACTACCTGACCGGTCACTTCCCGAAGACCGAGTGCGGGAACTTCGTGCAGCTGCAGGGCGCGAAGTTCGTGCCCGTCCCGGCCAGCGGCAAGCCGATCTGCGGCACGCTGTTCGCCTACACGGGCAGTTGACGCCCGCGGCGGGCGGTTGGCAGCGGGGACCTGAGACCGGCACCGGCCTGCGACGCTGCCGGCCCCCGCGACGGCTCGGCGGCCAGGGACCCACGGTCTCCGCCCCTTCGGCGCGGGTCCTCTCGTGTGCGGGAAGGTCTAGATTCGTGCCCATGACGCGGGGCACGCGGTGACCGCAGCGGACGCGGGTGGGGAGGAGCTCGATCTCGAAGCGGCGCTCGCCGCTCTGCAGCTCAACAGCAGCGACGTCCGGGTGCTCCTGCGCGTCCTGGTCTCCCAGCTGGCCGACCTCCTCGGGCCCCGGCTGAGCGTCGAGCGGGCCGGCGGGTGGCTGCGGAAGTCCGACGACATCAAGGCCATCCAGGTGGCGCTCGCCGACGACGTGCTGCGCGCCGAGGTGCAGGGCTCGTCGGTCACCTGCACCATCGCGCACTCCTCCGGCGGCATCCGGATCCGCAGCCAGCAGGTCGGCATGGACGAGTGGCTCCGGACGCTTCTCGGCGGGCTCCGGGCGGAGGCGGTCCACAGCGATCGCGCCCGCCAGGCGCTCGAGAACATCGTGATCGGAGGCTCGTCGTGAGCACGTCGTCCGAGGAACCCCGCGCCCCGGAGGGCGCCGGCCTCCCCGCTGACCTCCCCGAGGACGCCGGGCGCCGCCTGGCCGAGCTCGAGCAGGGCCTCTTCACCTCGGACCTGTCGGTGAACGAGTTCCTCCTCGTGAAGGAGGTCGGCTTCCACCCGGTCGGGTTCGTGATGGGTTCGTCCATCTACCACACAGGTGTCCAGGCCCGGCGGTGGGGCAAGAGCCAGGAGCTCACCAAGCTGACCGAGGCGATGTACGACGCCCGCGAGCTCGCGATGACGAGGATGGAGGAGGAGGCCGACCAGCTTGGTGCCGACGGCGTGGTGGGCGTGCGGCTCGACGTCAACTACTACGAATGGGGCAGCGACGCAGCGGAGTTCATCGCCATGGGCACGGCCGTGAAGGCCGAGGACGGGCGTTCGCGGCGCAACCGGCTCGGCAAGCCGTTCACCTCCGACCTCTCCGGCCAGGACTTCTGGACCATCATGCAGACCGGGCACGTGCCCCTGGGGCTCGTCATGGGCAACTGCGTGTACCACATCGCCCACCGAGGGTTGGCGCAGACGGTGGGATCGATGGGCCAGAACGTCGAGCTGCCCAACTTCACCCAGGCGCTCTACGAGGCGCGGGAGCTCGCGATGACCCGCATGCAGGACGAGGCGAACCGCCTCGCCGCGGCAGGCATCGTCGGTGTCCGGCTCGAGGAGAAGTCCCACCAGTGGGGTTCGCACACCATCGAGTTCCTCTCGATCGGGACCGCCATCGCCCAGACCGGCGACGCGGTGACGCTCCCCAGGCCGACACCCATCATCTCCCTGGACAATTGATGCCAGATCTGGGGCCCGGCGAGCCCGGTGGGCGCCCGGCGGCGGGGGAGGGGGTCCCCGAGGTCGCGGCACGACGCCTCGGCTCCAGCTCCTTTTCATCCGGACTGTCCGTGCCGGACTTCGCGGCCTGCCTGCAGGTGGGCCTTCGGCCCGTCGCGCTCGTGCAGGGGTTCTGCGTGATGCAGTGGGGCTGGTACGGGGTCGGCTCCCCGTACGTGCGGGGGGTCTCGCCGTTCGCCGGAGGCAGCGGCTGGAGCGGTTACAACGAGTCGTGGCGGTGCCCCCATGGCTACGTCGTCGGCTCCGGGGACCACCGGGTCTGGGGTCAGAACTACGAGCAGACCTGGGTCGAGGCCGCGTGGGCCCAGGGCTTCGGCACCGCCTACGCCCGGCTGGTCGACGAGGCCCGCGACGCCGGCGCGCACGGTGTGGTCGGCGTCGTGGACTCGGTCCGGCACCTGGCGGAGCAGAGCGTGACCGAGTTCCACCTCACGGGAACGGCCGTCGTCGCCGAGGACCTCGACGGTCCCCCCGGTGGACCTCCGTTCACCACGTACCTCGCGGGCCAGCGATTGGTGAAGCTCGTCGAGGCCGGCATGGTGCCCGTGTCGATCGTCGCGTCGATGGCCTCCGTCCGCGTCTGGGCGTCCTGCGTGACCGAGCTGCTCACCCGGGGCCAGTCCAGCGTGTGGGGCCAGTACGTGGGTGGCGAGATCGAGCAGCTCGCCCGGGCGCACATGGCCGCACGCGACCTCGCCCGTGAGCACGTCCGGCGCCTTCTTGCCACCGACCAGCTCTTCGGGGCCCAGATGGGGACCTCTTACCGTGAGGTGGGGGAGGGCGACGAGGTCGTCGAGTGCACGCTCAAGGGCACCCGGGTGCGCCGTTTCCAGGAGTTCGAACCGCTGCCTGCACCCGTCCCGACGGTCACGTTGGCATGACGGGCGACGCTGCCGCCGTGCCGCCGACCGGCCTGGTTCCTGCCGCAGAGCCTCGAGACGTGCGTACGATGCTCCGGCGCGGCCTTGAGGAGCTGCAGCGTCACGCGACCGGGGGCACCGGGGGCGCGAGGGCGGGGGTGACCTCCGATCTCTCGGCCGACGAGACGCTGCTCCTCCACGGCGCGGGTTGGGAGGCCGTGGACCTGGTGTCGGGCGTCTCGATCGTGTCGGTCCCCTGGGGGGTGTGGAACTGGGGGGCCGGCGAGATCACCGCCGCCTCGACGGCGCACAACGACGCGTTCGCCAAGGCGGCGCAGCGGCTCGAGTCCGAGTGCGAGCGGGCCGGCGGCAAGGGCGTCGTCGGCGTCCGGCTCGAGTCCGACGTGGGCCCCCACCGCGTCGACGTGGAGCTGGTGGGCACGGCCGCGCGACCGGTGAGCGCGTCGGCCCGGTCGCGGCGGGGAGGGGGGCCGGGGCGGGTGTTCGTCTCGGACCTGTCCGCTCGCGACTTCAGCTTGCTGGGCCAGGCGGGCTGGGCGCCCGTCGGGCTCGCGTTCGGTGCGAGCTTCGTGTACGCGCCCAGGCGCTCTGCGGGGACCACCCTCCGGCAGACCTCGCAGAACGTCGAGCTGACGAATTTCACCGAGGCCATGTACGCGGCGCGCGAGTCGGCGATGGAGCGGATGCAGCGCTCTGCGATCGCGATGGGCGCGCAGGGCATCGTGGGTGTCGGGGTGACCGAGGGACCCATGCCCTTCGCCCGCCACGCCGTGGGGTTCCGGGCCTGGGGGACGGCAGTGCGCCTCGTCGCCGGCGAGCACCGCAGCATCGCGCCCCGCGTGGTGTTGCCTCTCGACGACGCCGTGCTCCAGTTCGCCGCGGAGGCCCTCCGGGGGACCCCCAGGGGTGGCGCGCGGTAGCGGGGTCGCCGCCCGGGCCGGCACTCCCCAGCCCCAGAGAAGCCCACCGACGATCTCTCGGTACTCGTCGTCGACGGCACGCAGCGCCTCGGTCCGGGTGTTCCCTGCGGCGCCAATTGCACGGGTCACCTTGGCCGCGGCCGGTTGGCCGCGGCCCCGTCGGGACGAACCCCGCTGACGGTCACGATGTCGATGTCGGCCTGGCCCAGGATGAAGGAAAACCGCCTTCAGCTCCTCCCAGGGAGGATAGGGCGCACCCCCAACGGGATTCGAACCCGTGTTACCGCCTTGAAAGGGCGGCGTCCTCGGCCGCTAGACGATGGGGGCGGGCGGGCCGCTCGTCGAATGGGCGGCCGCGCAAGGCGTGACGAACCTACCAGCCGCCGGCGGGGAGCTCAGCAAGGTCGCCCGGGGCGCCGTCCGGCTCGCTGCGAGCCGGCTCGCCGGCGCCCTCGTCGAGTTCCTGCGGAGGGCCGGCGCGCGGCGCGACCGGTTCGGGCGGGTGGGCCGTCAGGGCGAGGAGGAATTGCACGCCGCCGACGACGAGCGACGTGGCCCCGATGACGTGGACCTCGACGAGCAGCGCCGGCAGGTGAGTGAAGTACTGCACGTAGCCGATGCCGGCCTGGGCCACGAGCACCGCCACGAACAGCCGCCCCGCCCGCCGGACCCGCTCGGGCACGTCGAGCACGTGGAGCGACACGGCGAGCGCCAGCACGATGCCGACCAGCAGCAGGGCGAGGCTCGAGTGGAGCTCGGCCATGGACCGCAGCGAGACGGGGATCCGGCGAGGCTGGAGCTGGTTCTGGGCGGCCCCCGAGTGGGGGCCCGCGCCGGTGACGGCGGTACCGGCCAGGACCACCATGCCGAGCAGGGCGACGGCGCCCCGGGCGACCAGGAGCACCGGCCGCATGACGAGGAGGCGTCCGGCGCCGGGCGTGTAGTCGCGCGAGCTGCGGTGGAGCAGGACCGCCGCGGCCGCCACCATGGCCATCGACAGGGCGAAGTGCGCCATGACGAGGTACGGGTTGAGCTTCGTGTAGACCACGATCCCGCCGAGGACGGCCTGGCCCAGCACCCCGGCGACAAGCCCGGCGGCCAGCCAGGCGAGATCGCGCCGGTACGGGCGCCGCCGCAGGGCGCCGAGCAGCGTGGCGACCAGGATGACGGTCAGCGCCACGGTCACGAGACGGTTCCCGAACTCGATCAGAGGGTGGTAGGAGAGCTCGGCGGTGAACCGGTGCTGGTAGCACGAGGGCCAGTCGGGGCAGCCGAGGCCCGATCCGCTCAGGCGCACGGCGGCGCCCGTCGCGACGATGAGCATGACGGCCGCCAGGGAGGCGACGGACAGGCGCCGGAAGGCCTCCTGGCCGACGGTGGGCAGCTGCAGGGCGCGAGCACGGGCAGCGCCGCGGCGGCGCGGGGCGGAAGCGACCACTTCAGCCTATCGTACCCGGCCCGAGGGAAGTCTCAGCCCGGCGTCGAGGGCCCTGCCCCGCCTGGTCCGGCGCCCGCCGTGCGCCGTAGGCTGCCTCCGATGGCCCTCGAAGCGCCGGCCCTGCCGGCAAGCCGGATCCTCGCGTCGCGGGTCGCTGCGTACGTGGCGCTCACCAAGCCCCGGATCATCGAGCTCCTGCTCGTCACCACCCTGCCCACCATGGTCCTCGCCCGCCAGGGTCTGCCGACCTGGCGCCTGGTCCTCGCCACCCTTGCCGGGGGGGCCCTGTCGGCCGGAGGGGCCAACGCGCTCAACATGGTGGCGGACCGCGACATCGACCGCGTCATGCGCCGGACCCGCAACAGGCCCCTCGTGACCGGCGCAGTCACGCCGCGCGCGGCACTCGTGTTCGCGCTGGGGCTCGAGGCCGTGGCCTTCGCCGAGCTGTGGGGACTCGTCAATCCGCTGTCGGCCGTCCTCGCGCTGTCGGCGGCCGCGTTCTACGTGATCGTCTACACGCTGTGGCTCAAGCGACGCTCCGCGCAGAACATCGTCATCGGGGGCGCCGCCGGCGCGGTCCCCGTGCTCGTCGGCTGGGCGTCGGTGCGGGGCAGCCTCTCGTGGACCCCGGTCCTGCTCTTCGCCGTGATCTTCCTGTGGACCCCGCCGCACTTCTGGGCTCTGGCGGTGAAGTACCGCGACGACTACGGCGCGGCCGGCGTCCCGATGCTGCCCGTGGTGGCCTCCCTCGAGCGGACCACGCGCGAGATCTCGCTCTACACCGTCCTGCTCGTCGCCTCCACCCTCGCCTTCGGCGCCGTCGCCCACCTCGGCCCCCTCTACGTAGTGGTGGCAGTGGGGTCAGGGGCCGTGTTCCTGGTGCTCGCCGCCCGTCTGGGCTCCCTGGCCCGAGCCGGCGGCGAGGTCACGCGTCCGTCGATGCGGCTGTTCGCCTACTCGATCACGTACCTCACCCTGCTGTTCGCGGCGATTGCCGGTGACGTCCTCGTCCGCGCCCACTGACCACGCGTCGCCCTTGGGCCCGCCGGACAACAGCAGCTCCCCCCCGGGCCCCCCGCCGGCGCCCCGGCGGCCTCGGAAGGCCTTCCTCCTCGTCGGCATCGTGCTGGCGGCGGCCCTGGGCATCGGGCTCTTCACCGGGGTCGGCACCAAGGCGTCCTCCGGCGGCCGGCCCCAGGTGGGCAGTCCCGCCCCGGCCTTCACCCTGCCCCGGCTCGGCGGCCGGGGCACCGTCGGCACGCCCTCGACCGCAGGGGGCGACGGGCGTCCGGCCGTGCTCCTGTTCTTCGCCAGCTGGTGCCCGCCCTGCAGGGCCGAGCTGCCGGCCCTGGCAGCAGCCGTGCACCGCGAGCGGGCGTCGGCCAGCCCCCTGGCGGCGGTGCCCGTGATCGGGATCGACACGGCCGACCCGAACGGCGCCGCCTTCGTGCGCTCTGCCGGGGTCACCTTCCCGGTCGCCTCGGACGCCGACTACAGGGTGACCGAGAACCTCTACGGGTTCCCAGGCGACCCGTATGCGGTGGCCATCGACCGCTCGGGCCGCATCGTCCACATCCAGGGAGGGCCGCTCAGCGTGTCGCGGCTGGCCCACTGGCAGCGAGAGCTGCTCGGCCGCTGAGAGGCGTCACCCGGGCGCGCAGGTCGCTGCCGCTCGCCGGACGTGCAGTGACGTCGGAGGTGGGCCTCACCCGGGCGCGCAGGTCACTCCCAGCGGAACGTGAGCGCCGCGGCGACCGGTGCTGCGAGCGCCCAGGCGGCCAGCACCGCCCAGTCGTGGAGCGGCACGCCGGTACCGGCGCCGATCGACGCGTGCAACCCGTTCGAGAGGGCGGCCGCCGGCAGGGCGTCGGCCAGCGAGCGGAGGAGCCCGGGCAGCTTGGACACCGGCACCACCATCCCGCCGAGCAGGAGCAGCACCAGGTACAGCCCGTTGGCAGCCGCCAGGTTGACCTCGGCCCGCAGCCGGCCGGCCATGAGCAGCCCGAGACCCCCGAAGGCGACCGTGCCGAGGACGACGAGCCCGAGTGCGCGCAACGCGGCCGGCCCCGCCGCGCCCCCGCCCGCCGGGTCCCATCCCAGCCCCATGGCGACGGGCACGAGGACGGCCGCCTGCACGAGCTCCACCAGCACGATGGTGAGCACTTTGGCACCGAGCAGCCGGGGCCGGCCGAGGGGCGTGGCGCCGAGCCGCTTGAGCACCCCGTAGCCGCGCTCGAAGCCCGTCGCGATGCCGAGGGACACCATCGCCGTCGACATGACGGCCAGAGCCAGGATGCCCGGGGCGTAGAAGGCGACCGGGTGGCGCTCGCCGGTCGGGAT
>DATGLW010000086.1:0-13794 GCA_035293965.1 Acidimicrobiales bacterium
AAGGGTGCGGGATGCTTTCCCACAGGGAGCCCGCGGGAGCCCCTGGGGGCCGGGCGGGAACCGATCTGGTCGCGGCTGCCGGTACGCCACCTCGTGCGGGCAGGGCCGCAGCAGGCGGCGGAGGCCTCCCTCGTCCGAGCCCGACCCTGCGGAGCTGGCTGGCGGCCGCCATCCCGCCTGCCACGCCGGGCGAGCTGGCACGGTTCGTGACCGTCTTCAGCCTCCTGCGGTGGTCGACGCTGTCCGTGGCCGTGGTTCTGGGGCTCGTCGAGGGCCACGACCGCTCCACCCTCGTGGCCGGTGGGCTCATCGGCGCCTTCGACCTGTGGCTCGCCCTGTCCCCCCCGCGCTACGAACGGGGAGGTTGGCGGATCAGCGCCACCCTGCTGGCCGAGGTCGCGCTCGGGGTCGGCGCGGTGGAGGCCACCGGGTTCGGGTCGTCGCCGTTCCTGCTCACCCTTGGCATGGCGACCACGATCGCGGGGTTCGCCGGGGGCCTGCGCATCGTGTCGGGCCTCGCCGTCATCGCCGGGTTGTCCGTGGCACTGCCAGTGGTCGTCCTGAGCCAATCCGAGCTCGTCCAGGCCCAGGTCAGCACCGCCGGCAGCGTGCAGCTGGCCACGCTCATCGTGCTGGTGGGCGGGGTCGGCGGGTACGGCCGCTACCTCGTCGAGGACGCCAGCCGGGTGCGCCGGGGGTTGGCGGCCAGCGTGGAACGCCTGTCGAAGGTCAACACCCTGCTCCTCAACCTGCACTCGGCAGCCGAGGAGGTCGCGGCCCCCCTCGACCTCAAGGGCGCCGCCAAGTGGGCCTTCGACCGCCTGGAGGCCGAGCGGCCCGCAGAGGTGGTGGCCGTGCTCGTCCGCGAGCCGGCCACCGGCCGCTGGCACGTGGCAGAGGGCAAGGGCCTGCGGGGGGTCGATGACGGCACCTTCTCGCTGCCCCCGGCCCTGCTCATGACGGCCACCGGCGACGACCCGGTGCTGCTCGGCGACCTCGGCGCTGAAGGTGGCGCCGGCGCCGCCGGCGGCGCCGATGACGGTGACGGCACCGCTGGTGGTGCTGGTGGTGGTGACGGCCTCTCCAGCCGGTCCCGCTGGGGCCTGTACGCTCCCCTGCGGGCACGCGACGAGCTCCTCGGCATGCTGGTCGTCGAGTCCTCCACCGAGCTGCCCCAGCCGCCTCCCGACCCCGGCACCCTGGCCGACCTCGCGCGCACAGCTGCGTTGGCCCTCGACAACGCGCGCTGGCTCGAGCGGATCCACGTGTTCGCCGCCGAGCAGGAGCGCGCCCGCCTGGCCCGCGACCTGCACGACCGCGTCGGGCAGTCGGTCGTCTACCTCGGTCTCGAGCTCGACCGGCTGGCCCAGCTCGACGTGGACCAGCGCGTCCGGCGCGACCTGCTGGCGCTGCGCGAGGACCTGCGCGCCGTGGTGCGCGAGCTGCGCGACACGCTCGCCGACCTCCGGACCGACGTGTCGGAGGACGTCGACCTGGCTGCCCTGCTGGCGTCCTTCGTCGATCGCGTCAACCGCCGCGGCAAGGTAGCCGTGGCGCTCAGCACCGAGGTGGGCGGCCGCCTGCCGGTGGTCGTCGAACGGGAGATGTGGCGCATCGCGCAGGAGGCCGTGCTCAACGCCGAGCGCCACGCCCGTGCGACGCAAGTGTCGGTCACCTGGTCGTGCAGCGAGCGCGGCGCGCTCCTCGAGGTCGCCGACGACGGCATCGGCCTGGACGCCGCCCGCGAGCGCCGTCGCGACGGCGCCTCGGGCTACGGGCTGCTCGGCATGCAGGAACGGGCGGACGCGATCAGGGCGCGGCTCCAGGTCGTCTCGCATCGCGGCCGGGGCACGACGGTGCGGGCACAGTGGGGGACCCCATGACGGTGCGGGTGCTCGTCGCCGACGACCACACGATGGTGCGCGAGGGCTTGTCGCGGGCGCTCGAGCAGGCAGGGTTCGAGGTGGTGGGGCAAGCCGGCGACGGCGAGGAGGCGGTCGCCGGCGCCGTGGCCCTGCAGCCCGACGTGGTGCTGATGGACCTGTCGATGCCCGTGCTCTCCGGCGTTGCGGCCACGCGACAGATCCGCCGGCAGGTGCCCGGTGCGGCCGTGCTCATCCTCACGATGCTCTCCGACGAGGCCGCCGTCTCCTCCGCGCTCGCTGCCGGGGCCTCGGGGTACCTGGTGAAGGACTGCACGACGGCTGAGCTGGTCGAGGCGGTCAGGAAGGTGGCCGACGGCGAGCCGGTGCTCTCCCCTGCGGTGGCAGGGGTCGCTGCCGGCGGTGCCGGCAGTGGCGATGCCGGCACGGACAGCAACGGCGGCAAGCGGGTCGCTACCGGCGGCGGGCGGCGTGGCCCGCGGGGTGCCCAGGGCCATCCACAGCCCCTGCTCTCGAAGCGCGAGGAGGAGGTGCTGCGGATGATGAGCAAGGGCGTGACGATCACCGAGGCCGCCGACCGCCTGTACATCAGCGTGAAGACGGTCAAGAACCACCTGTCGTCCATCTACGAGAAGCTCGACTGCCACGACCGCGCCCAGGCCGTGCTGCGGGCAGTCCGCATGGGCCTCATCCAGCTGGACTGATCGCGGCCCGCCGGGCCGTCCTCGGCCGACCCCGGCCAGCCGCATCGCCTCCGCCCGCCGGGATAGGACGCGCGCCCTATCCAGCGCGAAGAGATTGGGACCGGCGACCTATGGCACGTCACGGGCAAATGCCCGATAGTTGGCTTCGTTCCAGACGAGGGAAGGGAGAGGATTGTGAACGTGGTCGAGCTGGTGATGCGGTTGGTCGATCCCATCCGCAACGTCTGGGGGCGCCGGGAGGAGCTCGGTGCCAGCCTGGTCGAGTACGCGCTGCTGCTGGCCCTGATCGCCGTCGTGGCGATCGTCGCCCTGCACTTCCTCGGTGGCTCGGTGTCGAACACGCTGAACAGCGTGGGGAGCTCCATCAACAACCCCTGACCTTGGTGGGACGACCTCCGACCGGCGCGCGAGCGCGCCGCTCTTCGATGTGAGGTGCACCGCCCGACCCCGACCGGGTGGGTCGGGCGGTGCACCGCGTCCGGGCACGCCACCGCGGCGGGATGCAGGGACGCCGGCGCGGTGCGCGAACCACGGCTCCCGACGTGAATGCCGTTGGGAGGCATCGGAGGTCGGCGCCACGATCACGGCGTGCCGAGTAGGCAGCAAGGGATCGGAAGAAAGAGCGGAAAGGAAGAAGAGGACCATGGACCTCGTGTCGAGCTGGCGCCGGCCGGTGGCCTTCGTGCTCCGGCTGCGATGCGCCGCTGGTGAGGACGGTGCCAGCCTGGTGGAGTACACGCTGGTGCTCCTGCTGGTGGTGCTGGCCGCCATGGTGGCGCTCCAGTTCATCGGGGGGACGACCGCTCACTCCCTCAACGACTCGGGCCAGTCGCTGTTCAATCCCTGAGCGGCGGCGACTGCCGGACGGCCACGAGCCAGTGGCGGTCGTGCCACACGACCCGCCAGGCACGGCTCTCGCTCACCAGCCCGGCCAGCGGCAGGGTCCGGGCCCACAGCACGGCGCGAACCCGGTAATGGTCGAGGACCCGCTCCCAGCCCGGCCCGCCGGCAAGCAGCACCCCGTAGTCTCGCTCGACGCGATCGGGGTACACGTCGACGCGGTCGTCGATGAACGCGCTGGCACGGGTGCCGTAGCGGAGCTCGAGGTAGTTGCCCACGTAGTCCTGCGTGGCCACGCGCCCGGGCACCAGGCCCCGTGCCTGCATGGCGCTGACGGCAGCCACCGGGTAGGCCGACAGGCGGTACTCAGGCCGGCGCAGCGCCCCGGAGACCATGACCGCCCCGAGGGCCGCCACCGCGGCAAGCCCCGCCACAGCAGCAAGGCCGCGGCGCGCACCGCCGAGCGTCCCGATCCCCGCCAGCCCGCGTGCCAGCACCGGCACCGACGCGAGCGAGGCCACCGGCACGTTGCGCGACGCGATGCAGGCCGCCGCCAGGAACACCGCCAGCACCAGCCCGTCCTCGAAGCGGCCCCGCCGGGCCACCAGGAGCAGGAAGGCCACCAGCACGCCGGCCAGGAACACGAGGTTCGTGACGTCCGAGAAGCTCGGTGACTGCCACTCGGCAATGCGCGCGTAGGCCTGGTGTCGGGTGACCACCGACAGCGGATAGGCGAGGAGGCGGAGCCCGAAGGGATTGGCTGCACCGAGCAGGACGCCCGCGACGGTGGCGACCAGGAGCGAGGCCAGGCGGCCGGACGGTACCAGCCGGGCTCGGCGTCCGAGCTGCCCGCGCGCGACGAGGCTCGCCGCCGACCTGGGCAGCGGGCCCGCACGTGACCCCGGCGGCGGGCCTGCCGGCGGACCGGCACCGTCGGGTCGGCGGCGGTCGGCGAGGCGCCCGAACAGGCGCAGGGCAAGGTAGCCGAGGGCCACGGGCCAGCTCCCGTGGACGTTGACCCACAGCCACATGAGAGGGACCGCCGGCCAGGCGGGGGCGCGATCCGATTCGGCCATGGCGGTCAGGACGGCGAAGAGCACGAGGGCGATCAGCAACGGCCTCGGCGACCAGTAGCCGGTACCGACCGCGAGCGCCGCGGCTGCGGCCAGGATGCGCCCCGCGAGGGCGCCTGCCGGGCGCGTCAGCCGCCACACGAGGGCGGCGAGGGCGACCGTCAGCGCTGCGTGCATGAGCAGGAGTCCGTGGGCCCCCGCGTCGTCGACCCCGGCGTAGAGCACCGAGGCGAGCCACGACTCCACCACCCAGGGGTGCCCCGCCGCCGTGAAGGAGAAGGGATCGGCGTGGGGCACGCCCCTCGACACGATCAGGTGCCCGGTGGCGACCTCGGTGAAGAACGAGTTGTCGTGCAGGCGGACCAGGCCGACCCCGAGGCCCCACAGGGCGAACCCGCTCCCGACGACGCTCGACAGGCGTGGGGGCCGCACCGCGTCGGGTCAGTGGTGGAACGCGTGGTAGATGCTGAGGACGGCGGGGCCGGCGATCACCACGAACAACGCCGGCATGATGCAGAACACCATCGGGAAGAGCATCTTGACGGGTGCCTTCTGGGCCTTCTCCTGGGCCAGCTGGTGGCGGCGGACGCGCATCTCGGCCGATTGGGTCCGCAGGATGGACCCGACCGACACGCCGAAGGTGTCCGCCTGCAGGAGGGCCAGGATGAACGAGCGCAGCTCGTCGACGTCGGTGCGCTGGTCGAGCGAGGCCATGGCATCGGCGCGCGATGCCCCGGCGCGGATCTCGCCGAGCATGCGGGCGAACTCCTCGCTGAGGGGGCCGCCGATCATGGCCACGGTGCGGCTGAGCGCCTGCTCGAACCCGAGGCCCGCCTCGACGCTGATGGTGAGCAGGTCGAGCACGTCGGGGAGCTTGTTGCGGATCTTCTCCTGGCGGTCGGCCACCATCCGGTTCAGCGCGGCGTCGGGGCCGAGGACGCCGGCGAGGGCCACGAGCACGACGACCGCCCACAGGTCGATGCCCTTGAGCGAGGTGTCGCGCCAGAGCACCAGTGAGACGATCGGCACGGCCACGACGGCGAGGACCTGGCCCACGAGGTAGCGGTCGAGATCCTCGGGCTGGCCCCTGCCGGCCAGCACCAGGCGGCGCCGGATGCGCGCCAGGTGCTCGGCAGGAACGAAGCGGTGCGCGAGCGTCGCCACGAACCCTGCCATGGGCACCACGACCCGGTCGGCGAACGACTTGCGCTGCTCCTCCTCGCGGCGGGGCAGCGGGGCTTCGTAGTCGGCCAGACGGGCCCGGGCGGCCCGGGCCGACATGCGCTCCTCCGCCTTTGTCGTGATGGCGAGGACCACCAGCGCGGCGAAGAGGAAGACGGCAACGGCGGCGCCGGCGAGCACGTCAGATCTCGATCCGGACGACCCGCCTGATCCAGGCGATGCCGACGACGCCGAGCGCGATGGAGCCGTAGAAGAAGATCTCGCCGGTCGTGGAGTGGAAGAGGGGCGAGATGTAGCCGGGGTTCACCGCCCAGACGAACAGGCCGATGGCGATGGGCAGGATCGAGATGATGATGGCCCCGATCCGGCCCTCGGCAGTCAGGGTCCTCACCTCGCGCCGCAACCTGGCCCGGGCGTTCATGGTGTCGGCCACGATGTCGAGCAGCTCGGCCAGGTTCCCGCCCACCTCCCGCTGGATCCCGATGGCCTGCACCACCCACTCGAAGTCCTCGCTCTTCACCCGCTGGGCCACGTCGCGCAGCGCGTCGACGAGCGGGCGCCCGAGCCGGGCCTCGGCCACGACCGTGCGCATGTGCTCGCCGACGGGGTCGGGGAGCTGGCGGGCAACCGTGTCGAGGCCCTGGAGGAGGGAGAACCCCGAGCGCAACGTGGTGGCGAGCAGCTGGAGCATCTCGGGCAGCTGGGCCGTGAACGCGTTCATCCGACGGATCGCCAAGGCGTCGAGGACGAACCAGGGCACGACGGCCACCACGGCGCCGGCCGCCGCCCCCCAGATCACGTCGCCGAGCAGCAGACCGAGGACGGTGGCGAGCACGACCACCACGAGGTACAAGAAGAGCGCCTCGGCCGGGCGTACGGGCAGCTCAGCCTGGTCGAGCTTGCCCTGCAGGTACTGCAGCACCCCCCGCCTCGCCGCCACGTCGGCCAGCGAGTCGATGGCCCGGCGCAGGAAGGGCGTCTCGACCAGATCCTGGGTGCCGCTCGAGCGCGCCGCGTCGCGTTCGGTCAGCTGCCCGATCCGGTACGGAGCGAGCGCCT
Source organism: Acidimicrobiales bacterium (assembly GCA_035293965.1). GTDB lineage: Bacteria > Actinomycetota > Acidimicrobiia > Acidimicrobiales > RAAP-2 > DATGLW01. The sequence goes on from DATGLW010000086.1 coordinate 6,742, forward strand.
GGTCGAGCTTGGGCCGCCGGTCGCGCACGAAGAAGATGGCCACCGCCCATACCAGGGCGGTGGCGGCGACGAGCACCACCGCCGCCACGATGACGGCGCCGGCCGTGCCGGCCAGCACGTTGGCCGAAACGACGCTCACCGTCGACCGACCGAGGGTCGGACGAACTCCTGGGCCTCGAAGAGGTCGGCGTCGAGCTTGAGGCCGGCGTCCTCCAGCTTGTCGGCGAAGTACGGCCGGATACCCGTCGACTTGAGGGTGCCCCGGTAGGCGCCGCTGTCGTCCACGCCCATCGAGAAGTCGAACATGAAGAGGTCCTGCATGATGATGACGTCGCCCTCCATGTGCTGGACCTCGGACACGTGGGTCACCCGCCGCGTGCCGTCGCGGAGCCGGGCCAAATGGACGACGAGGTCGATGGCCGAGGACATCTGCTCGCGGATCACGCGCACCGGCAGGTCGAAGCCGGCCATGAGGGTCATCGTCTCCACCCGAGAGAGGGTGTCGCGCGGGCTGTTGGAGTGGATGGTGGTGAGCGAGCCCTCGTGGCCCGTGTTCATGGCCTGGAGCATGTCGAGGGCCTCGCCACCACGGCACTCCCCCACGATGATGCGGTCCGGCCGCATGCGCAGGGCGTTGCGGACCAGGTCGCGGATGGTGACCTCGCCCCGGCCCTCGATGTTGGGCGGCCGGGCTTCGAGGGAGACAACGTGCTCCTGGCGGAGCTGGAGCTCCTTGGAGTCCTCGATGGTGACGATCCGCTCGTCGCCGGGCACGAAGGACGACAGCACGTTGAGCAGGGTCGTCTTGCCGGCGTCGGTGCCCCCCGACACGATGACGTTGAGCTTGCCGACCACGGCGGCGTCGAGGAACCTGGCCAGGGGCTCGGTGAACGTCTGGTTGGCGATCATGTCGTGGACCTGCAAGGGGTCCTTGGCGAACTTGCGAATGGTGAGGAACGGGCCGCCGATGGCGAGCGGGTGGATGACGGCGTTCACCCGGGAGCCGTCGGGCAGGCGCGCGTCGACCATCGGGGATGCCTCGTCGATCCGTCGGCTCACCTCCCCCACGATCTTGTCGATGATGCGCCGCAGGTGCGCCTCGTCGATGAAGCTCGTGGCCGTCCGCTCGATCTTGCCCCGCCGTTCTATGTAGACGCGCCCGGGGCCGTTGACCATCACCTCGGACACGTCGGGATCGTCGAGGTAGCGCTGGATGGGCCCGTACCCGAGGACGTCGTTGGCGACGTCCTCGGCGAGGCGGGCCCGATCGGCCAGGGAGAGGGGGGTGGTCTCCTCCTCGAGGACCGCCTGGAGCTGGGCGTTCACCAGCTGGCGCATCTCGGGCGCGCTCACCCTGCCCTCGGAGAGCTCTTGACCGAGCTCCTCGATCAGGCGCTGGTGCACGCGCAGCTGGACCTCGTCGAGCGACCGCGAGCGGCGGTCCGCTCCAGTCATGACGCCCGCTTGCCGCAAATGGTCGGACAGCGACATGTCGGTTCCCTGCCCCTTCTCCTCCGCCCTACGCCGTGCCTGCGCCCGGCGCGGGGACCGCCAGCGTGTCAGCGAGGGCCTCGATGACCTTGGCGAACTTCGAGCGGGGCGAGCTCATGATGACCGGCATGCCCCGGTTGACCGACTCGGCCACCACCAGCTCGCTCGGCAGGGCGGCGTCGACCTTCATCTGCAGCGCACGGCCGGCGTCGGCCTCGGTCAGGCCCACCCGGGTGTTGGCCCGGTTGAGCACGAACTTCACCCGGGAGAAGGGGATGCCGAGCACCCGCATCGTCTGGAGGCCCACCCGGGCGCTCTTGAGGCTCATGACGTCGAGGGAGGCGAGGACCAAGATGTCGTCCGCCTCCTTCAGGGAAGCCAGGGTCACCTCGCCGAAGCTGGCCGAGGTGTCCACCACGATGTAGGCGCAGTGCTCGCGCAGGACCTCGAGGATCCTCCCCAGGTCCGCCTGGCCGATCTGGTCCGCCGACCCGGGCTCGGTGGGCGCAGCCAGCACGAGCAGCCCACTCGGCTCGTGGCGAAGCAGGAGGCTGCCGAGCAGCGACCCGTCCAGCCGTTCGCCGGCCAGGACCGCCTCCGCGATGGTGTGCGCCGGCTGGAGCCGCAGCATGAGGGCCACGTCGCCGAACTGGAGGTCGGCGTCGACGAGCACGACCGGCTGGATGGTGCGCCGGGCCAGGGCCACCGCCAGGTTGATGGCAACCACCGACTTGCCGGCGCCGCCCTTGGTGCAGAACACCGTCACGACCCGCCCCCGGGCCGGCGGTGCCCCCGTCGCCGGGGGCGGCGGTGGCGGGGGAACAGCGGCCGCGCGCACAGGGATGCGCGACGCCGCCCGCTTGATCGCCCCGATCAGCTCGTCGTCCTCGGCGGAGACCTCGAGGACGTCGGCGACACCTGCCCGCATCGCCCGTTGCAGCAAGTCGGCGGTCAGCACGAAGACGACCATCACCACGGCCGAGGTCGGCCGGGCCGCCAGGAGCTGCTCGACCCCCGTGAAGACGTCCTCCTCGGCGCTGGAGGGGCCGACCACCACCACGGCAGGGTCCCGGGCGTCGGTGGCGGCCATGAACGAGGACAGGTCGTCGTAGGCGGCGGCACCGATGTCGAACCGCCGGACGTGGTCGATGAGGACCGTGCGGACCTTGTCGTCGGGGTCGACGACGGCCACCGCTACCCGGCCCACGGCCATCGGCACGGGTTCGACCGGTCGCTCCGCCACGGCTACCCCGCGGCCTGCGGCCCGGCAAGAGGGTTGCTCACGCTGGCCGGCGACGAGATCACCTGGTTACCGGGCGGCACGAGCAGCATGTAGATGTCGAGGCCCGCCTGCTGGGCAAGCGCGATCCGGGCGGCGTCCGACGGGCGGACGGCAAAGGTGTAGAGCCCGCTCGAGTTGGTGGTGGTGGTCGCCGTGGTGGTCTGCCCCTGCTGCGCCGGGACCTGGCCGACCGTGGACTGCCCGACGGCAAGGATGGGCACGTTCTGGAGCATGAAGCTCTCGGTGCCGTTGAGGTTCACGAGTAGGTCGACCTTGTCGCCGGGCTGGGGCAGGTTGGCCACACCGTGGACGGCGTCGACCGAGATGGTGACCGCCACGTCGCCCGCCGGGATGGTCCGCGAGAAGGTGACCGCCGCCTGGGAAGGGCTCACGAACATGCCGCTCACCAGCACCTGGCCCTGGGAGAAGGGGGCGATGGCCTGCTTGCCCTGCAGCACGGCGAGGTTGGTGACCGCCGTGGCCGGGCGGACCTCGGCCGGGATCTGCTTCTGGGCCAGGTACCCGCCGTTGACGGCGTCGCTCCCGGCGAGGCCGGCGGGAATGGGCTTGGTGACCACGTAGGCAGGCACGAGCTTCGCGTTGTTGTAGGCGTTGGTCTGCGCATTGTGGAGGAACACGTAGCTCAGCACCGCGGCCACGGCGCCCACAGCCACGGCGATCACCACCACGACCGTTCGCTTGGGTGCCATCGTCTGCTCCTTCGTCGCGCAGGGTGTGGACCCGCGGGCCCGGCGACGCCGGGGAGCTTCCCGCACACCACGACGCCCCCGGGTCGCGAGCGACCCCTGGCTGGTCCGCCGGCCAGAAGCGGGCCGAGTGGAGGATAGCCCACCACGACCGCCTCTCGGCTGGTTGGCCACAGTGTGGCGGGGCCCGGCCCCCCTGACAATGGCGGGGCAGCCGCTTCGGTAGAAATGAGTCCGAAGACCTATCGAACTGGGAGAGTGTGGCCTCCGGCCCCCTTGCGCGGTGAAGGCGGCCACGTCACACTGCTGTCGGAGGAGCGGCATGGACCGCGGGAGAGAGAGAAAACCTGTGGAACGGGTGGCGGATCGCCAGGCGACATGGCTCGGCCGGGCACCTGGTCGGCCGATCCGGATGGTCCGTCATCGTTCAGTCCGCGATCGTCCGGCGCGCGACCGCGAACGTCGGGCCGACGGGGAGGATGGAGCCTCGCTGGTCGAGTTCGCGCTCGTCCTGCCGGTGTTCGCGCTCCTCCTGTTCGCGACGATCGATTTCGGTCTCGTCTTCGCAGGCTTCGTGACGCTACGCGGCGGCGCCGAATCCGGTGCGCGGCTCGCGTCGGTCGACCAGTACGCGTACACTGGCCCGTGCACCGGAGGGCCTGATGCCGTCACCAGGCAGATGGTGTGCCAGGTGGTGTCGCGCATCGGGTCGACGATCGGAATCGTGACCAACAGCCTGTCGGTCGGCATCTCACTCCCTCAGGGAACGATGCAAATCGGCAACAACGTCGAAATTTGCGCCAAAGCCACATTGCACTCGACGACTGGGCTCACCGCACCCTTCCTCAATGGCAAGACGATCAGCACGTCGAGCACGGTGCGCATCGAACAGGACGCATCCACGACAGGCCAGGCATACGGACCCTTCAACGCGGCGTCACCGCCAGTCGTTGTGGGCAGCACGACCGTGAACGGGATGACGTGCGCATGACCTGGCTGGCACCCCACCGGTCGTACCGTGAGGAACGCGGCGCAGTCCTCGTCCTCATGGCGTTGCTCCTCGTGGTCGTCTTCGGATGTGCGGCGCTCGCCATCGACCTCGGCAATGTCGCGCAGACCCACCAGGGCGCGCAGGACGCCGCAGACGCGGCGGCCATCTCGGGAGCCGAGCAGTTGTCCAGTTGGCCAACCGTCTCGGAGGGCCAGATCGTGAGCTCCGTCGAGTCATACGTGCACGAAAACCTCGCGAACGTTCCGCAGGGAAATCCAGCCGTCTGGACCTCTTGCCCCCCCGGCAGCATTCCGCCAGGCTTCACCGCCCCGAGCGACGCGTCGGGCAACGCGCAGAATTGCATCGCCTTCAATGCCGCGACATCCCCTCGGATTATCAGCGTCGCGATCCCACCGCAACTCGTGTCGTACAGCCTCGGCAAGGCAGTCGGTGTCTCCGGGGTCAACCTCAGCGCGACGGCGACTGCCTCCATCGGGGCCGGGGGAACGGCCCCGTGCGCGCTGTGCTCCCTCGGTCAAGCCAGCCTGCAGAACGGCACCATCAACGTCAGCGGCAACAGTGTCTACGTTGACGGAACTCTCAGCTGCAACCCCCAGGGCAGCATCACGGTCACCGGCGCCGGAGCCGGCATCGAGGTCGATGCGGGGGGCGTTACCTGCGGCAAGGGGACATTCTCCCCGTCGCCCAACTGGAATGCTCCATTCATCAATGATCCGCTTGGAGGCCTGCCCGACGCCCCCAGCTTTGCGGGGCTGACAGCGCAGCCGGACTGCAGCGGTGGCACGGCGTCGCCGGGCATCTACAACAACATCGGGTCGTGCACCCTAAACCCAGGCCTGTACGTGATCGCAGGTGGTGTCTTCGGCGGGAATGGCAATACTTCAATTGCAGGCAGCGGTGTCACGGTGTACTTCACCTGCGGCACGGCTGCCGCGCCGAGGCCGTGTGCCTCTGGCGGCCAGCAAGGTGGCTCGATCAACGCAGGCGGGAGGGCGAGCATCAACCTCTCAGCGTGCCAACTCTCGGCCTGCCCCGGCGGCGCCGTGCAGAACTTGGTACTGTGGTTCGACCGGAACGACACCTCGCAGCTCGACTTCCATGGGAATGGACAATTGAGCATCGTCGGTACCGTCTACGCCAAAAGCGCTACCCTCTCCATCAAGGGCACCCCCGCGGGCGTTGCGGGCCGTTGCGGCACTTCCTCCAACTTCTGCTCCGAGATCGTCGTGAATTCGTTCACCTTCTCGGGTCAAGGAACCTTGTCGGTCAGCTTCTCCCAGAATCAGAACGTCCTCACCACTCGGCCTGCTGCGCTCTGCACTCTCGCGGCAGCTGACCCGAACTGCTGACCCCCCTGCCCAGACGCTCGCAGCGGCGATCCGCCCAGCTCACGATCGGCGCATCTGGCCGCCAGCCACGCCCGGAGCCCCCAGGCTGCCGAGCTCGCCTCTCAGCCAGGCGAGCGTGCCGGAAGCAATGAGCAGGTCGCGGGCGAAGAAGGAGAGCGCCAGCAAGGTGCCGTACGTCCTCACGGACGCGCCGCTGAAGGAGGTCACCCAGCCTGACAGGGGGAACACGGCCGTGTTGACGGCACAGGCCAGCATCCACGCCCGCCGCACCGGGTAGAGCGCCCAGAAGGGCATGAGCCAGACCAGGTACTGCACGGAGAGCACCTTGGAACCGAGCACGATGCAGGTCAGCGAGGCAAGGATCGCCGCCTCCGTGGAAAGCCGGCGGCGCAGGTACAGCCCCCAGGTGGTGACCACGCCGAGCACCCCGGCCGCCGCGGCCGGCACGGCGAGCCAATTGCCGAGGTGGCTCACCACGTCGGTGCTGTGGAAGGCCGAGATGAAGTGCACGTGCCAGTCGAGGATCACGAGGAGCCCCGACACGGTGCTGCCGATCTCGACCGGGCGCGCCACGTAGTAGCGCGCGACGGTGCCGACCGCGTGGGGGTCGAGCAGTGCCGGCACGCCCACCACTGCCGCGCAAGCACCCGCTGCCCACAGGGCACGCCGGAGCGGAAGGCGGCCGGAGTGGCGGGTCTCGGCGACGAGCAGGATCGGCCAGAGCACGGCCGGGTACAGCTTGAGCGCCGCGCCGACGACGCTCCAGGTCCACGCGGCGGACCACCGCTGCCGGCGGGCGGCGCGATAGGACCAGAACGCTGCGGCCGTGGCGAACAGGTCGTAGCGGGCGGTGACGAACATCACCGTGCCGAGCGCCATGTACACGAGAAGCCGCCGGGCGCTGGCAGCGTCGAGGCCGGGCAGGCCCGGCACGTCGTAGCTCACCAAGAGCACCACCAGCACGACCCCGACCACGATGGCGAACGCCCAGGGGTACGCGACTGGCAGGAGCAGCGGCAGCAGGAAGAGGGCGACGGAAGGCGCCGGGTACTCCGCGGGGAAGCGGTGGAGCGGCGGCAGCTGGAGCGCCGCGTGCGCGTAGCGCGCGTACTCCTTCAGGTCGACCGAGTGGATGAGAACCGAGCCGACGACTGCCGCCATGGCCCACAACAGGAGACCAGGCACCACGAGCGGCCGCCAGTGCGCAGCGAG
>DATGLW010000087.1:0-55293 GCA_035293965.1 Acidimicrobiales bacterium
CGACGTCCGTGACCACCGCTTCGGCTTCAGAAGGCTGACGTCAATCCCGAGCACAGGCTGTTCTCGACCCAGAACGAGGTTTCGGCGCTCGCTCTGCTCGCCGTCATGTCCGGGTCAAGGCTTATTGAACGGTCTCGGTTAGCGGCCGTTCGCCGTGGGCCGGGCGGCCCGGGTGACCGGGGGGCGGCTCCTCGGGGCCGTCCCCGCGGCGACACGGCGTCAGCGCAGGAACATCCCCCCGTCGGCCATGAGCACGACGCCGGTCGTGTACCGGGACCTCACGAGGCCGAGCACCGCTTCGGCGATCTCGTCGGCCTGGCCAACCCGCCGCAAGGGTGCGCGCGCCTCGACCTGGCGGCGGAGGTCGTCGAGGCCGGCGGTGCCTGCCCACGGGGTCTCGACCAGCCCCGGGGCGACCGCATTGACTCGGATCTCGGGGCCGAGGGCATTGGCGAGCAGCGCGGTCAGGTGGTTGAGCCCGGCTTTGGACACCGCGTAGGGGATGCTGCTCCCCACTGGGCGGCTGCCGGCCCGCGACGACACGTTGACGACCACCCCGTCGCCCGTCGCTCGCAAGTGCGGCACGGCTGCCCGGATGACGTGCCACGGGCCCAGCAGGTTCACGCCGAGGATCCGCGTCCACAGCTCGTCGGTGACGGCCTCGAGGTCGGCGTGGGGTACCGTCGCCGTGGTGCCGGCGCTATTGACCACCACGTCGAGCCGGCCGTGCCGCTCGACGGCGGTGGCGACGATTCGCCGGGCGTCGCCGTCGTCGGCCACGTCGCCCTGCACGTACGAGCCACCGAGCTCGGCTGCCAGCGCCTCGCCCCGCTGCACCGAGCGGGAGGAGCACACGACGACGGTCATCTCCTCGGCAGCCAAGGCCCGGCACACAGCGGCCCCGATGCCGCTCGAGCCGCCGGTGACGAGGGCGACGTGCGGATCGGCCATCTCCCGGACAGTAGCGGGCGCTCCCTGCCGGCGTTCCCTGCCGGCGTTCCCTGCCGGCGCGGCCTGCGCTCCCTGCCGGCGCTCTTTGCCTGCGCGCGGACACCGAGCGCAGGGAGTGTGACACTTGTGCGGTGGCAGCGAGCAGGCCCCGACGTGTCCGACGCCGAGCCGTGAGCCTGGCGGCCACCGCTTTCGTCGTGCTCGTGCTGGTCACGGGGCACTCGGCGCTCCGGACGGTTGGTCGCAGCCTGCGCCGCGCGGCAGCCGCGGTGGGCCTCCTCTCGCCCTCTTCGGGCGCCACGCCCCTCGACCCCGCCGCCTTCGCGCCCGGCGCCTGCGTGGCATTCGCTCCCACGCACGGGGATCGACGCCAGACGGTGTTCCTCGATGCGGGCCACGGTGGCATCGACCCTGGGGGCATCGGCACCACCGAGGCGGGCACGACGATCGACGAGGCCAGGGTCAACCTGTCGATCGAGCTCGACACGATGGCCATCCTGCGCGCGCAGGGATACCGGGTCGTGGTCTCGCGCACGAAGAACTCGACCGTCGTCCGGCTCGGACCGGGCGAGACCGACCAGGGGGTGCTCTCCCTGCAGGGGGCGCACGACGACGTGGCGGCAAGGGACGTCTGCGCGAACCTGGCCCGGGCCGACGTGCTCGTGGGCATCTACATGGACGCCGGCGCCAGTCCCGACGACTCGGGAAGCGTCAGCATCTACGACGCCGACCGCCCCTTCGCGCAGGACAACCTCCGCCTGGCGAGCCTTTTGCAAGAAGACGTCCTGTCGGCGATGAACCGCCAGGGCTGGCAGATCCCCGACGACGGCGTCGAGCCCGACACCGGGTTCGGCTCGTCCGTCGGTGACCCTGCCGAGGGCGGCCTGGCCGCCGCGGCCGCCCAGTACGACCACCTCCTGCTCATCGGTCCCTCGATGGCGGGCTACTTCACGACGCCGAGCGAGATGCCGGGGGCTGTCCTCGAGCCGCTGTACCTGACCGATCCCTTCGAGGGCTCGATCGCGGCGAGCGCCCCCGACCAGCACGTCATCGCCGGGGGAATCGCCCAGGCGGTCGAGCAGTACCTCGCACCGCCAGCACCCCGGTCGACGGCGGCACGGGCCTGACCGCCGCGCCAAGCGCGGCCTGGTCGGCGGCACCGGCTCGAGCCTCCGGTGGCGGCAAGCGCTGGCCTCCTGGTCGCGCTGGGCCGCGGCGATGCTCGCCGGAGCGGCGCGCGGGGCCGGGGCACTACGATCGGGCTGCGAGAGGGAGGGACCGATGAGCGACTACGACGTACGGATGGTCATCCTGTCGACGGACAACCTCGACGAGTCGATCCGCTTCTACACGGAGACCCTGGGGATGCCGCTCAAGTTCCGCGATGGAGCCCACTATGCGGCCATCGACGGGGGGTCGATCACCATCGCGCTCGCGACAGCGGTGGACCACCCCATGCCCGGGCAGGTCGTCGTCGGCATCAAGACCGCTGACGTCGACGCCGCAGCAGAGGCCGTCGACGCGAATGGCGGAGGCATCGTGAAGCCCCCGTACAACGACGCGCACGAGCGCCGCGGCGTCGTCTACGACAACAAGGGCAACGGCCTCGTCTTCTACAGTCCACTGCCCCGCTGAGGTTCGCCGGTTTCCCTGCACCGCTTACGCCGCCGACGGGCCAGGGGTGAGGCGGCCGCACCGACCCCGCGCCCGCCAGGTGCCGGCTCTCGCGCCCGCCCGGCCGAATACATCTCGTCTTCCGATATACTCGTAGCGCGACAGGATCGTCCACGATGGGAAGGAGGTGCATCGTGAGTAGCAGATACGCGACGAACGTGTTGCTTGCGTTGTTCGGAGGTTTCATCGTCGTGGTGAGTCAGTCCTTCCGGCCGTCGGTGGCCGGTTGGGTCGCGTTCGGGTTCGGCATCGCCGTCGTGGCGATCTCGCTGCTTGCCCAGCTCGATCGGTCTCGAGGGATCGTGCAACGCTGGATGGACGCAGCCATGGTGGCGTTGGGCGGGCTCGCCATGGGCTTCGGGGTGGGGGCCTCCGGCACAGCGGAGCGTTGGACGGTGTTCGCGTTCGCGGTGGGCTGGGTCACGCTCTCGATCGCGGGCCTCACCGTTCACGAGGTCGCCCAGTGGCGCGCCGAGAAGGGGCTCGGCCGGCTGCACTGGTTCCCGTCAGTGGAGCCGGCATCAACCGCCCAGCCACGCGAGCCGGCCTACGGCAGATCACACGTGGCCTGACCCGACCACACCCGTCTGGTGAATCAACCGGCGGATCGTGAATCCCTGCACGCGGACCGGTCCCGGGCTCGCGGACCGGTCCGCGGTCGCGGCTCACCTCCTTCGGCCCACGGGACCCCCCGTGGCATTGCCGTGGACGTCGCCTTCGAGACCATCCACGACGACAACGACCGGCTCGCGGCCGAGGGCGCGAGCGCGTCGACCCTTCTGGTCGGCGTGCCCACCCCGACCCGCGGCAGCTCGCGATCGCGACGGATAGCGCGGTCACGGTGTGCCAGAGCTCGACCGCAGGACGCGCAGTTGCCGTCGGCAATCCTTGTCCGGCACATCGAGCGGGGTAGCTCGACGACCGTTGCACCGTCGCCTTCAGGACCCGGCCGATGTGCGGTCCGCCGCCTCCAGCTGGGCCAGCTCCTCGGCGCTCAACTGCAGCCACGCCGCGTCGACGTTGTCGTCGGCATGGGCGATCTTCGAGGTGCCCGGGATCGGCACCATGACCGGAGACCGTGCCAGCAGCCACGCGACGGCGACCTGCTGTGGCGAGGTCCCGCGAGCCTCGGCGATGGCATCGACGACCGGCGCGGCCGGCGTGCCCCCGAAGATGTTGGGTGAGTGTGCCAGGAAGGGGATGCCCTGGGCCTCGCACGCCCGCAGCACCCCTTCGGCGCCGCGGCGACCGACGTTGTAGGCGTTCTGGACGGACACGACCTCGCAGAGCGACTGCGCGATCGCGAGCTGGTCGAGATTGACGTTGGAGACCCCGATGTGGCGGACCTTCCCGGCCTGCTGGAGCTCGACGAACGCCCCCACTGTGTCCTCGTAGGGCACGTCGGGGTCGGGCACGTGCACCTGGTACAGGTCGATACAGTCGACCCGGAGGCGTCGCAGGCTCTTGTCGCACTCCTCTTTGATGTGCTCGGGGCGGCCCAGCGGGGGCAGGGACGTCTTCCCCGGCTCGATCTTGCCGGGGCGGAACCCCGCCTTCGTGCCGATCAGCACGTCGTCGGGGTACGGGTGCAGCGCTTCGGCGAGGATCTCCTCGCATTCGCCGTAGCCGTAGATGTTCGCCACGTCGAAGACGTTCACGCCCCGCTCGTAGACGCGCCGGCACAGGGCGATCGCCTCGCCGCGGTCGCGGACGCCCGCCGCGTTGCGCGCCCCGGACACTCGCATGGCGCCGAAGCCGAGGCGCCGGACCTTCTTGCCCGCCAGCTCGACAGTGCCGGCAGTGGTGTCCTCCAGACTACGCGCCACCTGTTACCTCCGCTTCCCTCTGGCCGGCCGATCCCGGCGTCGCCAGCTCTCCTCCTCAGGAGAACCCTGCCCGGCTTGCCCCGGGAGCCACGGTAGCTCGCCTCGTCGGCCACGATCTCGATGCGACTCGGGCAAGATTCCGGCGCACGGTCGAGCAGCAGTCCGCACATCGAGCACTCCATGCCCGTCGAGCGGCGGTTCGCCCGGGCCCCGTGACATCGGGCAAACCGGCTGGCAGGATCGTGCCATGGACCTCGGCTACGCCATGCGCACGACCCCCGCCACCAGACAGTTCACCGACGACCCGCTGCCGGACCGCGTGCTGTGGGACATCCTCGACCAGGCACGGTTCGCCCCCAACGGCGGGAACCGCCAGGGCTGGCACGTCATCGTGGTCCGCGACGCCGGGCTCAAGCATCGCATCGCGGCGCTGTGGGAGCTCGCACAGCGCGAGGACCACGCGTTCTACGCAGCCGGCTTGGTGCCGTTCGTGGCGTCCGAGGCCTACTGGCGCAACCCGCCGGGCGGTCCCTCGATCCAGCCGATCGACCTCGAGGCGGCACGCCAAACGCCCGTCCAGCACATGGCCGGGGCGATGCCCGAACTGGTGGCCAATGCCCCGGTGGTGCTGCTCATCACCCTCGATCTCGAGCGAGCGACTGCCATGGACAGCGGCCTCGGGCGGCTCAGCATCTCGGCCGGCGCCTCGGTCTACCCCTTCGCGCACAACATCCTGCTGTCGGCACGCGCTGCGGGCTACGGCGGGGTGTTGACCAGCGTCCTCGTCCGCCAGGAGCCGGCCGTCAAGGAGCTCCTGCGCATCCCTGAGAACCACGCCCTTGCCTGCACCATCCCGCTCGGCAAGCCGGCCAGGGAGATCACCCACCTCCGGCGTCGGCCCGTCGAGGCGTTCGCGACCCTCGACTACTTCGACGGTCCACCCTTCGCCAGACCCGCAGCCGGCTGAGCCGGCCCTGCCCGCTCGACGTCAGCCGCACCGCCCGGCGAAGCCTGGCGGGCGCATGCCGGGGCCGCGGTTCGTCACCGGCTCCAGCTCGCAGAGCGAGTGGACCAGGAACGGGGTCCGGCCAGCCGCTCGGGTACCGCCGTCGGTGCAGGTGCACGAAGAGCTCAACCGTCTGCTGAGCGGCAGCGCGGGCAGGCCACAACGTCGTCTCGGCGTTCGTCGAGCTCGCGATCCGCCTCGTTCGGTCAAAGGTGGCTTGGAGACTGGGTTCTTCAGGTCGAAGCGACTCGCCCACACGACCTCCCGGCGGTTCTCGCCGTCGCGGTCGGAGTGCGCCTCCACTCCACCGGGGCTCACACGACGCGACATGCCGTGAGCAGCAGGTACTCCCATTCCATGACCATCGTGGTGGTGCCTCTGTCGTGCCGGCGGGCGAGGTCGCTCAGGTCTCGATCGAGTTCGGCCGCTCTCTGGGGCTCATCGGCGAGCGCCCGATACGCGGCGACCGTTGGGCCGTAGTTCTCCTTGAAGTAGTCGCGAAATTCGTCCGGCGTCGTGAAGCGCCTCACCGTGACGGTTTGCCGGGATACCGCGACGTCGGTCACGCGATCGCCGAGGAGGGCCCGGACGTGGTCCTCGTCACCCCACAGGGGTGGGGGCTGGGCGCCCGGTGGAAGGGGCGGCGAGTACGGCTTCATGGTGGCGAACATCTGGCCGACGAAGCCTTCCGGGGTCCAGCTCAGCAGACCGATCCTGCCCCCCGGGCGGCAGACCCGGACCAACTCGTCTGCGCTGGCCTGGTGGTGAGGGGCGAACATGACGCCGACGCACGACAGCACGACGTCGAAGGTGGCGTTCGGGAAGGGCAGCGACTCGGCGTCGCCCTCCCGCCAGGCGATGTCGACGCCCGCCGACGCTGCCAGGCGCCGGCCGACTTCGAGCAGCGTCGGGGTGAGGTCGCAGGCACTGACCTGCGCCCCACGCAGGGCCGCCGGGATGGCGGCGTTGCCCGAGCCGCACGCCACGTCGAGCACGGCATCGCCGCGCTGGACGCCGCACGCCTCCACCAGCACCGATCCCAGGTCAGGGATGAGGTCGGCGGCCACGGCCGGGTAGTCGCCCATCGCCCACATCGCCCGATGCCGAGCTTTGAGCTCGGCATCGACAGGGTAGTCGTCCTGCACGGTCACGCCATCTCTCCTTGTCTCGCCGTGGGCCAGCGCTTGCCCGAGGGTCATCGTCGGGCCGCGCCATCACCAAGGCAAGTACAAATACTGAAGCGGGCTAGTGTGGGCATCGTGGAGGGGTACGGCCAGTTCTGCCCGGTGTCCAAGGCCGCTGAGGTGATCTGCCAACGCTGGACGCCGCTCATCGTGCGCGAGCTCCTCGTCGGCAGCACCCGGTTCAACGAGATCCGACGCGGCGTACCCACGTGCTCACCGGCACTCCTGTCCAAGCGACTCAGGGATCTCCAGCGCGCCGGGATCATCGATCGAGACGCCAGCTCCTACCGGTTGACGGAGGCCGGTCGGGAGCTGTTGCCGATCGTCCTCGCCCTCGGTCAATGGGGGCAACGTTGGGTTCGTACCGACTACAGACCTGACGAGCTCGACCCTGGCCTGCTGCTGTGGGACGTCCGCCGCAACCTTGCGCCAGGCGGCCTGGGCGTACCCTCGGCCACCCTCCAGTTCGTGTTTCCCACGCTTCCGCTCAAGCGGCGCTTCTATTGGCTCGTGGTCGACGCCCACGACGTCGACCTCTGCCTCACCGACCCGGGAAGGGAGATCGACGTCACGATCGAAGCCGACCTCCGCGCCCTGACGGAAGTGTGGATGGGTGATACCCGCTTCACCGACGCGCTCGCAGACGGGCGCATCACGCTTCGCGGTCCAACCCGACTCACTCGGCGGGTCCCGACCTGGTTCGGCCAACATCCGCAGTTCGCCAAGATCCGACCGGCGGGATCGGCGCGATCCGCCCGGCGTGGACGGTCATCTGATAGTTCTTCTTCACGGCGGTCCCCTTCCTGAGTTGGATGTCTTGTCAGGACGCCCGGAGTTATAACCAGAAGTTGTGGATCCCCGATCTCATGAAGGGCGCGACGTACCCTCCAAGTTGACCAAACCAACGATGCCGCCGGTTGACGCCGGCGGGGAGGGATACGCCAATGCTCAAGTTAGTCGATGACGCCACCGCCACCGCGGTTGGTGGCGAGGAACCACAGACGATCGGCCTCGATGAGCTCTGCCGCATGGCGGCCAAGGAGATGCTGGCGGTGGCGCTTCTGGCCGAGCGCCGTGCCTACCTCGACGAGCACGCCGCCGAGCGCGACGCGACCGGTCACCGCCTCGTCGTCGCCAACGGCTACGCCCGGCCACGCGAGGTCCTGACCGGGGCCGGCGCGGTCGAGGTGAGGGCGCCCCGGGTCGACGACCGCCGGGAGGGTGAGCGGTTCCGCTCAGCGATCCTGCCGGCGTACATGCGCAAGTCCCCCAAGGTCACCGAGGTCCTCCCGATCCTCTACCTGCGCGGACTCTCGACGGGCGACTTCGCCCCGGCACTGGGCGAGTTCTTCGGCACCGAAGCGGGCCTGTCGGCCTCGACGGTCAACCGGCTCACCGAGGCCTGGCAGGCCGAGCACGCCGAGTGGTCGACACGGGACCTGTCAGGTGTCGACTACGTCTACTTCTGGGCCGACGGCGTGCACTTCAACGTCCGCCTCGAAGAGGACCGGCTGTGCTGCCTGGTGATCGTCGGCGTGCGCCCCGACGGGACGAAAGAGCTGGTGGCGCTGGCCGACGGCTACCGCGAGTCCATCGACAGCTGGGCCGAGGTCCTGCGCGCACTCCGGGACCGTGGCATCCAGGCACCGGTCCTCGCCGTGGGCGACGGCGCACTCGGGTTCTGGGGGGCGCTCAGGGAGGTGTTCCCGGCCACCCGTGAGCAGCGTTGCTGGGTGCACGTCACCGCGAACGTCCTCGACGCGTTGCCCAAGCGCCTGCACGCTGGTGCGAAGAGCGCCCTTGCGGCCATCTACAGCGCCCCGACGCGCACCGCCGCCCTCGAGGCGGTGAAGTCCTTCGCCGAGGAGTTCAAGGGGTTCAGCAAGGCCACCGCCAAGATCACCGGCCAGCTCGACGTCCTGCTCGCCTACTACGACTTCCCCCACGAGCACTGGGTGCATCTGCGCACCACGAACCCGATCGAGTCGACGTTCTCGACGGTGCGGCTCCGGACGAAGGTCACCCGCGGTGCGGGGTCCCGCAAGGCTGGTCTCGCGATGGCCTACAAGCTGCTCGATTCCGCGCAGGCTCGCTGGCGAAAGATCACGGGTGCCGAGCTCGTTGTGCTTGTGCGAGCTGGCGTCACCTTCATCGACGGCAAGCGACAAGAAAGGAGCGACACGAGCTCGGGATCACCCGACACCTGCACAAAGGACGGGTCCGTCGCCGCCTGAGCGAGATTCCCCGTCCACAACTATTGACAATGACTCGGACGCCCGACACCTACCAGCTGGCAGGTCTCAGGCGGGGGACCGTCAGTTCAAATTTCTACGCTCAGCGGGACAACGTCACGACCAACGTCGGAACGAGAAAGGGAGGCTCGGCGCTGGTGAGCAGGTCGATGCTGCGGAGATGGTTGCGGTCACCTGTTGCCCCCGCGGCGTACAGCGGCCCGGAGTCGACGATCAGCACTCGCTCGGCAGGCGTCGGCGAGCGAGGGCCTTGGCGACGAGCTCGTCCACGCGCTCGGAGGCGTCCGAAGGCCTGCCTTCGCCGACAGCGACGAAGCCCAGCCGGCCCGCCGGAGCAGGGGCGGGGAGGTACTGGGAGATGGCCTCCCGGGCGAGGTCGGCGATCGAGACGCCCCGACGCCTGGCCTCCAAGCGGACCCTGGCGTCGAGGTCGTCCGGCAGCATGATCGTCGTTCGCTTCATGAGGCGAACATAACGCGTACACAACATCACGCCGCTGCTGTCGCTCGCCGCGCGCGGTGGACGCGCGATGGAGCCCTCCGGCGGTCCTCCGGACGCGGGGGAGCCGGGGCCAGAAACCCCGGCTCACCTGGGATTTTGTCTCGCAGCCCCAACGGGATTCGAACCCGTGTCTCCACCTTGAGAGGGTGGTGTCCTTGGCCTCTAGACGATGGGGCCTGGCAGGCGGCACGCACGCGCCACCTGTCGAGCTCGGGGGGGAGGACTCGAACCCCCAATAACAGGGCCAGAACCTGTCGTGTTGCCGATTACACCACCCCCGAACGGGCGAACCGAGAGGCTAGCCGCTGGCGAACCGGCCCTGCAGCAGCCCAGCGTCGTGCAGCAGCCCAGCGTCGCCCAGCGAGCCCCGCGGCTCCCGGGCCGGCCCTACCCGGCAGTCGCCTCAGGAGCCTGGTGGCCGAGCCGGCGGAGGGCGGCGCCGATCCTGCGCAGCACCTCGTCGCGCCCGAGCAGGAAGAGGGACTCGAACAGCGGCGGCCCGACGCTGCGGCCGGTGACGGCCACCCGGATGGGCGCCTGGGCCTTCGCCAGCCGTCGCCCTGCCGCCTCCGCCAGCTCCCCTGTCACCCGGTGGAGGGCCTCGGGCGACCACTCGCAGGTCCGGTAGGCGGCGGCCGCCGCCTGCAGGATGCCCCCCGCTTCGGGGTCGCCGCCGACCGCCTTGGCCCAGCTCGCCTCGTCGAGCGCCGGATCCTCCAGGAAGAGGAAGTCGACCATGCCCGGCACCTCGCCGAGGGTCGCCACACGCTCCTGCACCATGGGGGCGATGGCTGCGAAGGTGGCGTCGTCGAAACGTTCCGGCGGCCATGGTGGACCACCCGACGCCGGTGCCCACTCCCCGGCGCGCGGCGCCACCCAGGGCCGGCACGCCGCCACGAAGCGATCGAGGGGGAGCTCGCGAAGGTACTCGCCGTTGAGGTGCGTCAGCTTCTGCACGTCGAAGAACGCCGGGGCGTGATGGACCTCTTCGAGGCGGAACGCCCCGATCAGGGTGCCGACGTCCACCTTCTCGGCCCCCCCGGGGGGGCTCCACCCGAGCAGGGCCAGGTAGTTCCGGAACGCCTCGGGCAAGAAGCCCTGGTCACGGTACATCTCGACCGCCACCGGGTCGCGGCGCTTCGACAGCTTCTGGCGCCGCTCGTTGACGAGCATCGGCAGGTGGGCGAACGCCGGCAGCGGGTGTTCGGGCGGGCCCCCCGCACGGTCTGCGCCGGCGCCCGCGCCGGCGACCGCGCCCGCTCCACCCGCGGACACCCCGACGGCGTCGAGCGCCCGCCACAGCAGGATCCCCTTCGGGGCCGACGGGAGCAGGTCCTCGCCCCGGATGACGTGAGAGATGGCCATGTCGCGGTCGTCGACGACGTTGGCGAGCACGAACAGCGGCTGGCCGCTCGACTTGGCCACCACGAAGTCCTCCATGGCGGCGTGGGGGAAGCGGACCTCGCCGCGCACGAGATCGGACACGACGGTCGCACCCTCGTCGGGGACCCTGAACCGCAGCGCCCGGCCCTCCCGCCCGAGCCCCCGGTCACGGCAGTAGCCGTCGTAGCCGGGCGTCTGGTTCCCCCGCGTCCTGTCCTCGACCTGCGCGCGAGTGCACTCGCACGCGTAGAGATGCCCCCCCTCCCACAGGGCATCGAGCGCCGCCGCATAGCGGCCAGCGCGCTCCGACTGGCGGTACGGGCCCTCGTCTGGGTCCATCCCGAGCCACGCCATGGCCGACAGGATGCCCTCGACCCATTCCTCGCGGTTGCGCTCGGTGTCGGTGTCCTCGATGCGCAGGATGAAGGTGCCGCCGTGGCGCCGGGCGAAGAGCCAATTGAACAACGACGTGCGGGCCGAGCCCACGTGGAAGTACCCGGTGGGCGACGGGGCGAAGCGGACGCGTGGGCCGCTCACCGGGCGCCCGCGGCTACTCGTCGTCGGTGAGCGAGATGGCCCCAGTGGGGCAGGACGCCACCGCGTCGCGCAGCCGGGCGTGGAGGGAGCTCGGCGGGTGCTCGTCGAGCACGTAGAGGTACCCGTCGTCGCGGACCTCGAAGACCTCGGGTACCAGTCCCATGCAGACCGCGTTGCTCTCGCACTTGTCGAAGTCGACGACGACCTTCACGGGCTCCTCCTCACTCGGCGCCTCGGGCCGGACGGCGCTCAGCATACCGGCCGTCCTCGAGCTCTTCGGGAGCCTCCTCCACGGGGCCGACCGGCCCGAGAGAGGCCAGCGGGCCCTCCCCGAGCACGTGCGGCCCGCTGGCGGGCGCAACCGGTTCGGCCCGGACCTCGCCCACCGTCGCCTGCTCCAGCAGCTCGCTCAGGAAGGCCCGGTCGTTCAAGAGCGGTACGTCGTGGAGGAACATCCGGCCATAGCGCTCGAAGTACATCAGCTGCTTGCCGAGCAGGAAGGTGCCCCGGTCGAAGTCGGACATGAGGCCGCCGGCCTCGTAAGCCATCCGCCGCAGGCGGCGCTGTGCCCGCAGGCGGTGCAGCACGGCGCGCACGGAACGCCGGTGGGCCTCGATGCCCTGGGCCTTGGCCACCTGCAGCTGGGTCGCCTGGAAGACCGAGGCGAGGCTCACCTCGCCGAAGGGCCGGGTGAGCGCCGGGAGCACCAGGCTGCGGATGAAGGCCGCCAGGCCGGCGTCGTCGAGGCCAACCGCCTCTTTGATGGCCGGTCCATAGGTCCTCGTGATGTGGGCAGAGGCGTCGCCCCAACCCGACTCGTCGCCGAGTGCTGCGGCGAGGAGCCGCAGGAAGAAGCGGTGGGTGTCTGGGTCGAGACGGCCGACGATGCCCCAGTCGATGACCCCGATGCGGCCGTCGCGCAAGAGCATCATGTTGCCGGCGTGAATGTCGCCGTGGAACACGCCCCAGCGGATCGTGGTGAGGAAGAACACCCGGACCACCTGCTCGATGAGGGGCCTCGGGTCGATGCCGAGCGCGGCCACCTGGGCGAAGTCGTCGATCGGCACCCCGTCGAGGAACTCCATGGTGAGCACGTTGGGGCCCGACAGCTCGGGGTAGGGCTCCGGCACCACCACGAGGGGGAGCCACTTCTCGCTCCAGAGGCGGCGGAAATGGGCCAGCGAGCGCGCCTCGTTGCGCAGGTCCATCTCCTCGCCGATCTGGACCCGGAACCCGTCGAGCAGCTGGAGCGTGGAGCCTGCCATCACCTCGCCGGTCTCCCGGGCGAGCAGCTCGAAGAACGGCTGCATGAGGTCGAGGTCGGTCGCCACCAGGCGCTCGATGCCAGGGCGCATCACCTTCACCGCCGCCTGGCGGCCGTCGTGGAGGCGGGCGCGGTAGACGACGGCGATCGACGCCCTCCCGACGGGCTCGGGATCGAAGTCGGCGAACGCCTCCCCGAGGGACATGCCCAGGTCGTCCTCGATGACCTGGCGGACGTGGCGGAAGTCAGCCGTCGGGCCGGTGTCGAGGGTCGAGCGGAACTCGTCTGCGACCTCCTCGCCGAACATCCCCGGCGAGGAGGCCATGATCTGGCCGAACTTGATGAAGGTGCCGCCCAGCTCCTCGAAAGTCAACCGGAGCGGCCGCGCGATGACGCTCGGAGGCAGGGGCCCCGAGCGGACCTCGTGCAGCTGGCGCAGCACGAGCGGCGAGAAGTGCCTGGCCACCGATGCCGCGATCCGCCCTCCGCGCCGGAGCAGCTCGCCCAAGCTGGGCTCGGGCAGCCGTCGGGGTCGGATCCGAGGGGCGGCCTGGTCCGTGGGGGGCAGGCCAGGGACGGTGCTCGCCACCCCTGCAGGCTACCCAGGTCCCCTGTGCGCCGGCGGGTGCGAGCCGGCCGCCTACCCGCCCTTGCCCGCCTGAACCGGCCCGCGCGACCGCGACCGCGGCCGCGGCCGCGGCAAGGGCAACCCGATGGGCCCCCAGCGCAATCCCCGCGCGCCGTGGCGCGACGGGGCCGCCATGGGCCGGGCCGACCTCACCCGGTCGGGGTGGTGGTCGTGGTCGTCGAGCTCGTCGTCGTGGTGGTGGAGGTGGACGGTGGCGACGCCTGGAGCGTGGGCGCCACCTGGAACGTGAAGGCCGTCTGGGCGCACGCGCTCGGGGTGCCGGCCACCACCAGGTAGCTGCCCGGTGCGGCGAGCAGCCACACCGGCAGCGCCGGCTGCTGGGCGAGGCAGGCAAGAGCCGGATCGTCGGTCTGGAACGACGTCAGCTCGCCTGCGGCCTGGAGGGACGCAGTCGAGGGGACGGGCCCGGTGAGCTGGACCAGGTCCACCGGCTGGCCGGCGAACTCGCCCCGGTACCAGTGGTGAGGTGCGGCGGTCGTGGTCGTCGTGGAGCTGGGCGCTGCGGTCCCCGCCGTGCTCGTCGGTGGGCTCGCGGTCACCGGCGTGACGGGCAGCACCTGGGGCGGCACGGCGGCCGGCAGGGCGGGCAGGCTGAGGGGGCCGGTCGCGAGCGTCCGCGACGGCGGGGCGAGCCCATCGAGGGCGGCGAGCATCGAGGGGTCGCCGCCCTCCATGCCGAGCGCCCACGCGCCCACGCCCGCCAGCCCGTACCGCTGCGCCAGCTGGGCGGCCAGGTAGAGCGAGTAGGGGTCGTCGAAGAAGGCCTCGTACCACTGCCCGCCCACCTGGTAGGAGGTCCACGCCGTGTCGGTCACCGAGTCCCAGAAGACCGGCGACCCCATGGCGACGATCTGGGAGTCGGTGACCGGCGTGGGCGGGCCAGTGGCCTGGGCGCTCAGGGTCGGGTCCGTCGTCGGCCATTCGTAGCCGTAGAAGGGCAGGCCGAGGAGCACCTTCGAGGGCGGGACGGTCGCCGCGTACTGCTGCACCGTGGCGAGGAGGCTGAACATCGGGCTCGTGAGCGGCGACAGCGACGACGCGGAGGCCTGCAGGTTCAGCTGGTAGGCCATCACGAAGAACCCGTCCACCCAGGGCGCGAGCGAGGCGACGTCGTAGAACCCGCCGGGGTCGCCCGCCGAGCTGGCGTAGGTGTCGATCGTCAGCTGCCAGTGCGGGTCGGCGCCGTGCAGCGTCCTCGACACGGCGGCGACGAGGCCGGTCAACCCCGCACGGTCGGCAGCCCCTTGCCCCTCGAGATCGAGGTTGACGCCGTCGAGGTTCTTCGCCCGTACGGCGTCGACGAGCGCTGCCGACAGCGTTGCGGGGGCAGTCGGGCTCGAGGTGAGCTCGTCGAGGGCGTGCTGGTCGAAGCAGTCGACGGTGAGCACCACCCGGTCACCGGCGGCGTGCGCCCGGGTGACCAGGTCGGCCAGGGCCTGGCTCTCGTAGCCGTTCCACCCCGGGCCGGACTGGTCGAGCGAGCCGTCAGGGTTCACGTCCACGGCGAAGTAGGCGAGCGTCGTCACCTTCGACACGTCGAACCTGCCGCTTTGCGGCAGCGTCCAGTACGGGGCGAAGCCAAACACCTCGTGGGGGCGCAGGGGGGGCTGCCCGGCCAGTGCCGGGGGCGCCGGCGCCGGGGGTGCGGCAGCAGGCTGCAACGGTTTGACCGGGCCGAGCGTCCGCAGGATGCCCGCCATCGACGAGACGTCAAAGCGCCCCGCGTACGCGCCGGTCCCCGGGTTGCCCGACGCCCCGCCCCCTGGGGCGACGAGCGCCGTGACCCCACCGGCCACAACGGCCAGCGACGCCAGCACGGCAAGGAGCGGCGCCGCGCCGCGGCGGCACGTCCGGCCGGGCAGCGCCACCAGCGAGGCGGCGAGGGCGCGCGCAGCAGGCAGCGCCCCCAGCGAGGCGGCAAGGGCGCGCAGGGCAGGCCCAGCACGGCCCACCCCGGCGCCGACGAGGGCGGCCACACGGGCCAGGGCCATCCCCAAGGGGTGCCGTGCTCGCCGCCACGCGTTCGACCGTTGCCGGACCTCCGCCAGCACCGAGGCCAGCTCGGCGGCGGGGAGGAGGAGCCCGATCGCCCCGTGCTCGGCGACCACCTCGAGCAGCTGCATCCTGGTGCCGTCGGGGGCCTCCGCCGTCCGATCGGCGCGCAAGCCGATCAGGTGGCTCCAGGCAATATTCATCGTGTCGCTCGCGGGCAAGGGGAGGCCGGGCTGCTCGGGCACGACCTGCAGGCCGCGGCGCGCTACCCGAAGCCGGTAGGGCTCGGCTCGTGGGGACCCGGCTTCCCACAGCAGCGCGGCGCGCGCCGGGGACCCGCCTCTCCCATGTCGCCGCCGTAGGGGTCGCGTCGGACCCTCCCCTCGCCAGAGCCGGTCCTGCAGGTGACCAGAACGGAGCAGGGGGCTCCGCCCCCGGTCGGGCCCGCACCCTGACCTCGGGGACAGCGACCGTCCGGTGGTGCTCCGCCGACTGCCTCGGACTGATCGTACTTCGGGGCCTCAGTCTGCTGGACCGAGCCCCCGCGTGCAAGGCCCCTTTCCCGGCTGAGCCCTCAGCGCCGGCCCCGCCGCGAGGTCGGCCCCGGGCCCCTGGCAGCGCCCTTCGAGCCGGGGCCGGACTGCCCCTGGGTCCGCCGCCCGTTGGTAGGACCCGTACCGGTGCCCGCACGGGGCCGGCCCGGCACGCCGCCGGCCCGGTCAGTTGGGTCGGCCGCGCCGCTGCCGGCACCAGGACCGGCTGCATCGGCCGTCACGCTCGGTGACCCCCCGGCTTCCATGTCGTCCATGTCGGGCACGTCCTCGACGTCCCCATCCCCTTCTTCCCCTTCCTTGCGCGCGGCAGCGGTCACCTTCTGCCCGGCGGTGACCGGCTGCGGCCCGGTGGCGCTCGGTCCGAGCCCGTCCCCCGACACCCATCCCGGACCGTCGAGGGGGAATCGGAACTCCGTCTTGGCCGCCAACGCCGACGCTTGCTCGGGTGGGAGCGGCGGGGCGAAGAAGTAGCCCTGCGCGGCGTCGGAGTCGAACTCGCGCACGATGGCGGCGTGGGTCGCGGTCTCGACTCCTTCGGCCACCGTGGACATCCCCGACGAGTGGGCGAGGTGCACGACCGTCTCGACGATCATGCGGTTGATCCCCTCGTGGACCTCGAGCCCGGCGACGAAGGACCCGTCGATCTTGATGGTGTTGACGGCCATCCGGCGCAGCCGATCGAAGCTGTTCCAGCTGGTGCCGACGTCGTCCACGGCGAGCTGCACCTCCATCGCCGCGATCCTGCGAAGGTCGTTCAGCGCCTGCTCGTCGTTGAGCGCGTGCTCGGTGACCTCGACGGTGAGGCGGTCCGGTGGCAGGCCGCTCCCTTCCAGCGCGTGAGCCACGGCGGTGGAGGCGACGCCCCGGCGGAGCTGCACGATGGACACGTTCACGGCCAGCTGCAGGCTGCGCGGCCATTTCGCCGCGTGGCGGCACCCCTCCCGCAACACGAACTCGCCCAGGGCGACGATGTCACCGTTGGCCTCGGCCCACGGGATCAGCAGCGCCGGCAGGATGATGCCTTCGGTCGGGTGCCGCCACCGGACGAGCGCCTCGAAGCCCAGCAGCATCCCCGAACCCAGGTCCACCACCGGCTGGTAGGCGATGGCGGGCTCACCCGGCAGCACGAGCGGCCGAACTCCGGGGATCCCCGCCACCATCTGTGTGTCATCGCCCTGCAGCCCCATCCGACCACCTCCGGCCGACGTCCGCCCGAGCACTCAACCGGGGCAAGCGCTCCTATCATGCCGGAACGCGCCAGAGAATGCTGGCATCTCGATCCGTTGACACAGAAAGCGACCAAAGGGCGCCAGAGCGGACGCCACCATCGCGGAGCACCGCGGCTCGCGCGACGGGCGCAGCGGGCGCCACGATCGCGGAGCACCGGGGCTCGCGCGATGGGCGCCGATCAGATCGGGAAACGGCGGATCAGGTCGGGGAACGGCGGATCAGGTTGGAGACCCGCTGGTGCGTCACGCCGAAGAGCTGTGCGATCGAGGGGATGCTCGCTCCCTCCTCGCGCAGCACGGCCACGACGGTGCGTCGCAAGACCCCGCTCCTCTCCGAGATGCGCCCGTGGACGCGACTGACGAGCTGGAGGGTGCCAGGCTCCGGCTCGGCACGCAGGACCTCGAGCCACGACGACCCCCGAGCCCGAGCCGCCTGGAGCTCCTCGATCCGCCGAGCCAGGAGCTGCTCGTCGCGCGCGTTCTCCTCGATCGCCGCCGCCAGCTCCCGCAGGGCAACGAGCACGCTGTCCCCTTGCGCGGAGCCTCCAGCGCCGCCCGTGGCGCGCTCACCGCTGCCGTGCCTCGTCCCAGCATGTTCGCTCACGTCGCTCACCTCTCGATTCCCCCCAACCGTCCGTCGGTGTCTCGATCGCTCATGCCCGATCCACCTCGAGCCCCGGTCTGCCGCACACGTCTTGCTCCCCCACACGCTCCGCGTCGACCGCTGCGGGCCGCTCGACCGCGGTGCACTTCCCGCCCTTTCCATGTCCGCATCGGTGATTGCAGAAACCTGCGATCTGTTCCAG
The DNA here is from genome assembly GCA_035293965.1 of Acidimicrobiales bacterium. GTDB lineage: Bacteria > Actinomycetota > Acidimicrobiia > Acidimicrobiales > RAAP-2 > DATGLW01. The sequence continues at coordinate 17,809 of DATGLW010000087.1, forward strand.
GCTTGCAATGGCCGCATCAAGAAATCAAAAACGGCAGTTCCTGCTGAAATTCACCACCGTTGCCGGCGTGCGGCGCCGGGCCGAACGATCGTGGCGTGCATCCCCTCCCAGCGCCAGTCGCCGGTGCAACAGGCCAGGACCGGCTGAGCCGGCAGTACCCTGAGGCAGGGCTGTGACGGAGGCGGGAGGACGGAGATCGGCAGTGGCATACGACGTCGCCAGAGCGCTGCGGGAGCACCACGGCGAGCAGTTCCGCCTGCACGCCGAGCTCATGAACCCCCAGCTGGTGCGGGTCCTCAAGACCCTCGGGTTCGACCGGTCCTACGTCCGCGGCGAAGGGTGCTACCTCTACGACGACCACGGCGACGAGTACCTCGACCTGCTGGCAGGATTCGGCGTCTACGCGCTCGGGCGGGGTCACCCGGCGGTCAAGCAGGCGCTCCACGAGGCAATCGACCTCGACCTGCCCAACATGGTCCAGCTCGATTGCGCCCTGCTGCCGGGGCTCCTCGCCAAAGCCCTCGTCCAGCGGTCGCACGAGGGGATCCGCCGCGTGTTCTTCTGCAACTCGGGCGCCGAGTCCGTCGAGGCTGCCATCAAGTTCGCTCGCCGTGCCACCGGACGTTCACGGGTGCTCTCCTGCGACCACGCCTTCCACGGCCTGACCACAGGTGCCCTGTCGCTCAACGGTGGACGGGAGTTCCGCGAGGGGTTCGGCCCGTACCTGCCAGGCACCGAGCAGGTCCCCTTCGGCGACCTGGCTGCGCTGCGCCGCGAGCTGCGGCGCGGTGACGTCGCCGCGTTCGTGGTGGAGCCGATCCAGGGCAAGGGGGTCAATGTCGCGCCCGACGGGTACTGGGCAGGTGTGCAAGAGGCGTGCCGCAGCTACCGCACCCTGCTCGTGGCCGACGAGGTCCAGACCGGCCTCGGCCGCACCGGCCGGTTCTTCGCCCACGAGCACTGGGGGCTCCGGCCCGACATCGTGACCGTGTCCAAGGCGCTGTCGGGCGGGTTCGTGCCGGTGGGCGCGATGTTGTGCACCGACAAGGTGTTCATGAGCGTGTACGACTCGGTCGACAAGGCGCTCGTGCACTCCTCGACCTTCGGCCGCAACCAGCTGGCCATGGTGGCTGGGCTGGCCACGCTGCAGGCGTTCGACGACGAGGGCGTGGTCGCGAGGGCGGCGAGCACCGGTGACAGCCTGTTCGCCGCGCTGGCGCCGCTCGTCGAGCGCTACGAGATGCTCCACGAGGTCCGCGGCCGCGGGCTCATGGTCGGCCTCGTCTTCGGCGAGCCGACGTCGAAGGCTCTGCGGCGGCGATGGTCGGCGATCGAGCGGCTGCGCACCGCTCTGTTCTCGCAGATGGTGGTGGTCCCATTGTTCCACCGGCATCGCATCCTGACGCAGGTCGCGGCCGACAACATGAACGTCGTGAAGCTGCTTCCTCCGCTCGTGGCCGGCCAGCGCGAAGTCGACTACTTCGTCGCCGCTCTGGACGACGTGCTGCACGACGCCCACCACGGTTCCGGGCTCCTCTTCGAGTTCGGCCGTACGGTGGCCCGCTCTGCCCTGCGCCGCGAGGCAGACGCCCGCAGGCCCCGGCGGCGCCGGGCCGGGAGCGGCCCGGACGCGGCGGCGGCCGGCGGGCCGGCGGCGGGCCGGGAAACCGCGGCGGCCGGCGGGCCGGCGGCGGGCCGGGAAACCGCGGCGGCGGCCGAGGCGCCCCGATGAGCCGATGCCAGGGGCGGCCGTGAACGGAGGGGAGGGGACGCGGCGGCCCCTCGGGCCGGGCGACCGGGCCGTGGTCACCGGCGCGGGCGGCTTCATCGGCTCGGCGGTGGTGCGGGCTTTGCTCGCCCGGGGTGCCGAGGTGGTGGCCATGCTGGCCCCCAGCGGCGACGATGCCAACCTCCGCGACCTGCCGGTCCAGACGGTTCGCGTGGACGTCCGCGACCCCCGCGGCGTGGCCGACGCCTTTCGGGGGGCCAGGGCAGTGTTCCACCTTGCGGCCGTGTACCGGTTCTGGGCGCCTGACCCCGCCGTTTTCTACGCGGTGAACGTGGGCGGCACCCGCAACGTCATCGAGGCGGCCGTCGACGCGGGAGCCGAGCGGGTCGTCTACACCGGCACCGTGGGAACGGTCGGGCTGCCGGGGCCGGGCGCGTCACGGGCGGCAGACGAGCGCGAGTACGTCGAGATCGCCCATCTCTTCGGGCTCTACAAGCAGTCGAAGTACGTGGCCGAGCACGAGGCCCTGCGGGCCGCGGCGCAGGGGGCGCCGGTCACCCTGGTGCTCCCGACCTTCCCACTCGGTCCAGGCGACCGCAAGCCCACCCCGACGGGCAAGGTCGTGGTCGACTTCCTCAACGGGCGGATTCCCGGCTTCGTCGACACCGCCATGAACGTCGCGCATGTGGACGACCTGGCGATGGCGCACGTCTTGGCCTTCGAGCGGGGCCGGATCGGCCACAGCTACATCGTCGGCGGCGAGAACCTCTCCATGCGGCAGCTGCTGGAGCTGCTGGCCGAGTGCACGGGCCTGCCACCGGTCGACAGGCGGATCCCCGGGCCCCTCGGCATCGCAGCCGGCTGGATCTCGCACCTGGTCGAGGGCCGCTTGCTGCGGCGCGAGCCAGCCGTGCCCCTCGAAGGGGCGAGGATGTCGGCGACGCGCATGGTCTTCGACGACTCACGTGCCCGCGCCGAGCTCGGTCACTGCTCGCGGCCCGCCATCGACGCCGTGGAGAGCTCCGCCCGTTGGTACGTGGAGCACGGCTACGTCCGGCCCTCCCGCAGCGCCCGGATCAGGTGGCGGGAGCCGGCCGGTCGCCGGTCGGGGTAGGAGGGTCGCCGGTCAGGGCCGCCCGCGCTGCCGGCCGCTCGGGGCCGCCCGCGCTGCCGGCCGCTCGGGCCGCCCGCGGCACCGGCCAGGTCGGACCACCGCAAACGATCGATCGTTGGGCCGGCTTCCTGCCGCGGGAGCCCGCCTGCCATGCCCCCTGTGGCCTGCAATTTCGCGAGCAGGAGGACTGGGGGTGCCCGCTCGTGGCACCGGCGTGGCCCCGGGCTCGCCTAGGTTGGCACCGACGTCATCTGCGCCGTCGACCGTCGCCGGCCGCTGCGCCGCCGGCCGTCGGGTCGCAAGCGCCAAGGAGCAGCCCATGGTCGCCACCCGCAGCCAGCCATCCCGGGGTCCGGAGATGGCGACCGGCACGGAGCCCGGGCTGCAATCCAGCCTCCGCGCTCCCACCCTCCCTGCCGGCCCCTCGGGGCCTGATGCCAGGCCCTGCGCCGCCCTTCCTGCCGGCCCCTCTGGGCCTGACGCCATCCGCCTGGGACCGCCGGCGGTGCTCGGCCAGGCGGCGGCCGAGAACTTCCCGGTCGCGATGCGGCTGCTCCCCGCCCACGTCCGCCGGCACCTCATGGCCGTGTACGGGTTCGCCCGGCTGACCGACGACATCGGCGACGAGGCCGAGGGCGATCGTCTCGGGCTGCTCGCGTGGCTCGACGACCAGCTCGAACGCGCCGCGGCCGGACAGGCCGACCACCCACTGCTCCAGGAGGTCGGGGCCAGCATCCGCGAGCTCGGCCTGCCGCTCCAGCCGTTCCGCGACCTGATCGAGGCCAACCGCCAGGATCAGCTCGTGCGCCGCTACGCCACGTTCGACGACCTCGCGGCCTACTGCATGCTCTCTGCCGCCCCGGTCGGCCGCCTGGTCCTGACGGTGCTCGGGCTCGCGACCGACTCGCGCGTGGCGTTGTCCGACGACGTGTGCGTCGGTCTCCAGCTGGTCGAGCACCTCCAAGACGTAGGGGAGGACGCCGCTCGGGACCGCGTCTACCTGCCCCAGGAGGACCTCCGGCGGCTCGGGTGCGACGACCGGTCCCTGCTCGACGAGCACGCGAGCCCCGAGCTCCGCCGGCTGGTGGCCTTCGAGGCGGGCAGGGCGCACCGCCTGCTGCGCTCGGGGCTCGTGCTCGCCCGCACGCTCCCACCCCGGGCTCGGGTCGCCGTCTGCGGCTTCACCGCCGGCGGCATGGCGGCGATCGACGCAATGGAGCGAGCCGGGTTCGACGTTCTCGGCCAGGCATGCCGGCCCCGGCCTCGGCGCTTCGCCTGGCGGCTGGCTTCGGCGCTCGGCGCGAGCCTGGGCCTGGCGGCGCCGTGAGCGGGCGCACCCACGCGGTCGCGACGAGGGCGCAGCGGTGAAGGTCGACGAGGCCTACGACGCGTGCGAGCGGATCACGCGGCGCGAGGCGAGGAACTTCTCCTACGGCATCCGCCTCCTTCGACCCCCGGAGCGCCGCGCCCTGTCGACCGTGTACGCGCTCGCCCGCCGCATCGACGACATCGGCGACGGTCCGTTGCCTCCCGAGCAGAAGCTGGCCGCCCTGGCGCGGGTGCGCAAGGACCTGCACCCGGTGCACGACGGCGACGACCCGGTCCTCGTGGCCCTGGGTGACGCCGCGCAGCGCTACGCGCTCCCCATGGACGCCTTCGACGACCTGATCGACGGATGCGAGATGGACGTGATCGGCACGTCGTACGGGTCGATCGACGAGCTCGTCGTGTACTGCCGCCGCGTGGCCGGCTCGATCGGCAGGCTCTCGCTCGCCGTCTTCGGCACGGAAAACCCCGAGGTGACGGTGCCGCTCGCCGACGACCTCGGCGTCGCCCTCCAGCTCACCAACATCCTGCGCGACGTGGTCGAGGACCGCCGCAACGGGCGGGTCTACCTGCCAGCCGACGACGCGGCGGCGGTCGGCTGCCCGCCGGACCTGTCGGGTCCCGACCCTGCGATCGCGGAGCTGGTCGGCTTCGAGTGCCGGCGGGCGAGGGAGTGGTTCGGCCGCGGGCTGCGCCTTTTGCCCCACCTCGACCACCGAAGCCGGGCCTGCGTGGGCGCCATGGCCGGCATCTACCACCGCCTTCTCGGTCGTATCGAGCGTGAGCCCATGGTCGTCACCCGCGGCCGCCTGTCCCTGCCCGTCTGGGAGAAGGCGTGGGTCGCGGCGACCAGCCTGGCAGGCGCCACCAGCCTGGCAGGCGCCACCAGCCTGGCCGGTTCGAGCCGCCTGGCCGGTTCGAGCCGCCTCAAGGCGGCCCGGACGCGGCAGCCACCGGCGAGCCGCCAGCGAGCAGGAGGCGAGGGGTGAGCCGGCGGGTGGTCGTCGTGGGTGGAGGGCTCGCCGGGATCGCCGCTGCCCTCGAGGCCGCAGACGGCGGCGCCGAGGTGGTGCTCGTCGAGCGGCGTCGGCACCTCGGGGGCCTGACCTGGTCGTTCCGGCGCCGCGGCCTGTGGCTCGACAACGGCCAGCACGTCTTCATGCGCTGCTGCACCGCCTACCTCGGCCTTCTCGACCGGATCGGCGCGTCGGACCAGGTGGTCCTCCAGGACCGGCTCGACGTGCCGGTCCTCGCCCCCGGGGGGCGGCGGGCATCCATCCGGCGGACCGGGCTTCCGGCGCCCCTGCACCTGGCGGGCTCCCTGGCCCGCTACCGCCACCTGCCGCTCGTCGACCGGATGCGCCTCGCGCGCCCGGTCCTGGCCCTGCGCGGGCTCGACCTTGCCGACCCCACGCTCGACGCCGTCACCTTCGGGGCGTGGCTCGCCGGGCACCGGCAGCGCCCGGGGGCCGTGGAGCGGCTGTGGGACCTCATCACCCTGCCCACCCTCAACGTGCCCGCGGCAGAGGCGTCGCTCGCCATGGCGGCCAAGGTCTTCCGGACCGGGCTCCTCGACCGCGCCGACGGTGCCGACATCGGCTGGTCCGCCGTCCCGCTCCGCCAGCTCCACGGGGCCAACGCCGAGGCTGCCCTGGCCGGCGCCGGGGTCGAGGTCCTGCTGGGGGAGGTCGTCGACGCCGTGACCGCCAGAGCCGGGGAGGCACCCACCGTTCAGGTCAGCGGGAGGTCGCTCGCAGCCGACGCCGTCGTCGTCGCCACCCCGCACCAGGTGGCGGCCACCCTGGTGCCGGCCGGCGTCCTCGGCGACGTGGGCCACCTCGGCGCGTCGCCGATCGTCAACGTCCACCTCGTGTTCGACCGCACCGTCACGGACCTGCCGATGGTCGCCGCAGTGGGCTCGCCGGTGCAGTTCGTCTTCGACCGGACCCGCTCGGCGGGCCTGGACCGTGGCCAGTACCTGGCGGTGTCGCTCTCGGGCGCCGACGCGTACGTGGGACGGCGGCCCGAGGAGCTGGTACGCGGCTTCGCCGAGGCCCTGGCCGACCTGTTCCCGGCCGCCGGGCGCGCCCGTCTCGTCGACGGCGCGGTCAGCCGCGAGCACGCCGCCACCTTCCGTGCCCGTCCGGGGACTGCCGCGCTGCGGCCGCCGGCCACGACGTCGCTCCCGGGGCTCTTCCTGGCCGGAGCATGGTGCGCCACCGGCTGGCCGGCGACCATGGAGGGCGCCGTCCGCAGCGGGGTCGACGCCGCCCGTCAAGCCCTGGGCGCAGGGGGCTCGACCGACCGGACCGATCGAACCTTGCAGGAGGCACCGGCGTGACCACCGTCATCCCATCTTCTGGCGCGAGCCGTGGAGGCTCCGGCCCCCTCGATGAGAGCGCATCGGCGCCACCGCATCCGCAGCCGTCCGGATCGCCGCAAAGGGAGGCAGCATCGGGGTCCCGGGAGCCAGCGCCGTCGGCCCAAAAGGTGCTCGAGCGCGCCATGATCCTCGTGGGGCCGGCCATCGAGGAGACAGTGGCCCGGCTCGGGCCCGGCGTCCGCCCCCCCGTGCAGCACCACCTGGACGGCGGCGGCAAGCGAGTGCGCGCCGCGCTCGTGCTGCTCGCGGCCGTCGCCGCCGGCGGTGCGGAGGAAGACGGGTTGCCGGGCGCGGTGGCCATCGAGCTGGTCCACAACTTCTCGCTCCTCCACGACGACATCATCGACGAGGACACCGAGCGGCGGCACCGCCCCACCGCGTGGGCCCGCTTCGGTGTCGGGCCGGCCATCGTCGCCGGTGACGCGCTGCTCACCCTGGCCATGCAGGTCCTCCTCGAGGACCCCACGCCCGAGCGAGTGCGGGCGGCGGCCACGCTCGCGTCCGCCACCCAAGCGATGATCGCCGGGCAGGCCGACGACATGGCCTTCGAATCGCGCCTCACGGTCACCGTCGAGGAGTGCTTGCAGATGGAAGAGGCCAAGACGGGCGCCCTGCTGGCCTGCGCCGCGTCGCTCGGCGCGATCCTCGCCGGCGCGCCGCCGGCCACCGTGCAGGCACTGGCCGACTTCGGCAGCCATCTCGGGATCGCCTTCCAGGCGGTCGACGACATCCTCGGGGTCTGGGGCGAGCCGGCGGTGACCGGCAAACCGGTGGGGAGCGACCTGCTGCGCCGCAAGAAGACGCTGCCGGTCGCCACCGCCCTCGGGCGCAGCGGCGACCAGGCCGACGAGCTGCGATCGATCCTCCAGGGCGATCTGGCCGACGGCGACGTGGCGCGGGCCACCGAGCTGCTCGAGTCGTGCGGGGCCCGCCACGACGTCATGGTCTTCGCCGACACGCACCTGGACATGGCCCTCCAGGCCCTGCGCCGGGTGCCCCTGGTGCAGGGACCGGCCGACGAGCTCGCCGCGCTCGCCCGCTTCGTCACGGCGAGGGACCGGTGACGACGGTCACCCCTGGCGTCACCCAGGGCCGCGGGGTGCCCGGCGAGGCAGCCGCGTCGCTGCGCCGTGCCGCGGATGCCCTCGTGCGCCTCCAGGACCCGCAAGGGTGGTGGAAGGGCGAGCTCGAGACCAACGTCACCATGGAGGCCGAGGACCTGCTGCTCCGGCAATTCCTCGGGATCCGGACCGAGGCCCAGACCGAAGCGACCGCCAGGTGGGTGCGGGCTCACCAGCGCGACGACGGCACGTGGGCCACCTTCTACGGCGGCCCACCCGACCTGTCCACGACGGCCGAGGCCTACGTCGCCCTCCGCCTGGCCGGCGACGACCCAGGTGCGGCTCACATGCGGCGGGCGGCCGAGTTCGTGCGCGACGCGGGCGGCCTCGAGCGCTCGCGGGTCTTCACCCGGTTCTGGCTGGCGCTGTTCGGCCGCTGGCCGTGGGAGCGCCTGCCCGTGCTGCCCCCCGAGCTCGTGCTGCTACCCCCCTCGGTACCGCTCAACATCTACGACTTCGGCTGCTGGGCACGCCAGACGGTGGTCGCGCTGACGGTGGTGGCGGCGCATCGCCCGGTGCGGCACCTGCCCGTGGGCGTGGACGAGCTGCTGACCGGGGCCCCCGACCCGCCGCGCCGCTCCCTCGCCACGTGGGCCGGCCGCTTCGAGCTCCTCGACCGGGCCCTGCACCGCTACGAGCGGCACCCGATCGGCCCCCTGCGCCGCGCGGCCCTCGCCCGGGCGGAGCGATGGATCGTCCAGCGCCAGGAGGCCGACGGCTCGTGGGGCGGCATTCAGCCGCCCTGGGTCTACTCGCTCATGGCGCTCGAGCTCCAGGGCTACGCCCTCGACCACCCGGTGATGCAGGCCGGACTGGCCGGCCTGGACCGCTTCACGATCGACGACGAGGCCGGCCGGCGGATCGAGGCGTGCCAGTCGCCGGTGTGGGACACCGCCCTGGCAGTCGTCGCCCTGTCGGACGCCGGGTATCCGTCCGACGACCCGGTGCTGCGCCGGGCGGCCCGGTGGCTCCTCGGCGAGGAGGTGACCGTGCCCGGCGACTGGCAGGTCCGGCGGCCCTCGCTTGCTCCCGGGGGCTGGGCGTTCGAGTTCGAGAACGACCACTACCCCGACGTCGACGACACGGCCGAGGTCGTGCTGGCGTTGCGCCGGGTGGCCGAGGACGACCGGGGGGCGGTTGACCGGGCGGTGCGCTGGGTGCGGGGCATGCAGTGCCGCGACGGCGGCTGGGCTGCTTTCGACGTCGACAACACCCAGGTGCTCTGCCGCGAGCTTCCCTTCTGCGACTTCGGCGAGCTGATCGACCCGCCGAGCGCCGACGTCACGGCCCACGTGGTCGAGATGCTCTGCGCCCTCGGCCACCGCACGGACGAGGCGACCGCTCGCGGCGTCGAGTGGCTCCTGCGTGCCCAGGAGGGCGACGGCTCCTGGTTCGGGCGCTGGGGCGCCAACCACGTGTACGGGACCGGCGCCGCCGTGCCCGCGCTGGTCGACGCCGGGGTGCCCCCCGACGACCCGGCGATCCGCCGCGCCGTGGCGTGGCTGGTCGGGCACCAGAACCCCGACGGCGGCTGGGGGGAGGACCTGCGCTCCTACGACGACCCCGCCATCCGCGGGCGCGGCGCGTCCACGGCCTCGCAGACCGCCTGGGCGCTCCTCGCTCTCCTCGCGGCAGGCGAGCGGGGCGAGCCCACCGAGCGCGGCGTCGCCTTCCTGGTCGGCAGCCAGAGGGCCGACGGCACTTGGGACGAGCCGTGGTTCACCGGCGTCGGGTTCCCCGGCGACTTCTACATCAACTACCACCTCTACCGGCAGGTCTTCCCGGTCATGGCCCTCGGGCGCTACGTCAACGGAGCCCGTCGTGGGTGAGCCGGCCGTCCTGGCCGCCCTGCGCATCGAGGCGCTCGCCCTCGGCGGCCCGGTCGTGGTCACCGGCGTGGGGCGGGCCCGCTCGTCGCGGGTCGCCGGTCGCAAGGCAGCGGCCCTGCCCGCCGGTGCGCCCGCCGCCGTGGCCGGAGTCGCGGGGGGCCTGGGCGCCGAGGTGCTCCCCGGCGACCTCGTCGTCGCGACCGAGCTGCGCACCACCGACGGGACCCCCGCTCGGCCGCTTCCCGCCGCCGCGCTGGTGGCAGCCGAGCTGCGCCGCGGGGGCCTCCGGGTCCACGAGGGGCCGGTCGTGTCGGTCGAGTCCGTGGCCCGGGGCCAGCGCCGCGCCGAGCTGGCGACGAGCGGTGCCCTGGCGGTCGACATGGAGTCGGCCTTCGTGGCCGATGCCCTGGGCGCTCGTCCGCTCGTGGTGGTGCGCGCCGTAGCCGACACCGCTCGACGCGGACCGGTGCGCGGCGGGCTGCGGGCGCTCGGTGCGCTGCGGCGAGTCCGCCCGGTGCTGGATCGCTGGGGCGTCGCCGTCGGGCCCCGGGAGGTGGTGCTGGCCGCACCCCGCTCCTTCTGCGCAGGCGTCGAGCGGGCCATCGACATCGTGGAGCGGGCCATCGAGCGGTTCGGACCGCCCGTGTACGTGCGGCGCCAGATCGTCCACAACCTCCACGTGGTCCGCGAGCTCGAAGGCAAGGGCGCCGTGTTCGTGGAGGAGCTCGACGAGGTGCCCGACGGCGCGACCGTGGTGCTCGCCGCCCACGGGGTGAGCCCCGAGGTCCGCCGCCAGGCGGAGAGCCGGCCGGGGTTGTCGGTCATCGACGCCACCTGCCCGCTCGTCGCCAAGGTCCACCAGGAGGCCAAGCGCTACGCCGCTCGCGGGTACCGCATCGCCCTCGTCGGCCACGGCGACCACGAAGAAGTGGTGGGGACCCTCGGCGAGGCGCCCGAGCACATCCATCTCGTCGAACGGCCCGAGGACGTGGACCGCCTCACCTTCGGCCCCGACGAGCCCGTCGCCTACCTCACGCAGACGACCCTGGCCACCGACGAGACGGCAGAGATCGTGGCGGCGCTGCAGCGGCGCTACCCCCACGTGGTGGGGCCCCACGCCGACGACATCTGCTACGCCACCCAGAACCGCCAGGACGCCGTGCGCGCCCTCGCCCCCAGCTGCGACCTCGTGCTCGTGGTCGGCTCGTCGAACTCGTCCAACACGGCTCGTCTCGTGGAGGTGGCCCGCCGGGCCGGCTGTCGGGCCGAGCTCGTCGAAGACGGGTCCGAAGTGCGCCTCGAGTGGCTCGACGGCGTGCGTCGTGTCGGCCTCACGGCGGGTGCCTCCGCGCCCGACGCCCTCGTCCACCAGGTGGTCGACGCCCTGCGGGCCCTCGGGCCCGTCGAGGTCGCCGAGCACCGCACCACCGAAGAACACGTCCGATTCTCCCTACCTGTGCAGGTGCGCTGATGCCCGTTCCCTTCCGCCAGAACCTCCGTATCGGGACCCACCTCATCCGCCAGCGGCTGAGGGGCAGGACCCACTACCCCTTCATCGTCGAGATCGAGCCGCTCTTCTCGTGCAACCTCAAATGCCCGGGCTGCGGCAAGATCCAGCACCCGACCGACATCCTGCGCAAGCGGCTGACGGTCGACGACGTCATCGGGGCAGTCGAGGAGAGCGGCACCCCGATGGTGTCGATCGCCGGGGGCGAGCCGCTGCTCCACCCTGACATCGCCGAGATGGTCCGGGCGCTCGTCGACCGCAAGGTCTACGTGTACCTGTGCACCAACGCCGTGCTGCTGCGCCGGCGGATGGACCGGTTCACGCCCTCGAGGTACTTCTCGTGGGTGGTGCACGTCGACGGGCTCCGGGAGCGCCACGACGCGGCCGTCGACCGCGAGGGCGTCTTCGACGAAGCCGTCGCCGCCATCAGGCAGGCCAAGGAGCGCGGCTTCCGGGTGACGACGAACTCGACCTTCTTCAACACCGACTCGCCCAAGACCGTGCGCGACCTGCTCGACTTCCTCAACGACGAGCTGAAGGTCGACGCCATGATGATCTCGCCCGCCTACGCCTACGAGAAGGCGCCCGACCAGGAGCACTTCCTCGGGGTCGAGCAGACCCGCGACCTGTTCCGCAAGGCGTTCGCGGGGAAACGGCGGCGGTGGCGGCTCAACCACTCGCCGCTGTTCCTCGATTTCCTCGAGGGCAAGGCGGACTTCCAGTGCACGGCGTGGGGCATCCCCAGCTTCTCGGTGCTCGGTTGGCAGCGACCCTGCTACCTCATGGCCGACGGCTACGCGAGCAGCTACAAGGAGCTCGTCGAGACCACCGACTGGGACGCCTACGGCCGGGGGAAGGACCCCCGCTGCGCGAACTGCATGGCCCACTGCGGCTACGAGCCCACGGCGGTCATCGCCAGCCTCAGCTCGCTGCGCCAGTCGCTGCGCGCCCTCGTGAGCACGCACTGACCATGGCCGCACTGCGCGCCGATGCCGAGGTGGCCGCCCACTGGGCGGACTCTCGCGACGTGCCGGTGGCGCGCCGCCACGACCCCTCGGGCCCCGAGGTCGTCAAGGGCATCGAGAAGCGCCTCGAGCGGCTCTCGCCACAGGCGCTGCGTCGCATGGACCTCGCCGAGCTCGCGCGCCTGGCCGACGCGATCCGCGCCTTTCTCGTCGACGCCGTGTCCGCGACCGGCGGGCACCTCGGGCCCAACCTCGGCGTGGTCGAGCTCACGCTGGCCCTCCACCGCGTGTTCGACTCCCCCGTCGACCGCATCGTCTGGGACACAGGCCACCAGGCCTACGTGCACAAGCTCGTCACCGGCCGGGCCGCTGGGTTCGCACGGCTCAAGCGGTCGGGAGGGCTGTCGGGCTACCCGAACCGCGCCGAGTCGGCCCACGACCTCGTCGAGAACAGCCACGCCTCGACGGCGCTCTCCTACGCCTTCGGTCTGAGCCGCGCCGCCGGCCTGCGTGGCGGCGGCCGCGTGGTGGCCGTCGTGGGCGACGGCGCCCTGACCGGCGGCCTCGCCTACGAGGCGCTCAGCAACATCGGGGCCGCGCACGCTCCGGTCATCGTCGTGCTGAACGACAACGGGCGCTCGTACGCGCCGACCGTCTCGCCCCTGGCCGATGGCGGCTTCCTCGGGGGGGCCGGGTGCTTCTTCGAGTCGCTCGGCCTCCGCTACGAGGGCCCCGTCGACGGCCACGACCTGGCGGCCGTCGAAGCCGCGCTCCGGCGCGCCGCAGCCTGCGGCGGACCTGTCGTCGTCCACGCCCGGACCCGAAAGGGCCGCGGCTACCCGCCGGCCGAGCAGGACGGCGAGAAGTGCCTCCACGACGTGCCCCCGTTCGACCCCGCGACCGGGAGGGCTCGCTCGCCCAAGCCCCCCTCGCTGGACTACACCGCCACCTTCGGGGCTGCCCTGCTCGAAGAGGCGGCCCGGCGGCCCGAGCTCGTCGCCGTCACCGCCGCCATGGGCGGACCGACCGGGCTGCTTGGCTTCCGCGACCGCTACCCGGACCGCTTCTTCGACGTGGGCATCGCCGAGCAGCACGCCGTCACCGCCGCGGCGGGCATGGCGATGGGCGGCCTGCGCCCCGTCGTGGCCATCTACTCGACGTTCCTCAACCGCGCCTGGGACCAGCTGCTCTTCGACGTCGGCCTCCACCGCCTGCCGGTCGTCCTCTGCGTCGACCGGGCCGGCGTGACCGGCGAGGACGGCCCCAGCCACCACGGCGTCTACGACCTGGCCCTGCTGACCAAGGTGCCCGGCATGACCGTGCTCGCCCCCTCGAGCTGCGAGGACCTCGCCGCGATGGTGCACCAGGCACTCGAGATCACCGACGGCCCGGTCGCGATCCGCTGGCCCAAGACGCCGGCACCCGGGCCCGGGTCGGCCGGCAACGGGCTGTCGGCACGCCGCCTGCGCGAAGGGCGCCGCGTGTGCCTCCTCGGGGTCGGCAAGCTGGCCGGCGCCTGCGAGGAGGCGGCGGCGCTGCTCGAAGCGCGCGGCGTCGAGCCGACCGTCTGGGACGTGCGGGTGGCGGCCCCCCTCGATCCGGCCATGCTGGCCGACGCGCGCCGCCACGACGTGGTCGTGACGGCCGAGGACGGCATTGTCGAAGGGGGGGTGGGCAGGGCCGTGGCAGCGGCGCTCGGCCGGCCGGGCGCCGCGCGGTCGCCGGTGGTCGTCTGCGCCGGGCTCCCGACCGCCTACCTCCCCCACGGCTCGGCGAGCGAGATCCTGGCCTCGCTCGGGCTCGACGGCCCCGGTCTGTGCCAGAAGGCCCTCGGCGCTCTCGGAGCCCTCGGGGTTCGACCGGCCGTCGGGGCCCGGGCGGACCGGCGCCGCGGCGCGGGGCGGGGCCGATCGGGCAGCCCCGCTCCGGGCAGCCCCGCACCGATAGGCTGAGGCGGCAGCATGACGCAGCCACCGCTCCGCGCCACCCTCGAGACCCCGATTGGCGAGCTCGTGCTCGAAGCAATCGATCGCGGCCTGGTGAGGGTCGGGCTCCCGCGCGCCGCGCTCTTCGGGGAGGCCGACCCGGCTGCTGCCGGCGATGCGGGCGCGGCTGCTGGCGATGCGGGCGTAGCTGCTCGCTCGGCCCGCCGGCACCTCGCTACCGCCGCCGAGCAGCTCACCCGCTACTTCGGCGGCGATCCGACCGACTTCTGCGTGCCGCTGTGGCCGGCGGGCACGCCCTTCCAGCGTGCGGTGTGGCAGGCACTGGCCGGCATCCCCTACGGCACCACCGTCACGTACGCCGAGGTGGCCCGCCGGGTGGGGCGCCCGGCCGCCTTTCGCGCCGTCGGCCAGGCCAACGGTGCCAACCCCCTGCCGATCTTCCTCCCCTGCCACCGGGTCGTGGCGGCGAGAGGCAAGCTCGGTGGCTACGCGGGCGGCCTCGACGTGAAGCGGTGGCTGCTCGAGCTCGAAGGGGTGCCCGCCCCTCGCTGAGTTGAGCGCGGCGAGGACCCCGGCGCCCGGCAGGCCCCTGGGGGACCCGGACCCGGACGGTCGACCCCGGACGGTCAGCCCCGACGGTCGACCCCGACGGTCGACCCCGACGGTCGGCCTCCTGTCCGACCCAGCCAGGTCGGCCTCCTGCCGGACCCGGGCCCCGGTGCGGTCGGGTCGCCGGCAACGTGAGGGCCCCGTGCCGCTCCGGCGCAGCCCGGGCCCCGGTGCGGTCGGGTCGCCGGGTCAGTGGTGGAAGCCCTGCCGCCGTCGTGACCCCTGCCCCACCGGGCGACGCCGGAGCTCGGCCACCTCCTCCACCATGGCGTCGGCGAGCAGGCCGGCCATGTCGCGGCTGAACCCGTTGCGGACCACCACCCGCAGCACGCTGGTCGCCTCGAGCGCCGTTGGCATCGGGTAGGCGGGCACGAGCCAGTTGCGGGTGCGGAGAGCCTCGCACAGGTCGTAGACGTCGAACGGCTCGTACTCGTCAACCGTCAACGCCACCGCGGGGATCCCCGGTCCGCCCCACACCCGACGGAGCGGCGCCCGGCGCTCCAGGTCGTCGGCCAGCCACGACGCCGTGTCGCGGCACGCCTGCTGGACTCGGCGGTAGCCGTCTCGCCCGAGCCGCAGGAACGTGTAGTACTGGGCCACCACCTGGGCACCCGGCCGCGAGAAGTTGAGGGCGAAGGTCGGCATGTGGCCACCGAGGTAGGCGACGTCGAAGACGAGGTCGGCCGGCAGGGCGTCGCGGTCGCGCCACAGGGCCCAGCCGACGCCGGGGTAGACGAGCCCGTACTTGTGGCCCGAGGCGTTGATGGAGCTCACCCGGTCGAGGCGGAAGTCCCACTCGAGGTCCGGATCGAGGAAGGGGGCCACGAACCCGCCCGACGCGGCGTCGACGTGCACGGGCACGTCGGGCCCTCCCGCCGAGGCCAACCGGTCCAGGGCCGCCACGATGTCGGTCACCGGCTCGTAGCTGCCGTCGTAGGTGGAGCCCAGCACCGCCACAACCCCGATGGTCCGGTCGTCGCAGTGGGCAGTGGCAGCCGGCGTGAGATGGGTGGAGTCGGGGCCGACCGGCACGAGCCGGGGCTCCACGTCGAAGTAACGGCAGAACTTCTCCCAACAGACCTGCACGTTGGCGCCCATCACCAGGTTGGGACGGTCGTCTGGCTCCCCCGCGCTCCGCCGTGAAGCCCGCCAGCGCCACTTCAGAGCGAGGCCGGCGAGCATGGCCGCCTCGCTCGAGCCCGTGGTCGAGCAGCCGGTCGCCGAGCCGCGGCCCGGAGCGTGCCACAGGTCGGCGAGCATGCTCACACACCGGCGCTCGAGCTCGGCCGTCTGCGGGTACTCGTCTCGGTCGACGATGTTCTTGTCGGCACACGCGGCCATCAGCTCGCCCGCCTCGCGCTCCATCCAGGTGGTCACGAAGGTGGCGAGGTTCAGGCGGGCGCTGCCGTCGAGCAACAGCTCGTCGCCGACGATCTGGCGCGCCACCGATGGCGGCATGCCGCGCTCGGGCAGGCGGTTCTTCGGCACCGGCCTCGTCTCCCCCGGCTCGGCGAACTGGGGACGCAGCTCGAGGGTGTCGGGCTCCGGGTGGTGGGCGTGCAGCGGCATGGCGCGAGCATGCCCCGACGCCGGGCGCCGGGCCTAGCCTTGAGCCGGTGCGGGCAGTCCTCCAGCGGGTGACGTCGGCATCGGTCGCCGTCAGGGGGGAGCTCGTCGGCAGCATCGGCCGCGGCGTCTGCGCGCTGGTCGGCGTCGCCCGCTCCGACGACCAGCTGGCGGCGGACCGGATGGCCGCCAAGATCTGGCAGCTCCGCATTTTCGCCGACGACACGGGGGCCATGAACCGCTCGGCGGCTGACCTGGGGCTGGCCGTGCTCGTGGTCAGCCAGTTCACCCTCTACGGCGACACCGCCAAGGGCCGCCGGCCATCCTTCGCCGCGGCGGCGGCCCCCGAGCAGGCAGCCGGCCTGCTCGAGCGGGTAGTGGATCGCCTGCGCGCCGCCGGAGCCCCGGTGGCCACGGGTCAGTTCGGCGCCACGATGCAGCTGGCACTGGTCAACGACGGCCCGGTCACGGTGCTCGTCGAGACCTGAGCGCCCCCGGGGCACCACCTGCGAGCACGAGCTCGTCGAACGCCCCGGTCTCGAGCACCGTGACCGGCGGATCGGTGGACGCCGAGACGGCCACCGCATCGCCGCCGGCTGTCGCAGCACGCAATGCGACGCCGTGCACGACCACCCGGACCCGGGCCGGCGGCGGGTAGAGGCCCTCGCGGACCCAGGTCAGGCGGCCGTCGGGTCCGCCTCGTGCGGGCACCTGCAGCTCGAAGCGGTCGCGGCGGGAGGGCCCGTGCCCGTCACCGGCGTCGTCGTACCCGCGGCCGGTTGCCCGGCCCTGGCCGTCGGGGAAGCAGTGGAGGGAGAGGAGCCGAGGCTCGTGGCCGGCATCGAGCCGCCCGCCGGGCTGCGGGAAGCCCGCCTGGGGGTCGTCGGTGCCCCCGAGCCGACCGGGCCCACCGGCCCAGCCGTCGTCGAGCGGCAGCACTGTGCCCGCTCGCACGAACACGACCGGCTGGCCCAGAGGAGCATCCACCGTCAGGGTCCGCCCGCCGGCCACGGGCGCCGGCTCGACCGCGTCGCCGTCACCCGCAGGGCCGGGGCCGCCGGCCGAGGCGGCACCGTCACCCTGAGAGCCGCTGCCGTTCGCCGGTGGCCCGATCCGCCACCGGTACCACTGGCCCGCGGGCAGGTGCACCTGCCGCGCGCGTTCGCCCGGCGCGCCCACCGGCGCCACCAGCAGCGAATCGCCGAGCAGGTACTCGTCGTCGCGCCAGGGCGTCTCTGCCTCCCAGCACAGCGGGCGCACCAGTGGGCTGCCGCGGTCAGCCGCGTCGCGAGCGAGCGCGTAGAGGTAGGGGAGCAGCCGGTAGCGGAAGCGGATGAGCCGGCCGATGGCCGCCGCGAAGGGCCCGGGGAACCGCCAGGGCTCGCGCGCCGGCACCCCCTTGGCGCTGTGGGTGCGGCAGAAGGGCATGAGCACCGACAGCTCCAGCCATCTGAGGTAGAGCTCGGGGTCGGCAGCCGCGCTGAACCCCCCGGTGTCGGAGCCGGCGAAGGCGACCCCGCTCAGCGCGAGCCCGAGCGTGGTGGGGAGCTGCTGGCGGAGCCCGTCCCAGCTCGTCTCGGCGTCGCCCGTCCACAGGAAGGCCCACCGCTGCACGCCGAGCCATCCCGAGCGCGACAGCACGAAGGGCCGACGCTCCGGCCGGCACCGCTCGAGCCCCTGCCACCCCGCCCGGTCCATGAGGAGCCCGTAGACGTTGTGGCACTCGGCGTGGAGGAAGCCGTCCGAACCGCCGTGCCGTGCCTGCGCCGGCAGCGTCCGGTCGCCCCACAGGCTGAGCGAGGTCGGCTCGTTCAGGTCGTGCCAGACCCCGCCCACGCCTCGGTCGGCCAGCCGACCGTAGAGGTCCCCCCACCAGCGAGCCGCGGTCGGCGACACGACGTCGACGAACACCGAGGGCCCCGGCCAGCCCGCCCCCACATGCGGGCGACCTCGCGAGCCGGCGACGAACCGGCCGCCCTCGAGTCCCTCGCGGTAGACGTCGAAGCCAAGGTCGACCTTGACTGTCGGGTCGACGATGGCCACGAGGCGCGTGCCATCCGCCAGGAGGTCGGCACCGAGCCGGCCCAGGTCGGGGAAGCGCCGGGCGTCGACCGTGAGGACCCGGTAGCCGTCGAGGTGGTCGATGTCGAGGTGCACGGCACTGAGGGGCAGCCCCGCCGCCCGGAAACCCTCGGCGACCTCCCGGACGTCGGCCTCGCGCTCGTAGCCCCAGCGCGACTGGTGGTAGCCGAGCGCCCAGCGAGGGGGCAGCGGTGGGCGTCCCGTCAGCTCCCCGAGGCGCTCGCAGAGATCGGGAAGCGTCCCCGTGGCGACGAAGTGGCAGAGCATGCCCGAGGCAAAGGTCACCTCGACCTGGCGCGCCCGGCCAGGCGGCTGCGCCTGGCCGTCGATCCGCACGAGGGCTTCGGACGGGTTGTGGTGGACCACGAGGACGGCACCATCGGGGTGCAGACCGACGAGCACGGGCAACGGGCAGTACAGCGGGTCCTGCCCCGGTCCCCAGGCGCCGCCGGGGTCGCGGGCCCACAGCCGGTGCGCGGAGCCGCTCAAGTCGAGGGGCCCCGCCTGCTCGCCGAGCCCGGCCACCCGCTCGCCCGGGCGCAGCAGCGCCCGCAGCGTCCGGGCAGTCCCTCGGCGAATGGGCGGGAGCTCATGGCGGAGGAGGGCGCCGGTGCCCGACACGAAGCGGACCGAGCCGTCGGGCGAGACGTGCACCGACAGGAGCGGGCTTCGCAGCGTCCACGGGCCCCCGGGGGCCTCCAGCGACGGCTCGACAGGAGAGCCGGGCGGTGCGGCGGCCCAATCGGTGATCCCCCACGGCGGTGGAGCCTGGTCGGTGAGCCAGCTCACCCGGACGGTGTCGGGGGCGAGGAAGAGGAGCTCGAGCTCGGCCTCCTCGAACCGGCACCGGGCCCCGACCACGCCGCCGCCGGCGCCAACCACCGGGCGGGCGTCCAAGGCCCGGCCCGGCCCCCGCGCCACGGTGCGGCGCGATCGGCGCCCGCAGGGAGGTGCCGGCCCTCGCTGGCGGCGCGCCGAGCGGACGGAGCTCGCCGCGATCCACGCCCAGGTGCCGGGCCCGAGGTCGGCGACGCTGTGCCCGACCAGGGCCAGCTTGTGGAGGGCCCGTCGCCACGGGCCGCGGCGCGAGTCGGCCACGCGAGCCGAGGATACCCCCGGTCACCCGGACCGAGTCGGCTCAAGCCGGGCGACCCGGGTGACCGGGGGGCGGCACCGGGGTGCCCCCGGGGTCCGCCAGGTCCTCCGAACAGGCGTCCCTGGCAGCGGGGAGCCGCACGACCACGCGGGCGCCCGTGGCGCTGTCGGCCACGAACACCCGTCCTCCGTTGGCCGCAACGAGGTCCTTCACGATGGCGAGCCCGAGGCCCGCCCCGCCCGTCGGCCGACCGCGCCCCTCGTCGAGCCGGGCGAAGCGCTCGAAGACCCGGCGGCGCTCGGGCCGGGGGATCCCGGGCCCGTCGTCGGCGACGGCCAGCTCCGCCCATGCTCCGGCCGCGGTCACCTCGAAGGCAACCGTCGTCGCCGCGTGGCGCTCAGCGTTGTCGGCGAGGTTGCGCACGACCCGGCGCAGCTGCTCATGGTCAGCGTGGACTTGCGCCGGCGCCACGCCGCGCAGGTCGACCAGGACCGTGCCCCGGGCACGGAGGAGCCGGGCCTCCTCGCGCACGAGGTCGTCGAGGTCGACGGTGCTCCGGCGCGCTGCCAGGCGGCCCTCGTCGCTGCGGGCGAGCAGGAGCAGGTCCTCGACGATGCGGGCGAGGCGGGCCCCCTCGTCGGCCACCGTCGCCGACACGGCACGCCAGTCGGCATCCGACGGGTGGGCCCGCGCCACCTCGACTTCCGCCAGCAACGCCGCCAGCGGGCTCCGCAGCTCATGGGAGGCGTCGGCCACGAAGCGCCGCTGGCGATCGCTCGCCTGCTCGAGCCGGTCGAGCAGCGCGTTCATCGTGACCGCGAGCCGCCCGACCTCGTCGTGGCCGGGCGGCACGGCCACGCGCCGGTGCAGGTCGCCCGCGGACAGCCGGCCCACCTCGGACCTGATTCGCTCGACAGGCCGCAGGGCGCGGCCGGCAAGGAGCCAGGCGAAGCCCCCCGACAGCACCACGAGCACGGGCAGGGCCGCGCCGAGCACGATCGCGAGGTCGTGCACCGTCGCCTCGACCGGCTCGGTGGAGGTGACCACGAGCACCGTGCGTGGGCCGGCACCCGTGGAGACGGTCGTCGCCACCACCACGTCGCGGTCGTCGCCGCCGGGCAGCACGCCCGGCACGACGCGGACCCAGCGGTCGCCGGGCGCCGGTCTTTCGGTGAGCACCGGTCGCGGCGGCCTGAACTGCGTCGACGAGGCGAGCACTCGCCCCCGGGCGTCGAGGATCTGCACGACGGTGCCGGGCCGGACCGATCGCAGGGCGCTCGCCGTCAGCCGGTCCTGGCCGGCCACAGCGGCCACATCGGTCGCCTCGGCCGAGGCCGTGGTGACGACGCCGCTCACCAGGGAGCGGTGCAACAGGAACAGCAGCGTGGCCCCCCCTGCCCCGAGGGTGACGGCCACCACCACCATGGCGGTGAGGGCGAGGCGGGCCCGGACCGAGCCGAGCAGCCTTGCCCGCAGGGGGCCGGGCACCACCGGGGCCGGTCTCGGGGTCGCCGACCCCCCGCCACCCGCCGGGCGCTGGCGCTGGCTACGGCGCGTGACGGTCCTCACCCCCCGTCAGGATCGAGCCGGTAGCCGACCCCCCGGACGGTCTGGAGCGCGGAGCGGCCGAAGGCATGGTCGACCTTGCGGCGCAGGTACCCGACGTAGACCTCGACCACGTTGGGGTCGCCGGCGAGCTCCTCGCCCCACACGTGGCGCAGGATCTCGCGCTTGGCCACGGCCTCGCCGGCATGGCGCATGAGGAACTCGAGGAGCGAGAACTCGCGCGGGGTCAGGGGCACCTCGCGCTCGCCCCGGCGACAGCGATGCTCGGCCGGGTCGAGGGTCAGGTCGCCGGCGGTGAGCACCGCCGGCCGCTCCCGGCGGCCGCGGCGCAGCAGAGAGCGGACGCGGGCCAGCAGCACCTCGAAGGAGAACGGCTTGGTGAGGAAGTCGTCGGCGCCTGTGTCGAGCGCCTCGACTTCGTCGAGGTCGCCGTCCTTGGCCGTGAGCATGAGGATCGGCACCCAGTTCCCCTCGCGCCGCAAGGTGTCGCACACCTTGTACCCGTTGGTCCCCGGCAACAAGATGTCGAGGATCACCAGGTCGTAGCCGCCCTGGCGGGCCCGCTCGAGGCCCTCGGTGCCGTCGGTGGCGACGTCGACTGCGTAGCCCTCGGCGCGCATCCCGCGTGCCAGCGCGCCAGCCAGGCGCACCTCGTCCTCGACGATCAGGACGCGCACGGCTCGTGCTCCGGCTGCCTTCCCGTGATCATCGGCCGCCGGCCCCGGCTCGTGCCGCCGCCCCGGCTCGTGCCGCCGCGAGCCATCCCCCGTTCACCACGCCCGCCCCGTCATCCTGGTCGGCTCGGGTCGAGCACCGTCTCGTCACCCGCACGCAGCCCGGCCACGAGCCGGCGGAAGGCGCCAGGGGTGTCGTGGCCGAGCGCGTCCGTGTCGAGCCAGCCCCCGTCGGGAGCCAGGCCGAACAGGCCCCGCCGTGCCTCGCCGGTGCCCCAGGCGTAGCCATCGACGAGCGAGTGGTAGAGGTACAGCTCGACGCTCGCACCTCCCCGCCGCGCCTCGGCCACGGCGGCGAGCGCAGCCCGGAGCCGGCCCGGGCGTGCCGGGCCGCTGCGGTGCGCGCCAGCCCTGCCGCTGCGCACCGGCAGGACGGGGCCCTCGTCGACGACCCACTGGGGCAGCTCGGCCAGCCGCGAGGAGCCGGCACGCAGCCACCAGGCCAGCCCGGCCGGGTCGGCTCCCACCTGCCAGGTCGCACCACGCCACGACGGCAGGCGGGCGGTCGGCCAACCGGAAGGACCTCGGCGAGCGCGCGCCGGCAGGGGGGCGACCCGGTCGCCCCACGACAGCCCGATGGCCTCGAGGGGCAGCGGTGCCCTCGAACCGGCGGGCCCCGCTGGGGGCACCGACGCCGCGGTGCCCTCGGAGCCGTAGAGGACGTCGAGCACCCGCCCCGGCCACGGGAGCGCCCACGGCGGGCGGTGCCACGGTCGCGGCCGGCTTGCCCGGTCGGCACCGCCCGGGCCGCATCCGGCGCGCCCGCTCCGCGGGAAGGCCGCACGACTTGCGAGCCAGCAGAGCACGTCGGCCACCGAGCCCCGCACCGGCACGATCCGCGCGTGGTGCCGGCGGCGCTCGCGCAACCAGGCGGCGAGGTCGGCGGGCGCGACGCCCAGGGCGGGCGCGCAGAGGAGGTCGGTCGCCAGCGCGCCCAGCTCGTAGGGGGCCGGCGCGCCCGCGGTCATAGTGACTGCTGCGCCGGGGCACGCCTGCCGGATGGCGCGGTGGGCCAGCACGTGGGCGGCCAGCAGGTTGTCGACCACGCACAGGGCGTCGCGCAGGGCAAGGCGCCGCCCGGGGGGGTGCGCGCCGGTGACCCAGCCGCCGAGGGCCAGGGAGAGGGGGCGGTGCACGGTCACCCAGCGCCGGCAACGGTCGCCGAGGCAGGAGACGACGGTTGCGGCGTGGGCGGCGAAGCGGTCGGGGGCTCCCGGGGTCAGCCAGAACTCTTCGCCCAACCAGGCCGGGTGGGTGAAGTGGCACAGGGTGACGACCGGCTCCATCCCGCGAGATCGGCAGGCGTCGAGGATGGCCCCGTACCGCGCGAGGGCGCCGTGGTCGACCTGGCCTGGCACCGGCTCGGTCCTGGCCCACTCCACCGAGAGCCCGAAGGCGTCGCAACCGAGGCCGGCGGCCCGGTCGAGCGCCCGCTCCGGCTCGCCCCAGAAGCGGGCAGCCGGGCCCGAGGGCTCCACCCTGCCGCTGCGCTCCCAGCGGACCCAGTTGTTCGCGGGCTGCCCGGGGCCGTTGAACCCGCCCTCCACCTCGAAGCCGGCGGTCGCCACCCCGAGGCGCAGCGCCGGCACCCCGGGGAAGCCGGGCCGTGGCGGGTTCACGGCCTGCTCCGACATGCCGACAGCATGGCATCGGCGCGGTGCTTCGACCGGGCGGTCTGGTCCTGCCCGCGACCGTTTCGGGCTCGTCTCGCGAGAGGGGCTAAGTTCTGGCTCCCGTGCTCGCCCCCGCTGTCGACGCCGTCCGGTTGACCCTGCACGTCCTGGCCGCCGCCGTCTGGGTCGGGGGCCAGGTGGTGCTGGCCGGCCTCGTGCCCGCAGCCCGCGGCCTCGGGCCGGGCGCGCCGAGGATGCTGGCGCAGGCCTTTGCCCGGCTGAGCTGGCCGGCCTTCGTCGTGCTCGTCGCGACGGGCATCTGGAACGTGGTGGCCGTCCACCCGTCGACCACCACGACCGCCTGGCAGGCAGTTCTCGGCGCGAAGCTGGCGGTGGTGGTCCTGTCGGGGGTGGCCGCCTACGTCCACTCTCGCGCCACCTCGCGTACCGCTCTGGCCGTCTGGGGCTCCATCTCCGGCCTTTTTGCCGTCGCTGCCCTCACGCTCGGGGTCCTGCTGGCCGGGTGAGCGCGGCCTGCGCCAGGTTCAGCGTGCCCGAGGTCCTCGGCGGGCCCGGAGCCGGCCGCTGGGCCTGCCGCGACGCGCGCGGGCCGCTCGCCGGTGGGAGGCGGCGGGGTCTAACCTGGTGGGCCGAGCCCGCCGGAGGGTGGGTGCCCGGGCAAGGAGTGAAGCATGCTGGCAGAGATCTTCGGTCCGGACCTGCTGATCGTCCTGCTGATCGTGGTCGTGGTGCTCTTCGGTGGCGCGGCGATCCCCAAGCTCGCCCGCAGCCTCGGGTCCGCCAAGAAGGAGTTCGAGAAGGGGATGCAGGAGGGCGGCGGCCCGCCCTCCCCCGACGGCTCGTCGGCGAGCCAGGCGGCAGAGGCCCGGCGCGACCCGGGGCCGGCCACGTCCGCCTGATCCTCCGGGCGCCCCGCTCGAGGCGGTCGAGCCCGGCGGCGCTTGCTTGGCGGGATTCCTGCCGCCCCCGCTCGAGGTGGTCGAGCCCGGCGGCACCGCTCCGGCGGTCGCTCCGGTGACGTGCGCGGCGCGCCTTGCAGCTCCGGGCTCTTGGCCAACCCCGAGTTGTCCTCCAACGGGAGCGCGGCACTAGTGTCGCCATCGTGGATTCGCCGACCGGCGGAGCGCCGACCGACCCCCCGACGCCGAGCTCGCGACGTTCTCCCAAGCGCCGCTGGGGCGTCGTCGCCGCGCTGGCACTCCCGATCGTGCTCGCGGGCTGCCAGCTGCCGAACTTCGGCGGCTACACCGGCGCCACCAAGCAGGGCAACGATGCCTTCAAGCTCTGGCAGGGCTTCTTCATCGCCGGCATCGTGGTCGGCGTCATCGTCATCGGGCTCATCCTCTGGGCGGTCTTCCGCTACCGGCGGCGCTCGGACGACATGCCGAAGCAGACCCAGTACCACACCGTGATCGAGATCCTCTACACGACGATCCCGATCCTGACCGTCTTCGGCCTGTTCGCCTTCACCGTCGTCACCGAGAACGAGGTCGACGCCACTCCCCCGGGCAAGGTGAGGGTAGAGGTCACCGCCTTCCAGTGGGGGTGGCAGTTCTACTACCCGGCCACGGGCAAGATCGTCGAGGGCGTGACCACCCAGGCGCCCCAGATGGTGGTGCCCGTCGGCCAGACGGTCAACATCGCGCTCAAGTCCGCGGATGTGGTCCACGGCTTCTACGTGCCGGCGTTCAACTTCAGCCGGTACGCGCAGCCCGGGTACACCAACTACTTCAACTTCGACGTCACCCGCGCCGGCGTCTACCGCGGGCAGTGCACCCAGCTCTGCGGGCTGTACCACTCCTTGATGCTCTTCAGTGTGAAGGCCGTGCCACCGGCGCAGTTCCAGGCGTGGGTCCACAACGTGTCGAGCGGCAACGCGTCGATCAACCAACTGAAGGCACGCATCCGAGCTCAAGGGCAGGGCGCATGACCGACGTCATCAACCCACCGATCACCGGGGCCGGCGGCATCGGCACCCTCGACGTCCACGTGCTGGAGGGTGCGCCGGCGCACGAGGAGCACGGCCCGAGCGGCCTGCTCAAGTGGCTCACGAGCACCGACCACAAGGTGATCGGCATGAGCTACATGATCACCTCGATCGTCATGTTCTTCCTCGCCGGGATCATGGCGCTCCTCATGCGCATCCAGCTGACCGGCCCCGATACCGGCTTTGTCAGCTTCCAGCAGTACAACGCGCTCTTCACGATGCACGGCAGCCTGATGCTGTACCTCTTCGCCGGGCCGTTCGCCTTCGGGGGGCTGGCGAACTACATCGTGCCCCTGCAGGTCGGCGCACCCGACATGGCCTTCCCGCGCCTCAACGCCCTCAGCTACTGGCTCTACCTCACAGGCTCGGTCACCATGCTCATGGGCTTCCTCGTGGCCGGGGGCGCCGCCGAGTTCGGGTGGGTGGCCTACACGCCGCTGTCCAACGCCACCAACTCGCCGGGAGCCGGGCCTGACCTGTGGATCGTGTCGCTGGTCCTGACGGGGTTCTCGGCCATCTTCACCGGCGTGAACCTGGTGGCCACGATCTTCTACCTGCGCGCCCCCGGTCTCACCATGTTCCGGATGCCCATCTTCACCTGGAACATGCTCGTCACCGCCATCCTCATCCTGATCGCCTTCCCGGTGCTCACCAGCGCGCTGGTCATGCTGTTCTGCGACCGCCACTTCGGGACCCACATCTACTCGGTCCAGGGAGGTGGGTCGCCGCTCCTGTGGCAGCACCTGTTCTGGTTCTTCGGCCATCCCGAGGTCTACATCCTCGCCCTGCCCTACTTCGGCATCGTCACCGAGGTCATCCCGGTCTTCTCGCGAAAGCCGCTGTTCGGGTACAAGGGCATGGTCTTCGCCACCATGTCGATCGCCGCCCTGTCGACCGGGGTGTGGGCCCACCACATGTTCACCACCGGCGCCGTCCTGCTGCCCTTCTTCTCCCTCATGAGCCTGCTCATCGCGGTGCCGACGGGCATCAAGTTCTTCAACTGGATCGGCACGATGTTCCACGGCCAGCTGCGGTTCACCTCGCCGATGCTGTTCTCCATCGGCTTCCTCTTCGCCTTCCTGATGGGCGGCATCACCGGGGTCATGCTCGCCTCGCCTCCCATCGACTTCTTCACCCACGACACGTACTTCGTGGTCGCCCACTTCCACCAGGTGCTCTTCGGCACGGCCGTCTTCGCCGGCTTCGGCGGCTTCTACTACTGGTACCCGAAGTTCTTCGGGCGGATGCTGAACGACCGGCTGGGCAAGTGGCACTTCTGGCTCACCTTCGTCGGGTTCTGGCTCACCTTCATCCCCCAGTACGCGGTGGGCCTGAAGGGCATGCCGAGGCGGGTGGCCACGTACCCGCCGAACCTGGGCTGGCAGATCTTCAACCAGCTCTCGACGGTCGGGGCGTTCATCATCGCCGCCGGGTCCGCCGTCTTCCTCTACAACCTGTGGGTCTCCTGGCGGCGGCCCGTCCTGGCCGGCAACAACCCCTGGGACGCCCACACCCTCGAGTGGTTCACCACCTCCCCGCCGCCGCACCACAACTACACCCACCTGCCCACGATCCGCTCGGAGCGCCCCACCTGGGACTACAACCACCCCGACGCGCCGACGCTGCCCCACGGCAACGGACGGCACGGCAACGGGACGCGGCCGGGCGCCAACGGCGCGCGCACCCCGGAGGTCACCACGTCATGAGGGTCGAGTCGCTGTTCCTGCTCGGGGTGGGCGTCTTCTTCGGGATCATCGGCATCATCTACTGGTTCACCTCCTACGAGGACGGCGGCACGATGATGCTCCTCGGCACGTGCGCGCTCGGTCTCCTCCCTGGCGGCTACTACTTCTTCTGGCACCGCAGGATGGGCAACTCGCGGCCCGAGGACCGCGAGGACGCCACGGTGGAGGAAGGGGCAGGCGTGGTCAGCGCCTTCCCCAGCTCGAGCATCTGGCCGTTCGTGCTCGGGATGGGCGCCTTCCTGGTGGTGCTGGCCCTCGTGTGGGGCATCTGGCTGCTGGTGCTCGGCGTGCTCGTGATGGTCGTCGCTCTCACCGGGGTGACCGCCGAGAGCCGACGGGGCGGCAGGGTCTGACCCTGCTCCCCGGCGTGCGGAGCCTGGACGAACGGGTCAGCGAGGCACCACGGTCGCCGCGCAGCCGATGCCTGCGCCTCGTCCGAGCCGGGCGTCCGCCGTCAGGAGGCCGCAGCCCAGCGCCTCGGCGAGCGCGACGTAGCATGCGTCGTAGGCCGTGAGCACCTCCCGGAGCGCCCACACCCGGTCGAGGACCCCAACGACCGGATGCCGCACGACGCCGAGGAGCTGCCAGGTCGCGAGGGCCTCCCCGGCGTGCTCGGCCGTGAGCGCGCCAGAGGCCGCGAGGCGGCGGAGCGCGCTCGCGACCTCGGCGTCGACGAGATGGGGGGCATGGACCTGCTCGGCGGCGAGGGTCGAGCGCGCGGGCCCGGCGTTCAGGAGGGCCGAGACGGCAGCCGAGGCGTCGACCACGATCACCGCTCGGAGCGCCCCGCCTCCACGGCGCGGACGATCTCGGAAGGCGCCACGCCGAGGTCGGGAAGCCGGCCGAGCAGCGCAGGGTTGTCGGCCCTGAGGGAGGCCTCGGCCAGCTCGCTGACGGCGACGGCGGACACCGAGGTCCCCGCCCGCGCCGCGAGGCGCTCGAGCCGCTCGACTACCTCGTCGGGCACGTTGCGCAGATACAGCGTCCTCACGCGCAGGATGCTAGCAGGTACGTCGCATTCTGCGACGTGATCTCGCATCGGTGGGCCGGCCTGCGACTGGCGCGCCCTTGGGGTAGTCGAGTCGACCAGGTCCTGGAGATCTCCGTCCGGCCGTGGACCTCAGGCGGCGAGTGGCCCCGCGTCGAGAGCCGCCGCGTCAGCGAAGGACGCGCCGGACGCCGCGACTGCCCCGGCGATCGCCCGTCGGAGCTCCCGCCCGATCGGGCTCGGGCTCGGGCTCGGGCTCGATCATGACGGGCACGGGCACCGGCTCGAGCTCCACGTGCTCGTCCCCCGGGCGCACCTCGGAGGGGATGGCCGTGTACTCGCCCTCCACGCTCCGTTCCACCACGACCGCGCGCTTGCGGCGCCCGATCCCGGGCACCGTCTGCATCTCCCGGCACACCAGCCACGTCACCGCGTACACCACGACCGGCACGACGAACGTCGCGATACGGAAGAACCACAACGTGGCGTTCAGCGACACGTGGAAGAAGTTGGCGAGCACGTCGGTGGAGCTGGCGCCGAACAGCACGAACAGGAGGGCGAAGAACGCAGCGCCGAAGGCCGTCCGCTTCGGCCGGTCCCTCGGGCGATCGAGGAGATGGTGGATCCCGTCGTCCTTGGTGAACCAGCGCTCGAACAGCGGCCAGGCGAGCACGAAGGTGAAGACCATGCCGGGGAAGACGACACCCGGGAAGAAGACCTCCCACGGCAGGGTGTGGCCCCAGCCCGTCCACTCCCACGCGGGCATGACCCGGAGCGCGCCGTCGAGCCAGCCCATGTACCAGTCGGGCTGCACGGCGTAGGAGATCTTGTCGGCCTCGTACTGTCCGAACTGCCAGATCGGGTTGATCTGGAGCAACGCCCCCATCAGGGCGAGCACGCCGGCGATCATGAACAGGAACCCGGTGGTCTTGGCCGCGAAGTTGGGGAACATCGGCGACCCGACGACGTTGCGCTCGCTTCGCCCCTTGCCGGGGAACTGGGTGTGCTTCTGGCGGACGAGCAGGCCGAGATGCACGCCGATGAGCGCCAGGATGACGAGCGGGATGATGAGGACGTGGATGATGAAGAAGCGGGGGATGATGATGTTGCCGGGGAAGTTCCCGCCGAAGAGGAACGTCGCCAGGTAGCTCCCGACGATCGGGATCGACAGCAGGATCGAGTAGCCGATGCGGATGCCCGTGCCCGACACCAGGTCGTCGGGGAGCGAGTAGCCGATGAACCCGTTGAGGATGGCCAGGATCAGCAGCGTGGTGCCGACCACCCAGTTCGTCTCGCGCGGCTTGCGGAAGGCCCCGGTGAAGAACACGCGGGCCATGTGCACGACGATGGACCCGACGAACACGTCGGCCGCCCAGTGGTGCATCTGGCGCATGAGGAGCCCGAAGCGGACGGCGAAGGAGAGGTCGACCGTGGACGCGTAGGCGGCCGACACCCGCTGGCCGTCGAGGGGCTTGTAGACCCCGTGGTAGATGACCTGGGAGGTCGAGGGGACGAAGTACAGCGTGAGGAAGATGCCGGTGGCGACCAGCACCACGAAGGAGTACAGCGCGATCTCGCCGAGCATGAACGACCAGTGGTCGGGGAAGATCTTGTCGAGGAGGACTCGCCCGCCCTTCGCCAGGCCGAAACGATCGTCGGCCTCGGCGACGGCCTTGCCGACCACCCCGTAGCGGCCCATGGCCGCACGGGCTTCTCGCTTGGTCCGGGGCCTGAAGGTCGTGCTCATGTGGTCGTCCGCTCGAAGAAGCCAGGCCCGACAGGCTGGCCGTACCCCCGCTGTGCCCGCAGGTAACCCGAGCGGTCCACCCTGAGCGGCAGCTGGGGCAGGGGCCGTGGCGCCGGCCCGAATCGCGGCACGGCGCCGTCGAGCACGTCGAACATCGACTGGTGGCAGGGGCACACGAGGAGCTGGAGCTGCTGCTCGTACAAGCCGACCGGGCACCCGGCATGCGTGCACACCTTCGAGTAGGCGAGGTAGCCCTGCGGCCCCCAGGTCTCTCGCCCGGGGCGGGTGACGGTGTCGAGCGTGGACACCCGGATGAGCACCGTCTGGTCCACTGCCTGGCCCTCGTCGGTGTTCTGCCAGCCCTCGGGGAACACCGTCATGATGCCGCCCACCTCCAGCGTGTCGACGTGCACGGGCCGCCCGTTGGAGTCGACGAGCCGGCTCCCCCGGCGCCAGTTCGTGACGTCGAAGATCTTGCCCGGCAGCGGCCCGAGGGATCGCAGCAGCGGAAAGAGGGCCACGATCCCGAAGAGCCCCGCCCCGGCGGCGAAGAGCCCCCCGAGGACCCGGCGCCGCTTGACCACCGCGCCGGTGCGCTGCACGAGGGCCGCTGCCATGGCGTCGCGCTCGGCAGCCGACCCGGCCAGGTGGTGACGCTCCTCCACGAAGGGCCCCCGGGCCATGAGGTACTTGCCCCAGGCCGCCAGGCCGAAGCCGAGGGCGAGGAGGCCGGCACCGAAGAACGTGCCGATGATCCAGGGCTTGGCGTTGAGCCAGTAGGCGCCGCCAAAGCCGCCGAAGCAGACGATGCCGACGAGGAAGGACAGCGCGACGATGCCCTCCACGCGCCGGGGGTGGCGGGCAGCAGGCTGCAGGTGGGGGTCGTCGAGCCGGGCAACCGGCACGGACGGTCGGGCCGCGCCGGCTGCGCCGTCCCCCGGCGGCTGGCCGCTGCGCACGTCGGTCATCGGAGGCCTCCGGTCGGTGCGCACGACCGCATCGCCATGCCCGCCATCAAGCCCGGTCCCCGATCCAGTAGCTCACGAGCGCCAGCCCTCCCACGCCGACGAGCAGGGCCACGAAGCCCTCGGCCACGGGTCCCACGCCCCCCAGCCCCGCTCCGCCGATGTTGGTGGGGTGCTGGATGTAGTCGGTCACGTAGGCGACGATGTCGCGGACCTGGGCGTCGTTGAGGTTGCCGGTGAACCGGGGCATGTTGGCCGGGCCGGTGCGGATGGCCTCGGCGACCTCCCGGGCCGTCGCCACGTGGAGGCTCGGGGCGAAGGTGCCGTAGGCCAGCGCATTGCCGAGGCCGGTGATGGTGTGGCAGGCAGCGCAATTGAGCGCGAACAGGTCGGCCCCGTCGGCGACATTGGCTCCCTTGAGGTTCGGGTAGGGCACGTAGGGCACGGCGGGGCTGAGCGAGTTCACCCACGCGGCGACCTCGAGGGCCTGGGTGGCGTCGAGGCGGGGCGGCTTGCGCTCGGCCTGCACGGTGTTGGTCGTGGTCGCAGGCATCCGGCCCGTCGACACCCAGAAGTCCACGGTGGCCGGGCCCACGCCGACGAGGTTGGGGGCGATCGCCGAGCCCTCGGCCTGCGCACCGTGGCAGCTGGCGCAGTTCTGGGCGAAGAGCGCCTCGCCGGCGGCGATGAACGAGGCGGGCGGCGCCTTGTAGATGATGTCCTTGTCGCCGTACGCGACGAGCACGCGCCGGCCGTCGACCTTGGCATAGACCCGGATGCTCGAGTTGGCGCCGCCGCTGTTCTTCGGGCCACCGAGGTAGTTCGGGCTGCCCACCCCCGGCGGCAGCGCCACGCCGGAGTTGAAGTTCCCCGCCCCCACGCCGCCGCCCGAGGAGATGTTGGCCTGCCCGCCCTGGGCACCGGCCCCGGTGGCGAAGCTCAGCAGGCCGCCGATCCCCACCGCGACGAGCAGGGCGGCGGGCAGCGCGAAGCGGTTCTTGAGCAGTCGGGTCACCATGCCTACTTGAGCAAGAACAGGCAGCTGTAGAGCCCGATCCACACGACGTCGACGAAGTGCCAGTAGTAGCTGACGCCCTGGACGACCGACAGCTCGCCTGGGTCGCCTGCCGCGCGGCCCTTCATCCGCCCGAGGAGGAAGACCATGGCCACGAGGCCGAGAGACACGTGGAGCCCGTGCAGCCCCGTCATGATGAAGAAGAGCGAGCCGTAGGCGTTGGTGCTGGCGCGTGTGGTGAAGGTCACCCACTCGTAGGCCTGGTTGGCGATGAACATCGAGCCGAGGACGAGCGTGGCCGCGATCCAACGGCGCGCGGAGGGCCGGTTCTGCCACTCCACCTGGTGGACGGCCCACTGCATCGTGAAGCTCGACGACACGAGGATGGCCGTGAAGACC
Source organism: Acidimicrobiales bacterium (assembly GCA_035293965.1). Lineage (GTDB taxonomy): Bacteria > Actinomycetota > Acidimicrobiia > Acidimicrobiales > RAAP-2 > DATGLW01. The sequence goes on from DATGLW010000087.1 coordinate 49,862, forward strand.
CCGGCCTGGATCGTGTCGAGGTCCGTGCCCGCCGGGGGCCAGACCGTGTGCTCGGCCCGGATGGTGAAGAACGCGGCGAAGAGGCCGCTGAAGAACATGAGCTCGGACCCGAGCCAGATCATCACGCCGATCGCCAGCATCGGCGGCCGGTCGTGGACGATGCGGCCCAGCTTGGCAGGCGGCTCCACCGAGATGGCCTGGCTCACAGCGTCTTTCCTAGTCGACGCCCCCCGTGAGGCGCCAACACCCTGGTCGACCAGGGTCCCGCGCGCCACGCGGCGGGGGGACGAGCCGCCGCAGTCACGCCGGGGCGAGACCAGGTGGGAGGGGCTCGGCGTGCACGACGGCAAGTCGCCGCGTCGGGCGCGTGAGGGCCACGTACAGGGTCCGCAACCCTCGCCGTGTGGCCGCCCGGCGAGCACCTGGCGCCGGCCCGCCGTCCGCCACCACTCGAGCCGGCTCGACGACGACCACGGCATCGAACTCCAGCCCGTTGGCCTCGTCGGCCGGCAGCACGACGAGTGCCGCCGCCAGGCCCTCGCCTCCGGGCTGGCGCGGGTCGACCGGCTCGAGCCCGTGCTGGCGCAACGCACGGGCCACCGCCTCGAGCAGTGGCGTCGGTGCCAGCACGGCGGTGCGCCCGGGCGACGCGGCGTCGAGCTCTTCGGCGGCGACCTCGGCCACCCTGCCGGCGAGGGTGCCGGGATCGGCCCGCACGAAGCGAGGGGGGTGCCCCGAGGCGCGCACGGGGCGCGGCGCCCGGAGGCCGGGGGCCGCCTCGGCCAGCACCCGCGCCGCGACTGCGACTACCTCGGCCGGCGTCCGGTAGCTGACCGTCATCTCCACCAGCTTCGGCTCCCGCTTCGGGCTCAGGTGGGCTCGCACCTCCTCCCAGCCGAGCGGCGACCAGGGACCTGTGGCCTGGGCGACGTCGCCGACCACCGTCATCGACCCCGACAGGCTCCGGCGCGCCACCATTCGCAGCTGCATGGGCGAGAGGTCCTGCACCTCGTCCACCACGATGTGCCCGTAGGAGCGGACCTCCTCCCCCTCCGCGGCAAGCCAGCCGTTGCCCGGCGACGGCGGCGGGCTGGGGCCCAGGGGCCGCGGGGCGAGCTCTTCTGCGGCCCGACCCGGCCGGTCGCGCCCGTCCCCCCGGGCCCGGGCGCCCCGGGAACGCCGGGGACCGAGCAGCGCCCGAGCCTCGTCCACCAGCCCGGCGTCACCCACCGTCCACGGCACCTCGTCGAGCGAGGTGCTCCGGGCACGGTGCAACAGCTCGACCTCGGCGGCGGACAGCACCCCGCGGCCGGCAGCCCGCAGCAGCGCCGGCGAGCCGAGCAGGTCGTGGACCAGCTCGTGGGGCGCGAGGCGGGGCCACATCCGGTCGAGCGCGGCAGCGAGCTCGGGAACGCGGAGCAACCGTCGCGCCGTGTCGGCCCGATCGGCCTCGTCGCCCTCCTCGAGCACGCCCCCAGGCGCGCCTGGCGCCTCGACGAGGTCGGCTCCGGCCCGGGGCGTGCCCTCGCCGGCGTGGCCGGGCCCGGAGTGGCCTGCGCTCGCGCCACTGGCGCCGTCGACGCGGCCCGCACCCTCGGTGCGCCCGGTGCCGGCTCTCCCACCCGCGCTGCCCGGCTCCGACCCGAACGCCGCCCGGTGCGCGAGGTAGCGGTCCACCAGCCGCCGGAGTACCTGCTGCTCGACGAAGCGGCGCCGGGCGTTGTGGGGACCGGGGCGCCGGCGGGCGGCGGCCACGATGTCGGCCGACTCGTCGGCTCGCAGCCGCAGCAAGGCGGTGCCGAAGGGGACGACCACGTCGTGGCGGAGCGGTCGCTGGCGGGTCCGGATGGCCCGGGCGATCACCTGGGCCATCCGCGCCTCTCCCTTCAGGCGGGCGACAGCCGGGGGATCGACGGCACGGACCCGGACCTCGGGCACGAGCGCCGCGACGGTCGACAGCGTGACGCCGGTCTCCCCGAGTGAGGGGAGCACCTGCTCGATATAGCGGAGGAACAGGGGGTTGGGCCCGATCACGAGCACTCCCTGGCGCTCGAGCGGGAAGCGGTGGGTGTAGAGGAGGTACGCCGCCCGGTGCAGGGCCACGGCGGTCTTGCCCGTGCCCGGGCCGCCCTGCACCATCAGCACCCCGGCGAGCGGTGCCCGGATGATCTCGTCCTGCTCCCGCTGGATCGTGGCGACGATGTCGCCCATGTGCCCGGTGCGTGCCCTGCCGACGGCGGCGAGCAGCGCCGCCGGCCCGCCGAGCACGGTGTCGTCGAGAAGCCGGCCGGCTCCCACATCGGTCTCCGGCGCCGGCGTGCGTGCGCCGGGGCCCGGCACCGCGAGGTACTCGTCCTCGATGCCGACCACCGTCCGGCCCCGAACTGCGAGGTGGCGACGGCGAGCAAGGCCCTGGGGATCGACACCGGTGGCCCGGTAGAACGGTTCTGCGATCGGAGCCCTCCAGTCGACGACGAGCGGCTCGAGGTCCTCCCCCGACACAGCAAGCCGGCCGATGTGGAAGGACTCGCCCTCGGGGTGGCCGTCGTCGGGGAGACGGTCGATCCGGCCGAAGCACAGCGCTTCGTCGCCGATGTCGAGCTGGGCGAGCCGGGCGAGGCTGGTGCGCACCACGATGTCGCGCTCGGTTCGCGACTGGAACGTGCCGCCTCGGCCGAGGTCGAGGACCGACTCGAGCATCCTGGTGGCGTCGGCTCGCATGGACGCGAGCCCGCGGTAGGCACGATCGAGGAACCGCTGCTCCTCGGGCAGGTCCGGATGTGCCGCCACGGCTCCCCTTTCCCTCCCCCGAACGGGGGAACCGTCCATTGTATGGAAGCATGTGACCGAGCCATGACCGACGACGTCGAACGGCCGCGGCCACGAGGCCGGGCATCGAGGGGACGGCGGGGCGGCCCGTGGGCCGGCCGGGACCGGTGAGCGCCGACGCCGCCGCGCTGCCGGCCCAGCGCGGCGTGCCGGCAGGTCGCGCAGGTCGCGGCGTGCCGGGCGAGCGCGGCGTGCCGGCCGGGCTCGAGGGCTCGCCGTTCCTCCTCGCCTGCCGTCGTCGCCCGGTGCCCCATACCCCGGTGTGGTTCATGCGCCAGGCGGGCCGCTCGCTCCCCGAGTACCGGGCCGCGCGCGGCAGCGGGCACATCCTCGAGGCCATCGCTGACCCCGACCTCGCCACCGAGCTGACCCTCCAGCCGGTCCGCCGCTACGGGGTGGACGCCGCCATCCTCTTCTCGGACATCGTGGTGCCGGTGCACGCCATCGGGTTCGGCGTCGACGTCGTGCCGGGCCGCGGTCCCGTCGTCGAGCGGCCCTTCCGCTCGGCCGCCGACCTTTCCCGCCTTCGCCCCCTCGAGCCCGACGAGGACGTGCCCTACGTGCTGGCCACGGTCAGGTCCCTCGCCGCCGAGCTGGGCGATCGCGTGCCCCTCATCGGTTTCGCCGGCGGCCCCTTCACCCTGGCCAGCTACCTCGTCGAGGGAGGGCCCTCGCGTACCTTCGGCCGGGTGAAGCAGCTCATGCACGGCGAGCCGGCAACCTGGCGCGCTCTCGCCGAGCGTCTGGCCGACCTGTCGGTTGCATTCCTCCGAGCCCAGGTGGAGGCCGGTGCCTCGGCCATCCAGCTCTTCGACAGCTGGGCGGGCAGCCTCTCGCCGCACCAGTACGAGCGCTACGCCCTCCCTGCGACCCGGCGGGTGCTCGAAGGGGTCGAGGACCTCGGCGTGCCGACCATCGTCTTCGGCGTGGGCACGGGCGAGTTGCTGGGCCTCATGGCGCGGTCCGGGGCCGACGTGGTGGGCGTCGACTGGCGGGTCCCCCTCGGCGAGGCACGCCGGCGGGTCGGGGCCGACCGGGCCGTGCAGGGGAACCTCGACCCTGCAGTCTGCCTCGCCCCGTGGGAGGCCGTCGCGGCCGAGGCGCGCGACGTGCTCGGGCAGGCGGGCGCCGAGCCGGGCCACATCTTCAACCTCGGCCACGGGGTGCTCCCCGAGACCGATCCGGGCATCCTGGCCGCCCTGGTCCAGCTCGTCCACGACGAGGGGCGGGCGGGGGTGGCGGGCACGTGGACGTGATCGCCGGCAAGTCCCACGCCACGTCGGACGCCACGGCTGACACCGCGCGCGGCGCTGGCCAGGCGAGGGGTCGCACAGGCGTGCTCGTCATGGCCCACGGGACCCCCGCCAGCCGCGAGGGGGTCGAGGAGTTCTACACCCGCATCCGCCGCGGCCGACCGCCCTCGCCCGCGCAGCTCGCCGATCTGCTCGCCCGCTACGACGCCATCGGGGGGACCTCGCCGCTGGCCGCGGTCACCCGGGACCAGGTGCGCTCCCTCGCCAGGCTGCTCGAAGCGAAGGAGCCGGGCCGCTTCCTCGTGCGCTTCGGTGCCAAGCACACCGCCCCCTTCATCGAGGAGGCGGCCGCCGAGCTGGCGAAAGCGGGTGTGGCGAGCGTCGTCGGGCTGGTGCTCGCCCCCCACCGCTCCTCCGTGGGCTCAGAGGAGTACCTCGAGCGGGCCGGATGCGCCCTCGCCGAGGCCGGCGGACCTCCGTTGCTGCCCGTGCGCCAGTGGTACGACCGGCCCGGGTTCGCCGAGCTGTGGGCGGCGCGGGTCCGAGCCGCCCTCGGGCGCCTGGAGGAGAGCGAGCGGTCCCGGGCGGTCGTCGTGTTCAGCGCCCACTCCATCCCCGAGCAAGCCGTCGCGGCTGGCGATCCCTACCCCGAGCAGGTGGTGGCCTCGGCCGCCCGCGTCGCCGAGAAGGCGGGCATCGGGGCATGGCAGGTGGCGTGGCAGAGCGCCGGGCGTGCGCCCGGGCGGTGGCTCGGCCCCGCCCTCCTGGAGATCCTGCCCGAGCTGGCCGCCGGCGGCTGCCGTGCGGTGGTCGTGTGCCCGGTCGGATTCGTGGCCGACCACCTCGAGGTGCTCTACGACCTCGACGTGGAAGCGTCCGCCGCGGCGGCTCGCCACGGGTTGGGGTTCTCGCGCGCTGCCTCGCTCAACGACGACCCCCGGCTCGCCGAGTTGCTCGCCGGGGCTGTGCGCCGAGTCGCGGCCGGCGTGCCCGATGCCTGACCCCGGCGCCTCCGGGCCCGCGCGCGAGCGGGCGACCGTGGCCGTCGTGGGAGGCGGCATCGCCGGACTCGCTGCCGCCTGGGAGCTGACCGGCGGGGCACACGGGCCCGGCCCTGGCTCGCCCGGCGTCGTGGTCCTCGAGTCCGCGCGACGGCTCGGCGGCAAGCTGCGCACCGAGGAGCTGTGGGGGCAGCCCGTGGACGTCGGCCCGGACGGCTTCCTCGCGAGGCGCCCCGAGGCGACCGAGCTGTGCCGGGAGCTGGGCCTTGCCGAAGAGCTGGAGCCCATCGGCGCGTCGGGTGCCGCGGTGTGGGCCCGGGGGCGCCCGAGGATGCTGCCCGAGGGGCTG
>DATGLW010000088.1:0-7890 GCA_035293965.1 Acidimicrobiales bacterium
CGACGTCCGTGACCACCGCTTCGGCTTCAGAAGGCTGACGTCAATCCCGAGCACAGGCTGTTCTCGACCCAGAACGAGGTTTCGGCGCTCGCTCTGCTCGCCGTCATGTCCGGGTCAAGGCTTATTGAACGGTCTCGGTTACGCGCCATCGGGGGCCCCTTCGGTCCGGTCGGGACCGAACGCGATAACCGCCTCAGGAGCACCGACACCATTGCTGTCTACGGCCGAAGTCTCGCGGATGCCCAAGTGCTCCTCGATGCGGCGAAGCGATCGGGTGATCTCCTCGACCCGGGGATCAACGCTGTCCTCCTGCTCGACGGTGACGAAGTACGAGGCGATCGAAGCGGTGATGACACCGAACAGTGCGGAAGATGCCGTCGAGCGAGTTTGGTATGGTCGCCGAGGAGGGAAGGTCGTCGGGGTGAGCACCGCCCCCAGTGGCCGCCGGATCGGTGGGCCTTCGCCCGAGGCGGCCATCAGCCACGTGCACCATTGGCTCGCGTGGCGGTCCCTCCACCCCGCATCGCCCGCCTCGGGACAAACCTGGTGACGGCGCGCCGCCCCGCGGCCGAGCCCGACCGCCTAGGAACCGGCGTCTGGAGCAGGCGCCGCTTCCTCGGTGCCATGGGTGCCAGCGGCGCCCTCGTAGCGCTGGCCGCGTGCGGCTCCCCGGAGGCCTCCTCGCTCCGGGCCTCTGCCGCAGGAACGCTCACCTTCCTGTCGCGCCCGGACCTGCGACCACCCCGCCTGGAGGTGGTCGGGCCAGCGGGTCAGCCGGGTGCCGGCTACGTCTTCGTGACGGCGGGCGCGCCGCTCATCGTCGACGACCGAGGGAGCCCCATCTGGTACCGGCCGGTGCCCCACGCCTCGACGAACCTCCGGGTCCAACGGTACGAGGGCGCGCCGGTGCTGACCTGGTGGCAAGGAGAGATCACACACTACGGCGTCGGCCAACAGGGCGAGGTCGTCATCGTCGACACGAGCTATCGAGAGGTCCGCCGGGTGCGTGCCGCCAACGGCTTGACCGTGGACCTGCACGAGTTCGTCATCGCCGGCGACGGCACCGCCTACCTCACCGCCTACCGCGAGGTGACGGCTGACCTCTCGGCGGTGGGCGGCCCGAAACGAGGAAGGATGCTCGACGTCTCCGTGCAGGGCATCGACCTCGCCACCGGCGCGTTGGTGTTCGACTGGCACAGCGCGGACCACATCGACATCTCGGAGTCCTACCAGACGTACTCGAAGCAGAGCGCGGCACCCTACGACCCGGTGCACGTGAACTCGATCGACCCGACGGCGGATGGCAACCTGCTCATCTCCGCGCGCAACACCTGGGCGCTGTACAAGCTCGACCGCGCGACGGGCGAGATCATCTGGCGCCTGGGCGGCAAGAAGAACCAATTCCGACGGGGGCCCGGGGTCCACTTCGCGTGGCAGCACGATGCCCGCAGCCATCCGGGCAACCTCCTCTCGCTCTTCGACGACGAGGGCGATCCCCCCGAGGCCAGGCAGTCCCGGGGGCTCGTGCTGGCAGTGGACGAGACGGCGATGACCGCGGATCTCGTGCACGCCTACCTGCATCCCGGCAAGCCCCTGCTCGCGGGAAGCCAGGGCAGCGTCCAGCTCCTGCCCGATGGCGACGTCGTGGTCGGCTGGGGGGCGGAGCCCTACTACACGGAGTACCGCCAGGACGGCGAGGTCGTCCTCGACGGGCGCTTCCTGACCGGCCAGTCCTACCGCGCCTTCCGGTTCCCCTGGGCTGCCACCCCCACGGAGGCCCCGGCGATCGCTGCCCGGCGCCGGAGCCCGAACCGGCTGGAGGTCTACGCCAGCTGGAACGGCGCCACCGAGGTCCACCATTGGTCCGTGCTCGGAGGGGCTCGGCGCGACCGCCTCTCGGAGGTAGGAGCCGCGAACCGCACCGGGTTCGAGACGCCCGTCGAGGTGGTGGCGACGGTCCCGGTGGCCTACGTGGCTGCCCGAGCCGTCGACCGCGACGGCAGGGTCCTCGCCACGTCGCCGGTCATCCGGGTGTGACCGGCACCTCGGGGCCGAGCGAGAGCGCGCCCGTCGGCGGGGTGGCCGTGCACCCCAGGCAGGGCGGACTCCCGACGAAGTACGCGGGCAGCTCCGGCGAGTCGCTCGGCGGGTTGGTCGGCAACAGCTCGGGGGGGCGCGGCCGCTGGGAGAAATTGAAGTCGCGGACCAGGTTGCCGAGCTGGGGCGCGTCCTCACGTACGTCGGGGCGGGGATCGGGCCGGTGGTCCGTCGTGGGATCGAGGCGGGCCGCATGGAGGAAATCGTCCTCGATGAACTTGAGGTAGGCGTCGCTGCTCAGGGTTTGGTGGTCGACGTACCCCTTCCTCGCGTACGGGGAGATGACGATGCTCGGCACCCGCAACCCGTAGCCGTTCTGGTCGACCCGTGGCGGGACGACGTGGTCGTAGAAGCCGCCCCAGTCGTCCCAGCTCAAGAAGATGGCGGTCGAGGACCAGTCCGGGCTCTCCATGGCGGCATTGATGACGGCGGTGACGTACGCCTGGCCTGCGTGGACGCTGCCCGGCGGGTGCTCGCTGTCGCCCTGGGCAGGTGCGAGCCAGGAAACTGCCGGGAGCGTCCCCTGTTGGGCGGCCAGGAAGTACGAGGTCAGGGGCTGGATGTTGCCGAGCTGGCCGTCCTGGCGCACGTCGGTGAACAAGGGCAGCGGATTCCAGATCCCCGGTGTCCGGAAGCTCTGCGGCGGCTGGGCGCAGGTCACGGCGGCGTCGTTGGCACAGTCGGGCTGCCTGCCGGCCTGCACGTAGTACGCCCAGCTCACGTGGTACCAGTGGAGCAGCCAGGTGATGTCCGTCCAGGCGAGGTCGACCGAGGTCGTGCCGGCCGTCAGCTCCTCGGCCACTGCGGCGTCGAATCGGTTGACGTTGTACGGGCCCACGATGTCGTTGACGCAGCTGCTCGGCGAGGCGCTGGCGCACCGGGCCGACCAGGCCGAGACCATGTAGAGATGGTCCGGCTCCGACCACGAGCTCACCGGCTCGAACATGTGGTCGTCGAGCACGAAGTTCCGTGCGTAGGCCCAGTAGTTGGGTATCTCGGCCGCCGTGTGGTAGCCCATGACGTCGGGCTGCCGGGTCCTGCTGACGCTGCACGCCGGGTCGTTGGGGTTCGCGCACCGCACCGACGCTCGCAGCTGTTGGCCGACGAAGCCGTCCATCCGCCCGCCGTCGATGTCTGCCACCGCATTGGGGTGGCCGTGCGGGCCACCGCCGTTCACGTCGGCGACGTCGTGGAACGGCTCGACGCAGGCCCCGGTGGCCGGGTCGGGCGAGCAGACGGTGGGGACCCCGTCTCTCATGGGTATCCCGTCAGCTCCGGGAAAGGTGCCGAAGTAGCTGTCGAACGAGCGGTTCTCCTGCATGATGACGATCACGTGGCGGATCTTGTGGATGCCCGCAGGGACCACGCTGCGACCGGTGAGCCCGCCCGCAGCAACGTTGCCGCCTTTCGGGGCCACAGCCCCGGCGGGCATCGCCCCGAGCGCCGCGACGAGGAAGCCGAGCAGCGCAGCGCCGGCAGCCCGGGGGATGGCGCGCGCCGCACCGGTCTCCGAGAGGCTCACGGCGCGACAAGGTACCGCCGGCCGCAGCCGGGCCGGGGTCGCCATCGGCGTGGCGCGAATGCTCGTTGGCGGGTCAGGTGTCTTCGGCCGCGCTCGCGACCCCGCCGGGCCGCTCGTCGGGTCCGCTGCGCCCGCTGTTCACGGGAGGCTCGCGCCGGCCCGAGCGGTCCACGAGGCCGTGCACGGCGCGCGCAGGCCCCTTCGCAAGGTCATTGAGCGGGACCCGTGCCGAGGGTGACGGTGGCGGTGTGCGTCGATCCGGTGCCGTCGGTCCATCCGACCTCGACGCGGTCACCGGGCTCGTACCGCTGGATGAGGCGAGTGAGGCCGGAGGCTGAGGTCACGCGCTGGCCGCCGAGGGACGTGATGACGTCCCCCTCGGCCAAACCTGCCCCAGCGGCAGGGCCACCGGGCACCACTCCGCTCACGAGAGCCCCCCCGGAGCCGGTGCTGCCGTTCTGCCCGCCGAAGGGGTCCAAGGATCCGCCCGGGTTCGGCTGCGTGGAGGAGCTCGACGTGGAGACGAGGACGCCGAGGTACGCGGTGGCTCCGACGTGCACGTTCGAGGAGCCCGCACCTGACACGATCTGCGATGCGATCGACAGCGCCTTGTCGATCGGGATGGCGAAGCCCTGGCTCGCCTGGGCGCTCAGGGAGAAGCCCTGGGCCGCCGCGGTGTCCATGCCGATCACCCGGCCAGCGCTGCTGACGAGGGGGCCGCCCGAGTCGCCGGGCTGGATGTCGGCGTTGGTCGCGATGAGCCCAGTCAGGTCCTCGCTGGTCCCCGACAGCTCGTCGGTGGCGGTGATTGCCTGGTCCAGGGCGGTGACCGAACCGCCGCTGGCCGTCGGCGTGCCGCCGGTGCCGCCGGCATTGCCGATGGCGACCACGGGATCGCCGACCGCGACCTTGGAGGAGCTGCCGATCTCGGCGGTCTGGAGGCCCGACGCGTTGGTCAGCTGGACCACCGCGACATCGGCCGTGGCGTCGTAGCCCACGACGGTCCCGCCGTAGGTCTTGCCATTGCCGACGTCGGTCACTCGCAGCGAGGTGGCGCCCTCGACGACGTGGTTGTTGGTCAGGATCTCCCCGCCGGGGGTGAGCACGATCCCCGTCCCGGCACCGGGCACCTGCCCGTCGAAGGTGACGTTGATGTCCACCACCGCTGGGTCCACCCTGGCTGCGACCGAGCTGACGTCGGCCGGCCCTGAGCTGGCGGGGCTGCTCTGCCCGGAGCCGCCACCGGGCACCGCACTGCCACTTGGCCCCGTGAGCGGGTTCCCTCCGCCGAGGCCCGGGTACGGGTCGGGGAAGCCCGAGCCCCCGGAGGAGAAGCCTGGTGGCCCCGCGGAGGCCGAAGCGGGGGCGCCAGCGGACCAGACCACGTGGCCGATCCCGACGCCTGCCCCGACCATCCCGGCGAGGAGGGCCGCCACGACGATCGAGCGCACGGAGCGACGGCGCCGTGGCGGGGCGGCCGCCGCCTCGGGCCAAAGGGGCGGGGTTCCCCATAACAGGCCACCCCGCCCTGGCCCGGAGCCGCTCCAGCGATCCCGGCCAGCGGGAGGAGGGCCGACCGACAGCTCCTCGTCACCTGTCGCATCGGGCCGAGGAGCGGCACCCTCGAGGTGGGCCGGACCGGTGTTTTCCGCCTCATCGCTTCTGTCGCCCATCGCGCTCGTCCCTCCCGGACGGTGGGTGCTCGCTCGTCCTCACCATGCCCCGGTCGGCTGTGAGACACGTATGGGTCGCGTAAGAAATGGCTAAGGGCGCCCAGGGTCAGGACCGGTGTCAGAAGGCAACGGTCTCGCGCGCTCGCTCACCCGACCGACAGGACGGCCACGAAGTCACGCGTCCATCCGACCTGGCACTGGTCAGCCGGGCGCACCTGCCCGGGGATCCGCGCCGCGAGCGCCCCTCCGGGCGAGGTCGCCGTCGCCAGCTGCACCCACTCCGGGTTGATGTCGAGCTCCATCGCCACGGTCGCGCCGCTGGCGACAAGGGCGTCGGCGAGGTCGACGGGCAGCGCGGCCATGCTGCCGGCAAAGAGGAGGTCACCCCGCAGGTCCTCGCCCAGCGCGCTGCGGGCCACCACCGGCCGGCCCCCGAGCGTGGCTCCCCACGCCCCCACGTCGCCAACCTGGCTGTTGGGCTGGCCGTCCCACACGAGCGGCGTCAGGTTCTGGCGGACGCTCGCCACCGCCGTCCCCGGGCGCGGCAGGTTCGCACCCCAGACGCCGACCTGGCCGACGCCGGCAGCGTCGATGACGAAGCTCGCCAGGCCGGCCCTGAGCGGTACCAGCACCTGGCCGTCGACCTCGAATCCGCCTGCGCCGGTACTGGACTGGAACCCCCCGTTGAAGCAGGCGAGGAGGAGTGGCAGCTCGGCTGCGCCGACCGCCGGTCCCGAGTCGGGGCCGACGACCGCACCTCCTCTCGGAGGATCCTCGCTGCCGACATGCAGGCTGTAGTCCACGTGGCCGGCGAGGAAGCGGGCCACCGTCACCTGGGCGCCGTCGGACTCCACGACCGTCCGCTCGTCGATCGCGATGCCCCGCGGGCCGGTGCTCAGCGTCGTCCAGCCGGGCTCCTCTGGTTCGGTGGTGGTCGTCGGCGGCATGGCGGTCGTCGGAGCCACGGTGGTGGCCGTGGCCGGCCGCCCGACAGAGGACGGCGATCTCCCTCCCCCTGCCACCTCGCTCCGAATGACCCGAGGCGCCGCGCAGCCGGCCACGGCCAGCGCGGCGCAGAGCCACGTGGCGATGGCACGCACGAGGGGCAGCGGAGCCGCTTCCCGACGATGCCGGCGGATCATCGAGACCCCGCTGCCCGGGACCCTGGCGCAGCCCAGGCACGCCTGGGCCGCGCCAGGCCAGCTGGCGGCCGCGGCGCGACCCCGGCGCTGGAGGTCGGACCGGTGCGCCGCGGCCGGTCAACCGTGCCGCGGCGCTCGCTACCGGCCCGGGCGCGTGGACGACGCTCGAGCCGGCGGTGCGTCCTGCCTGCCACGGCGGGTGGCCGACCACGCAGCGAGCACGTCGTCCACCGTGGCGATCGGAGCGAACGGGCGCACCGTGTAGCGGAGGATGTCCTCGCCATAGCTCCGGGGAAAACCTCCCGACGCATCGCTCACCACCACCACGTCGAAGCCCTCGTCGAGCCCGTACATCATCATGGACAGGACTCCGGCGTTGAGGGTGACACCGCAGACCACGAGCGTCCTCATCCCGAGGTTGCGAAGGATCGTGACCGCGCCCGAACCGCTGAGCCCCCCCATGCCTCCATATCGGGTGACGACGAAGTCCGACTCCTCCACGCCGATCTCGGGCATCACCGTCGCGAACTCCTCGGGCGTCAACCCGGAGCCCACGCCACCCGCGTGGCGCTCGACGAGCAGGCCCGAACGAGCACCGCGTCCGTCGGCGCGGCGCGCAGCGAGCGCATGGAGCACGTCGGCGCCGGCCTCCCGGGCGCCGCGCACCAGCCGACCCACGTTGGGCAGGACCCAGCGCGTCTCCTCGGCGACCGCGGGGAGCACGGAGCGCTCCCCCAGGATGCCCTGCTGGCACTCGTTGACCACCACGGCAGTGTGACGGGGATCCACGAGCTCGGTGATGTCGATCGGCATGAGCCTCCTCGAGGGTTTGCAGGTCGCCTGGCTCGCCTACAGGGAGAGCGCGCTCCTGCCGCCGAACTGGGCACCGCCTCGCAGCCCGCCGTGCTCGGTCCTGAAGATCACCGTGTTGAGGGCGTGGCCCAGCTCCTCGGGATCCCACTTGCGGTCGCCGCCGGGCACACCCACCACGCCTCGGGGCGTCCACGGGTCGAAGTGGACCACCCGGGTGCCCTGCGAGAAGAAGAAGACCTGCCCGTTGACGTGGCGCGACAGGTCCGAAGCCAGCCACACGGCGAGCGGCGCGACGTTGCCGGGGTTCTGCGGGTCGAACCCCTCGTACTGGTCTGGCTCGCGGATCGCCTCGATGTCGGTGCCGCGGGTGATCCCGATGAGCCGGGTGGTCCCGGACGGCGCGATGGCGTTGGACCGGACCCCGTAGCTCGCCATGTCCTGGGCCAACGCGACGGTGAACATCGCGATGCCGCCCTTGGCCGCGGCGTAGTTCACCTGGCCGGTGTTGCCGAGCAGGCCCACCGAGGAGGTCGTGCTGATGACGGACGCGTCGACCTTGCCTCCGATCCGCTTGCTCTGCTCGCGCCAGTAGGCGCAAGCGTGGCGGGCAGGCGCGAAGTGGCCCTTCAGATGGACCTTGATG